>NZ_LJSC01000026.1:0-35000 GCF_001303875.1 Gemmobacter sp. LW-1 | reverse complement strand
CCAAGGCGCTTGAGAGAACCACATCAAAGGAACTCGGCAAAATGCTCCCGTAAGTTCGCGAGAAGGGAGCCCCTCTTGTGCGCAAGCATGGGAGGGGGGCACAAACCAGGGGGTGGCGACTGTTTACTTAAAACACAGGGCTGTGCGAAGCCGTAAGGCGACGTATACAGTCTGACGCCTGCCCGGTGCTGGAAGGTTAAAAGGAGGGGTGCAAGCTCTGAATTGAAGCCCCAGTAAACGGCGGCCGTAACTATAACGGTCCTAAGGTAGCGAAATTCCTTGTCGGGTAAGTTCCGACCTGCACGAATGGCGTAACGATCTCCCCGCTGTCTCTGATGTGGACTCAGCGAAATTGAACTGTGTGTCAAGATGCACACTTCCCGCGGTTAGACGGAAAGACCCCATGAACCTTTACTCCAGCTTTGCACTGGCATCAGGATTGTGATGTGCAGGATAGGTGGTAGGCATCGAAGCAGAGACGCCAGTTTCTGTGGAGCCTCCCTTGAGATACCACCCTTCGCACTCTTGATGTCTAACCGCGGCCCGTCATCCGGGTCCGGGACCATGCATGGTGGGGAGTTTGACTGGGGCGGTCGCCTCCCAAATCGTAACGGAGGCGCGCGAAGGTTGGCTCAGAGCGGTCGGAAATCGCTCGTTGAGTGCAATGGCAGAAGCCAGCCTGACTGCAAGACTGACAAGTCGAGCAGAGACGAAAGTCGGCCATAGTGATCCGGTGGTCCCAAGTGGGAGGGCCATCGCTCAACGGATAAAAGGTACTCTGGGGATAACAGGCTGATGATGCCCAAGAGTCCATATCGACGGCATCGTTTGGCACCTCGATGTCGGCTCATCTCATCCTGGGGCTGGAGCAGGTCCCAAGGGTATGGCTGTTCGCCATTTAAAGAGGTACGTGAGCTGGGTTTAGAACGTCGTGAGACAGTTCGGTCCCTATCTGCCGTGGGTGTAGGAGACTTGAGAAGAGTTGCCCCTAGTACGAGAGGACCGGGGTGAACGTTCCACTGGTGGACCAGTTGTCGTGCCAACGGCAGTGCTGGGTAGCTATGAACGGACAGGATAACCGCTGAAGGCATCTAAGCGGGAAGCCCCCTTCAAAACAAGGTCTCCCTTGAGAGCCGTGGAAGACCACCACGTCGATAGGCCGGAGGTGTAAGTGCAGCAATGCATTCAGCTGACCGGTACTAATTGCTCGATAGGCTTGATTTGATCCAGTAACAGCAAGACTGGTCAAAAGCTCAAAACCTGAACAAGCGCTACTGCGCCTGATGTTCCTCATAAACGGGTCTTTCCTCGGTTTGGTGGTCATAGCGCTGGCTAAACACCCGATCCCATCCCGAACTCGGCCGTTAAGGGCCAACACGCCAATGGTACTGCGTCTCAAGACGTGGGAGAGTAGGTCACCGCCAAACCTAGAAAAGACCCCATCAACGATACAAAAAACACCCGGACGCGGGGTGGAGCAGCCCGGTAGCTCGTCAGGCTCATAACCTGAAGGCCGCAGGTTCAAATCCTGCCCCCGCAACCAAATTTATAATTACAGATCAACACGTTACCAGCCGCCCACACGGGCGGATTTCCGCGTTCCGAAAACCCGTGGAAGCAACGTGGAAGCACACGGTGCTACATCAGTGCTACGCTCGATCGTGTCCGCGCAGCAACGCGCAAGAAATCTGCGCGGGGCCGGATCGGCTACTGTTGTTGGGGTCAAGCAACGCATCTTAAGAAGGCCATAACGATGCGATACGCAGGTTGGTAGCAGGCCAACACCTGACCGTCCGGATCGACCTCTCCGCGCAGCAGGGCGTTTCGCATGGCGTAAAGCACCTCGACCAGCCCCGCCAATAGGTCTTCGGCTGTGCATTGGAACTGCATAATCGCGATAGCTAGTGCAGGGCCGCCACCTTGAACCAAGTCTGTCATGGGGCGAGGGTTACAGGCATCATAGAACTGGCGGAGCGTCGTTCGCTGTGGCTCGGACAGATTGTTAGTGAACTCGGGCAGGGCGTAGACCTCGTTCGGTTCGTATCGAGCCTGCACATGGGTCAGTTTCACCTGCCCCGTGCGGATTGAGGTCACGGTGATCTCATATTGCCCGCCTTGCACCTTTCGTGCGCCGTAGCGCTGCCCGTTCCGTTCCTGCTGATCGTTCTGCCAGTTCATCAGCGGATTGATGCAAACTTCACGCAGCGAGACCCGCTCGCGCCCGCCTTGCCCCAAAGCTCATGGGTGGGCCAGCGGGCGCGGTTGCGGTCGTGGGTGCTTGAGACGGCGGTGCCAGATTGGCCTGAACTGAACGATTCTATCTTCTGGTCAGCGATCGCTGCAGAGCGCGCGCACCGGGAAGCGACCGGAGGCGGTCGTGTCACTGATCCGTTCAGCGCACTCTTTGGTGGTTGCTGCCGCTACGAAGGCGGTGATTTCGAAAGCGTATTTTCGTCCAGGTGCTGGAGGGCGTAGAGGGACAGGCCGATAGTGTTGGCAGTTTCCAACAGGTTCGCCGGGCCGCCACAGGTGGTGAAGGTGTCCAGCGCGCCCAAAGGGAAGGCGATGCCCTCGTTCGCCGGGACCATCCAGGACGTCCTCCCACGGCCCGGCGAGCGTCCAGCGCCGCAACTGCCGGCAGACAGATGACCACTTGCCAAACTCCTCTGGCAGGTCCCGACACGGCGCACTGGTCCGCGCGTTCCAGAAAATGCCATCCAGAACAAGCCGATGGCCCGCAGGCTTGCGCCCGTTCGGGTGCCGGACTGCCCGGATGAAGCCCTCAAAGAATGCCCATTCGTCGACGGACATCAGGTTGCGTGCCATGGTCACCCCCCACGCAGAGATGATCTTGAAGCACAGACGACCGCGAAGGGGAATCCGTTTTGGCAACAGGCCTTAGCGCCGCCGCTGCCCGTTTGCCTCCAGCAGATCAATCTGGATCTTCTGCAATTCAGCCAGCTTTTCCCATTGGCGGGAAAGCTGGTGGTCGATCTTTTCGTGCAACTGCCGGATTTCGAGTTCTGCCTTGAGATTGACGCGATAGTCATTCTCGGCGCGCAGGCGGTCCTTTTCCTCCTGGCGGCGCTGGCTCATCATGATGATCGGGGCCTGAAAGGCCGCCAGTGTCGACAAAACGAGGTTCAGGAGGATGAAGGGGTAGGGATCAAAGGGCTGCCGGAACAGATGCACCACGTTCACAGTCATCCAGAGAACCAGCACCAGCAGGAAGCCAAGGATAAAGGTCCAGCTTCCGCCGAAGGAAGCGACCCTGTCCGCCACCCGGTCCCCGAACCCCAGATTTTCCCGGTATGCCTGTGACACCGGCTGGGAAATGGTTTCATGGCTTGCCATGGCGTCGATGACCTGCCGCTCGATGGCGCCAAGCTCGCCACGTTCCTCTTCAAGCAATGCCTCGACATAAGCGCGGCGTGCATGCGCCAGATCAGGCTCGCAGATGAATTTGCCATCCTGCCAGCCGGGGTGGCCCGCCTCGATGATCTTGCCCACCCCCGGGCGCACCGCAACCCATGGCCGAAGCGCGTGGACCGGAAAGGGCTTGCCGCACACATGGCACAGTTCAGTATGTTGTTTCGACCCGCTCATTTGCACATCTTCCAGGGATGACGCCGGGCAAGCAAGCTGTTTGATATCAGCCTTTTGCCGGCGCGGTGCCTGATGGTCTCCGGCTTCGCGCGCGAGATCAGGACAGACTGCTGCTGACGATATGCCCGTCCCGCAGCGCCAGAGCGCTGGCTTCTGGCAGTGGTTTCCAGCCATGAAGACTGAGCGGAACACTCGCCAGAAGGACAATGCGCGCAGGCAGATCGTCGATGCGTAACCCATGGCCACGCCATGGTCCTTCTTCGCTGCCTTGTGCGAAATCGCGGATGCAAAGCCCCGGCGGCATCGGATGGGAAAGGCCGGTTTCTGTTTCAAAGATACGCTTGTGCGCATGGGCGAACAGGGTTTCGCCATCAAAGAACAGGAAGTTCGCATCGCCGAGTACGGCCATCTGCGCGGCGAAACGGCGAAAGATATCAAACCGCAGGGTTGTCTCCTCTGCCCCATGCGGCACATCCTGCAAGGCGCGCAGCAACAGCAGGAAGGCCAGTTCGGAATCGGTGTCCCCCACACACTCAGCGCGCAATCCGGGCGCCAGATCATCTATGCCATGCAGCGTGCCGTTATGGGCGAAATGATGCATCCGCCCGGCATGGACCCGCGTGAACGGGTGGGTGTTCGCCAGATGCGGCTCACCTTTCGAGGCACGCCGGACATGCGCGATCAGATGACGGCAGGGGATCTCGCGTTCAACAACCATCCGGGCAAGTGCGCTGTCGGCAGCTGGTGTAGCCTCGCGGAAGATGTGGGCATCGCGATCCTCGGCGAAAACGATGCCCCAGCCATCGCGGTTGCGGTGCCGCTCTCCGCCCTCTCGGGCAAAGCGGTCCAGCGTGTATTCCACGATGGTCGGGCGCGACGCGCTCATGGCGAACAACTCGCACATCACATCATCCTTTGCGACAGGTTGGCGAGACCCCGGATCGAGCCAGCGGCCATGATGACAGCCCCCCGGAAACATGACAGAGAAAATGCCGCTGAATTGCTGAACTCAGCCGCCACGTCTTGATCGTGTCCATCACCCCCCGGCGCCAGATCCGTGCCAGCATAGCCCCGCAATCCAGATCAGCCCCACCGGCCCGCAGTTCAGCAAACGAACCAGAAGAGGTGCGGTCTGCATACCGATGCCGGTGAGGTTGAAACAGCCCGCGTATCATGCCGGTGGACATATGCCACTGGCCGCAGAGATCGCAAAAAGGCGGTCAGGGATGATCAGGTCCACGCGTCTCACCGCAGGAAATTGTCACGCAACAGCGCGACAACTTCCTTCGTCCGGCCATCAAGCATCGCCCGGATGCCAAACATGGCCGTCGATGCAACCTGCGAAGGTTTCACATGCGGCGGCATGACCAGCTCCATGCGGTTGACCTTTACATCCAGCAGCGCGGGGCCTTCAGCGGCCAGCCAGGCAGTCATCGCGCTTTCCAGATCATCCGCATTCTCTGCCCGCCATCCGCTGAGGCCACAGGTGCGGGCCAGCGCAGCGAAATCAGGGTTCTGCAATTCGGTATAACTGTCCAGAAGCCCCTCGACCCGTTGTTCCATCTCGACGAAGCCAAGACTGCCGTTGTTGAAGATCAGAAGCTTCACTGGCAGTTTTTCCTGTACCAGCGTCAGCAGATCGCCCATCAGCATGGTCATTCCGCCATCGCCGCACATGGCGATGACCTGCCGGCCCGGATAGGCCGCCGCCGCCCCCATGGCCTGCGGATAGGCATTGGCCATGGTGCCGTGCAGAAGACTGATCAGGAACCTGCGCTGGCCGCGTGCCGCGACATGACGCAGCAGCCAGACCTGCGGAGAGCCGCCATCCGCTGTCAGAATCGCGTCTTCCGCTGCCAGACTGTCGAGCATCCGGGCAACGGCCTGCGGATGGATCAACGCCGGGTCGGGCTCATTCGCTTCCCGCTCATACCCCTCCCGATCCTCCTCCCATTGCTTCAGCGCCTGTTGCAGATGGGTCTGGTCGCGATCCCCGGACAGGCGGGGCAGAAGCGCCTCAAGGGTTGGGCCGATATCGCCAACCAGCCCCAGACGGATCGGCGCGCGGCGGCCCAGATGGGTGGCCTCGCGGTCGATCTGGATGACGTGCTTTCCATCGGGGTAGAACTGCGTCCAGGCGAAATCGGTGCCGAGGCACAGCATGATGTCGGCGCGGTCGATGGCATCTACCCCTGCCTTGTTCCCCAGAATGCCGGTCATGCCGACATTGAACGGGTTGTCCGGTTCGATGAACTCCTTGGCCCGGCTGGTATGGACGACCGGCGCGGCCAGCACCTTCGCCAGCGCGATCACCGGATCATGCGCCTCCCTTGCGCCGATCCCGGCGTAGATCGTGACCTTGTCGGCTTCGTTGAGCGCGCTTGCCAGCACCTCCAGCTCGCGATCCGAAGGGCGCAGCACCGGCGCCGGGCGATGCACCGCCCAATCCAGCGCGTCCTCCGTCCTTTCGGTGAACATGTCGCCATTGACGATCACGACTGCCACGCCGCCCTTGTTCAGTGCCGCCTGCGCGGCCAGTGCAACGATGCGCCGGGCCTGATCGGGGTGGCTGACATATTCGCAAAAGACGCTGCATTGTTCGTAGATCTTGCGCTGGTCGACGGCCTGGGGAAAGCCCAGCCCAGCCTCTGTCCGCGCCACGTCAGAGGCGATCAGCACCACCGGCGCGCCGTTGCGGTGGGATTCGAAAATACCGTTGACGAAATGCAGGCTGCCCGGTCCGCAGGTTCCGGCGCAGACCGCCAGTTCGCCGGTCATATAGGCCTCGGCCCCTGCCGCCAGACCACCCGCCTCTTCGTGCCGTACATGGACCCACCGCATTTCAGAGCGCCGGATCGCATCGGTGAAATGGTTGATCGTGTCGCCGACGATGCCCCAGCATCGCTTCGCCCCGGCGGTGATCAGGGTCTCCACCATGACTTCGGCAACGGAGCGGGACATGGTTCACCTCACATTTCGGCAGGGATATTCTTGGCAGCGGCCCGCGCAGGAACCAGATCGATGCCGGGGCGGAAACTGTCGGCCCGGGCGGCCGCCCACCAGTCGGCGTAGATTGTATCGTCGGGTGAATCGCGCAGGATGCCTTCGGGCAGGAAGGTGTGGATGCGATCCATCGGCATGGCCTTTTCCGGGCCGGTGCGGTGCATCAGATGATGGGGTTGCAGATCCTGCGGGTGCCTGAAGCCCGCCGCTGCGACGATGTCAGCCATCGCTTCCAGCGTCTTGGCGTGGAACCGTGCGGCGCGTTCACCCTGCACTTCGGGGATGAGGCCGCGCTGACGGCCCGGGTCCTGGCTGGTCACGCCTGTCGGGCAGGTGCCGAGGTGGCAGCGCTGCGCCTGGATACAACCAACCGACAGCATGAAGGCCCGTGCGGCATTGCACCAGTCCGCGCCCAGCGCGATGTTTTCCGCCAGCCCCATGCCGGAATAGACCTTGCCGCTCGCCGCCAGCCGAACCTTGTCCTTGATGCCCGCCCCGACCAGCGCGTTGCGCATCAGGACCAGCCCCTCTGTCAGCGGCATACCGACCCAGTCGGACAGTTCCAGCGGCGCGGCGCCGGTGCCACCCTCTCCACCGTCGACAACGATGAAATCGGGATAGATGCCGGTCTCCAGCATGGCCTTGATCATGGCGAAAGGCTCGTGCGGCTGACCAATGCACAGTTTCAGCCCCACCGGCTTGCCGCCAGACAGATCACGCATCCGGGCCGCGAATTCCATCATCTGTATCGGAGTCGAAAAGGCCGAATGGCCGCGCGGCGACAGGCAATCCTGATGCGCGGGCACCTGCCGGATGCGGGCGATCTCCTCTGTGACCTTGGCGGCGGGCAACAGCCCGCCATGGCCGGGCTTGGCCCCCTGCGACAGCTTGATCTCGGTCATCCGCACGGCGTCATGGGCCGCGTTGTCACGGAATTTCCCGGCGTCGAAACGCCCGTCCTTATCCCGCGCCCCGAAATAGCCTGACCCCAGTTCCCAGACCAGATCGCCGCCATGTTCCAGATGATAGGGAGAAAGGCCACCCTCGCCCGTGTCGTGATAGAAGTTGCCCTTCTTCGCTCCCAGATTCAGCGCCCGCACCGCATTGGCCGAAAGCGCCCCGAAACTCATTGCGCTGATATTCAGCACCGAGGCCGAATAGGGCCGCGCGCACTGATCATTGCCGACAATGACACGCGGGCTGATATCGGGGTCAGGCTCTGGCGCGATAGAATGGCCGATCCAGTGATACTCTTCGGCATCGACATCGCGTTCGGTGCCGAAAGGATGGGTGTCCGTCTCGCCCCGTGCACGGGCATGGACCAGATTGCGTGCCTCGAAGGAATAAGGCGTGCCATGCAGATCGTCCTCGACGATATAGGCGCGCAGATAAGGGCGCAGGCGGTAGAACAGCCAGCGAATGCGCCCCGCAACCGGAAAGTTTCGGGTAATCGTCCAGTCACGCTGGAGGAAATCGTAGATGCCAAGCGCAACGACCGCCAGAAGCAGCAAAGCCACCCAGACCCATCCGGCCAGAAGGGCGGCAAGTGCAAGAACCGCCGCAACTATCGGAATTATGGCCCGCTGGATCAGATCGAACATGGCAGCTCCCCGATGCCTGCATCATGGCCTCTCGCGCCTGACAGATACGCGGCCCGGCGATGCAGATGGTGGAGTGCCACCTTCCTCAGGAATGAAGACAGGGTCAAGCAGTGCAGCCCCGTGCGAACGTCATCCTCCCCGTAATTTGACCCCAATCGCGGAATGCCCCTTGGAATGCGACCGTCCCCTGCCTCCTGCGCTGGCGTCGGGGCGCGCAAAGCAGCGTGGCAGATCACGAATCTGCGCCGCCCTTTCCTGTCTTGGTCACACGGCTTGAGGTCGGATTCAGTGCCCTATGACCAGAACGGTGATATCGGCAGCCATCGACGCCGGGCCGGAACTGCCTTCGAGCGGTAAGGAAATCCTGCCCCGCGCGGTCGCGCCTTGCCCGATCAAAGCCTGTACGAGGCTGTCATTCAAACCCTGATCGGCGGGAATTTCCTGGTCCGGCGCGCGGTCTGCATCGTCATCAAGCCCCACTGCGCCGACCCAGGCGCGGAACCCGTCAGGGGTTACATATTCGGTGCGCCAGAAGCGGGCATGAGGGTGGCGCACCGACAGTGTCGCTGTGCCGCCCGAAGGGGCCGAAAATGTCAGATCGCCCGGCATCCCACGCCAGAAATGCGTCACCATCTGAACAGTCGGGTCTTCATTCCCGATGATCGCGGCCGAAATCGCATCAAGGATGCGTCCCGGCGAGGGCGGCGGCGCCGGGGTCCAGCCGGCGGCCTCCATGTCGTTCGACAGGGGCCGCTCATCCCGCGTAAACACAACCAGAGAGATTGCATCGACCGGTGTGCCGATCAGCGACTCGGTCATCACGGGCAGATCCGGGCCGGAAAGGGCCAGCGGGCCGGAAACCGTCACATCCGCGATGTGTGCAGGTGCATTGCGGGCGGGCTCGTGACGCCAGAGTCCGACCGTCGCAAACCCGGCAATGGCAATCATCGCCATCTGGCCCGCAATCCTTGTCCTGCCCCGAACCGGGCGGTGCGCAAAGCTGCGCGATGAAAGCCATTCGGCCACCGCAATTCCGATTGTCAGCCACAGCGCCCCCACGAGCCAGCCGTTCAGCACATCGCTGAGGTAATGCTCGATCAGGTAGATCCGGCTGACGCCAATGGCGAAGGCGACAAGACCCGCCAGCAGCAGCGCCGACTCTGCCCGCAAGACCCTTGTCCGCCACAGTACATAGGTCAGCATCCCATAGGCCGCGACCGAAACTGCGGCATGGCCGGAGGGAAAGCTGCCAGAGGTTTCCACAAAATACCCCAGCGGTGAACGTGACCTGCCGAAAGCGTGCTTGAGCAATGAGACCGTCAGCGTATTGCCCATAACCGATACAGTCAGGCCTGTGGCCAGCGGCCTCTGCCCCGCCAGCACGAGCCAGATCAAGGTTGCGGCGACCAGCGGCGCCACCACCCGCACGCCCCCCGGTATGGTGATCCACGAGGCGATGCGGATGGGCGCAGGCGACCAGAATTGATGGATCAGTTCGGCAAGCCGCATGTCCAGCGCAGCCATCGACGCATCCAGAGCGAAATCCATGGCCGTGTCGATCCAGACCACGCCGATATAGATGATCAGAAGCGACAGAAATGTCAGCGGCAGCCCGGTGAAGGTGCTGCGGTCAAACCGTGCCACGACCCGGTGAACCGTTTTTGGATGGCGCTTCAGTGCCTTCGCCATCAGGGGAATTTCGGCAATCCCGCGCAGCGCCGCCGCCAGGACCATGCCCGCAAGCGGCAGAAGCCGCAGCAGACTGTAGAGCAGCCCCCAAAGCACGGCCAGCAGCAGAAGGATCGCCCCGATCAGAACCGCCACACGGGTCACTGACCCGCCGATCTGCCCAAGCGCACCGCCAAGCGCATCACCGATTGCGACATGCACAAATGCGTAGGGCACGCTGCCGATGATGTTCCAGATCAGAAACCGCCGACGCTCCATACCAGCCAGCGCCGCGGCAAGCGGCACCAGGCCTGCAACCGGCCCCAGAAAGCGCCCGATCACCAACGCCACTCCCCCGTGTCTGGCAAAAAGCCGGGTCGCCCGCGCGAAGGCGGCAGAGTTCTCGATGCGCCTGCGGCCGGGCAGACGATCTTTCGCCAGACGGCCGGTCCAGTAACTCATCTCCGAGCCGAGGATGGACCCGACCGCCACGAACCAGACCAGATCGAGGAAATCCAGAAGGCCACGCTGTACAAGAATGCCGCCCGCATCGACAATCAATGTGCCCGGAATGACGATGCCGGTAAGAAAGTAGGCCTCCAGCATCGAGGCTCCGCCGACCAGCCAGTACCCGAGGATACCGAGTGACTGGAGCGAGGGGAGAATCTGGTCAAGTGTCGGGAACATCAGGCTGCTTCATGATAGGGCCGTGCGGAGCCAACCCGACAGGGCCGTGCCGCGCATCGCCCCCATGGACAAGACATCGGGCGGTGCAGTCAAGTCACGCAGCCGCCCCACCGGCCGGAACTTCTGCGTGAGGCTGCACTCTGGACCTGCACCGGTTCCGTTCCGGTCTTCCGAGAGCGATGCCCTCACCAAAGGAGACAGGATATGGCAAGGGCACACAGCGACGATTTCAAACAGGATGCCGGGATGCGGTTCGCATCGCGCTCACCAGCGGTCTGACACGGCGGCAGGGTGCGTCTGATCTTAGGATTGGGCTTTCCACGCTCGGCAAATGGATAGGGTCGATTTCCGATGCGGCGAAGGCACCGGAACATGGTGCTGATCTTCTTCGCGAGAATGAGCGCTTGCGCAAAGAGAACCGCATTCTCAGGGAGGAGAGGGCGGTGCTAAAAACGGCTCAGTTCTTTGTGGCTCAAAAGCCGTGAAGTTTCAGTTCATTGCCAGCTATCGCGGCAGCCTTTCGCGCAGCCAGCCCCGCGTGGTTCAAGCCATCCAGAACGTCCTCCCACAGCCCGGCGAGCGTCCAGCGCCGAAACTGCCGGCAGACAGATGACCACTTGCCAAACTCCTCTGGCACGTCCCGCCACGGCGCACTGGTCCGCGCGATCCAGAAAATGCCATCCAGAACAAGCCGATGGCCCGCCGGCTTGCGCCCGTTCGGATGCCGGACTGCCCGGATGAAGCCCTCAAAGAATGCCCATTCGTCGACGGACATCAGGTTGCATGCCAAGCTCACCCCCCACGCAGAGATGATCTTGAAGTACAGACGACCGCGGAGAGGAATCCGTTTTGGCAACACGACCCAGGGCCTGTTTCCAAGGCCGTTCTGGCTGCGCGGTCATTGGCCGGAAAGGGCTGCCCGCGCTCATGCTCTGCCGTTCAGGCCTTGAAACCGGAGGCCGCACAGCCGCATCATTCCGCCAGGCAGACCCGCCCCGCAAGCCTGAGGGCGCGGCAGGTCGTCAGCCGTTTCGTCCGATTGCAGCGGAGGCAGCACTCTGTTCTATCTCGTTCTGCATGTTATGGTTGTCGGGGTTTGCGCGGTGCACATTCTGCTGCGCCGCCATCGGCAGCCGGAATCCCGTATGGCATGGCTGCTTGTCGTAATGGTCCTGCCATATCTGGGGGCCCTAGCCTATCTGCTGCTGGGCCAGACCAGCGTCGGGCGCAAGCGTGTTGCAAGGCTGAAGTCCGAGTTCAGCGGCCTGCCGCGTCCCGAAGATGCCGATGGCTGGGCTGCGCCTGAAAACGCCCCGGATCTGCATCCGGAATTTGCACCGCTGTTTCGTGTCGGGCAATCCATTTCTGGCTACCCGGCGGTGGGCGGCAACACCGCACGGTTGATGGAAAACTCTGATGCTGCCATTGACGAGATGGTGGCGGCCATCGACGGGGCGCGCGATCATGTCCATCTGTTGTTCTATATTTGGCTCGATGATCACAACGGGCAGAAGGTTGCCGAGGCCCTGATGCGCGCGTCAGGCCGGGGCGTGGCTTGCCGTGCGATGGTCGACGACCTCGGGTCGCGCGCGCTGCTGAAGTCCGGGCTTTGGCGGCGGATGGGGGCCGCCGGGGTTCGCACCCGCTCGGCCCTGCGCGTTGGCAATCCGCTGTTGCGCATCTTCAATGGCCGGATCGACCTGCGCAATCACCGAAAGATCGTTGTGATCGACAATGCCGCAACCTTCTGCGGCAGCCAGAATTGTGCGGACCCCGCTTTCCTGCCAAAGGCCCGGTATGGGCCATGGGTGGATGCGGTGATGCGGTTCACCGGGCCGGTCGTGCGCGAGAACCAGCACCTTTTCGCAAGCGACTGGATGAGCAATGGTGGCGACGACATCTCTGACCTGCTGACCGCGCCGCTGCCGCCTGCACAGGCGGGATTTGCTGCGCAGGTGGTCGGAACCGGCCCGACATTCCGGACGCTGGCGATGCCCGAAATGTTCACTTCGCTGATCTTCGCCGCGCGCCGGTCCGTGTTTATCACGACGCCCTATTATGTGCCGACACCCGCGCTCCAGCAGGCGCTTTGCGCCTGTCCCGCGCGCGGCGTCGATACGAGGATCATCCTCCCGGCCCGCAATGACGATTTTGCTGTCGGCGCCACCAGCCGAAGCTACTACGAAAGCCTTCTGGAAGCAGGCGTGAAGATCTATGAGTTCCAGCATGGGCTTCTCCATACCAAGTCCCTGACCATGGATGGCCAGATCACGCTGATCGGCTCCGCCAACATGGATCGCCGCAGTTTCGATCTGAATTATGAAAACAACATCCTGCTTCAGGACGCAGACACCACCACCGCGATGCGGGCGCGGCAGGAAGAGTATCTTGCGCAAAGCAGACTTGTCCCGTTCGAAGAGGTTCAGGCCTGGGGGCCGGGACGCAGGCTGTGGAACAACGCCCTGGCAATCGTTGGACCGATCCTTTGACCTTGCGCGAACTGAATGCGGGACGGGCAGAACAGGGAATGCGCCGGTTGCGGTAGGGGAGAGGCTGCGGATTCGCCCGGCCACCCTGCATCTCGTGGTGACAGGTTTTCCGGCAGATCCGCCAACGCACCTGACGATCCGCCATATTCCTGATGGTTCACGAACGTCGCTGTCTTCTGGCCAATCGGGAGCGGCGGAGAAGGGAGAGAATCGAGGCCGGTAAATTCGGCCGATGGCGCATCACCGTGGTCCGGTGATCCCATCTTTTCAAAGACCTACCCGGATGATCCGGTTTTGGGTGTCAGCCCTGATTTGCTGTGTTTGGGGGAGGGCTGCCGTGGCAAATCACCGTGAGTGCTGCCCGACAGTCTCTTGTTGCCCCGCCGCCGCCCGGCCTTGGGCGGCCTTATTAATGCAGCCTCAGGGCCATGTTGTCGCCACAATGGGCGGGCACAACAATCGTATGCAGCAGGTGCGTGCCCCGTCGTGCAGGAACAGAAGCAGCGCGGCCGGGGGAATCTTGGGGACGAAAGCGATGTCAGATCCCAGAATCGTACACGTCGATGATTGCCCGGATATCAGGGTCCTCGTCCAGATTGCGCTGGAGATGGTCGCCGGGCTGCCGCTGGTGCAGTTCGAAAGCGGCGATCAGGTGGTGCGCCTTGCTGATACCATCGAGGCGGATCTGTTTTTGCTGGATGTCATGATGCCGGGCCTGTCGGGGCCGCAGGCATTCCGGCTGCTGCGCGCCATGCCGAAATTCGCATCGACTCCCGCCATCTTCCTGACGGCGAAAGCGACGGAGCGCGAGCTGAAAGACCTGAACGGTCCCGGCGTGTTGGGCACGATCACCAAGCCCTTCGACGCGCTGCAACTGGGGCAGCAGGTGCGCAAACTCTGGGAAGCCAGCCTGCTCGGGCGGGTGGCTTGAATGGGGGACCGCGCCGGTTTTCACGGTCACGCCCGTTCTGCCTGCGGTCTGGTGCTGCCGTCAGTTCACGAATTCGATCACCGGGAACAGCGCGGCACAGACCTTGTCGCCATCAATAACCAGCGGCGCCCCCACGGGCGAGGCGGACATGCCGATACGGGCCATCCATCGCCGGAACACGGCGGGAACAATCCCGATGACATGGGTTGCGCCAGCCTCGCGCGCGACCTTCGCCATCTCGGTCATCAGCTGCACCTGAACCTGCGCCCGCAGCTTCGCGGGCACGTCAGGCTTGATGAACAATCGCGTCGCCTCCCAGATCAGCGGCGAAACGGGTGCCTCGAAAAAGAGGATGTCCCGCGGCAGACTGTCCAGCAATCCAAGCTGGGCATCGCGCAGCATATAACTGTGCAGGCCAACCCTGGAGGTGGTTGGCAACAGCCGGATGCCGGCAAGAACCTCACCGTAACTGTGAATCGCGATCATGCGGGCCTGGGCCGTATCGTATTGATCGAACTCGATTCCGTCAGTTTCCGGTAGATCCCATCCCTTGCCTTCGATAAACACCTTATGCCGCATGCGCATGAAGTCGACGAAGAGGTCGCCGTGCTTGTGGATGTTTGTAAAGGTCAGGGTTGTCGCTTTGAGCGCACCGCCCAAAAGCGGGTCGGTCCTGCTGTCCTGTGGTTGTTCTGCGGCCTCCTTCAGGAGGATGCGTTCACGGGTGGTTGCCTCGGGAAGTACTTGCGGACTGATTACTGGAAAGAACAACCGAGCTGAACGCACCCTAGCCGGTTTCATGCCTTCCATGCCTACCTCAACGTTTCGTGTCCTTCTCTCTGGTATGCACGCTTGTGGCGAAAATGGCCACAGTTTTTCCTCTTTTTCGCGACAATGATTCACCATCTGTTAAAATGTATCTTCTTGGAGTGGTGTCTTGAGCGAAGTGTCGGCCTACAGATCCAACGGTATCCGCGCCGAAAGCCGCGTGTCGGGCCAGCTTGGGACGCTCTGGACACGCCTGCGGGCCGGACAGACCGATGAGGATCGCCTGAAACGGCAGCTTCTGGACTATGCAGAGGTCGGTCAAAGGCTTTTCTGGCAACGTCAGATGATCTTCGGCGTGGCGCTTCTGCTGGCGGGCTTCTTCTACAGCCTGCCGCTGGCCGTGCTGAACCTCGTCATGGTCGCCATCTGCGAAACCTATGACTACCGCGTGTTCATCAGCATCGCGCGGGCCAGGGCGCGCGGCCAGCAACCGGGGCGCCGTCATTACTGGAGTATCGTGCTCGGCACGATCATGAGTTCGGGCGCCATCAGCTTCTTTGCGGTCTGGATCTCGATCCTGCAAGGGCAGGGCTCGCATTTCATGCCGATGTTCTTCCTCTTCGCGGCAGGGGTCTTTGCCGCGATGAACAATCATCACCTGCTGTCGATCCTTGCCCTGCGGCTCGGGATCTACGGCGTGACCTTCTTCGCGATTCCGATTCGCGATATCGTGCTGGCCGTGGGCGGAATTGGTTCTGACCTGTGGGTGCAGTTCCTCTCCAGCCTGTTCGTAGCCTATTTCATCATCGACTGTTCGCGCATCTTTCTGGCGATGTATCGCACCAATATGGAGCGTCTGATCGAGCTTGAGGTGCAGAATCGCAAGATCGAGGCGGCGCTGGCGGCCAAATCGGCCTTCCTGTCGACGATGAGTCACGAACTCAGAACGCCGCTGACCTCGATCAGCGCCTCGCTGGACCTTGCTTTGTCAGGCAACCTCGGGGCGGTCGATCCCGCACCGCGCAAGGTGCTCGAAATCGCGCAACGCAACTCCAAGACGCTGAAATCGCTGATCGACGAGGTGCTTGATCTTCAGAAGGCCAGTGCCGGCAAGCTGACGCTGGAACTTCATCAGACGGATCTTGTGGCGCTGGTGCAGGAATCGGTCGATGTGAACCAGCCCTATGCTGGCCGGCTGGGCTGCGTGATCGAGTTCGTCCGGCCGGAGGAGACCCTGACGGCTACGGTCGATTCTCAAAGGATCAAGCAGGCGCTCAGCAATATCCTGTCCAATGCCGCGAAATTCTCGCCGCCGGACAGCAATATCGAGGTCAGCATCGGCGTTCACGATGGTGCTGCCCTGATCGAGGTGCGCGACCAGGGCGAGGGGCTGGACGAGGCCCGAAAGGACGAGGTGTTCGAGCCCTTCACCCAGCTCGATTCGGGGGATGGGCGGAAGGCCGGGGGAACGGGGCTTGGCCTCAGCATCACCAAGCAGATCGTCGAGGCGCATGGCGGCGACATCGACTATCGCCGGAGCCCTGTGCGTGGAACCATCTTTTCCGTCACACTGCCGCTGAAAACCGAAGCAGGCGGCGTCTGATCTGCCTGTGCCGCGCCGCTCCATGGCTGCGGGCAGGGCAGCTTCAGCCTGCGCCGCACAGGGTCAGCGTTTACGGTCGTCCAACTCGGCGTTGAACAGCCGCAGACGGTGGGTCAGGTTCTCGTTGTCGATCACGCTGGTCCAGTTCTCAAACAGGAAAGACAGCGCCTCTCCCTCGTCCAACCCGGCCTCCTGCGCGAATTTGCGCAGGCGGCGATAGCCGTCCTCGGTCATAGCAACGGGAAAGCGGCGGGTCAGGCGAAAGCGGCGGGGCATGGGCGTCTCCGGTCGGGCTGGGGCAAAATCCTTTCTGCAAGGATTTTGCCCGATGTCGCCCGCAGCTTAGAACGCCTCGGCCGCCAGCGCCATAACCGGATCGGCGCCGCTTTCGATGCGTGCCAGATGCGTGGCACAGGCAGGAAGCTGTCGCGCCATGTAATAGCGGCCGGTCGTGATCTTGGTCTCGTAGAAGGTCGTATCCGCGGCGCCTGCATCCAGCGCCGCATAGGCAGCCTTCGCCATGCGGGTCCACATCAGGCCAAGACAGACATGCCCCATCAGATGCATGAAGTCGTAAGATCCGGCCAGCGCGGCATTGGGGTTCTTCATTCCGTTCTGCATGAAGAACATGCCAGCCGCCTGCATTTGCTTTGACGCAGCTTTCAGCGCCTCGGTAAAGGGGACCATGCGGGCATCGCCATCATGCGCTTTGCATTCGGCCTTCACCATGTCGAAGAAGGCCATGACATGCTTGCCGCCATCCGCCGCCAGCTTGCGCCCCACGAGGTCCAGCGCCTGCACCCCGTTCGCGCCTTCATAGATCATGGCGATCCGGGCGTCGCGCACGAACTGCGACATGCCCTGTTCCTCGATATAGCCATGCCCGCCGTAAACCTGCTGGGCCTGCACCGCCATCTCGAAGCCCTTGTCGGTCTGGAAGCCCTTGATGACGGGGGTCAGCAGACCCACCAGCCCGTCGGCCGCCGCGTCGTTCTGGCGGTGGTGGCGGTCGATGAGCGAGGCGCCCCAGAAGGTCAGCGCGCGGGCGCCTTCCACGAAGGATTTCTGGTCCATCAGGCTGCGGCGGATGTCGGGATGCACGATCAGCGGATCGGCGGCCCCGGCGGGATTCTTGGCCCCGGTCACATCGCGGCCTTGCAGGCGGTCCTTTGCATAGGCGACGGCGTTCTGATAGGCGGCTTCCGCCACCGCATAGCCTTGCAGGCCCACACCCAGACGCGCCTCGTTCATCATGGTGAACATGGCGCGCATGCCCTTGTGCAACTCGCCCAGCAGGAAGCCGGTCGCGCCGTCGTAGTTCAGGACGCAGGTGGCATTGCCGTGAATGCCCATCTTCTCTTCGATCTTGCCGACGGAAACCGCATTGCGGTCGCCCAGGCTGCCATCCTCCTTGACCATGAACTTCGGCACGATGAACAGCGAAATGCCCTTGGTGCCCTCGCCACCGCCCGGCGCCTTGGCCAGCACCAGATGGATGATGTTTTCGGCCATGTCATGCTCGCCAGCCGAAATGAAGATTTTTTGTCCGGTGATTCTGTAGCTGCCATCCGCCTGCGGTTCGGCTTTGGTGCGCAGCATCCCCAGGTCGGTGCCGCAGTGCGGCTCGGTCAGGTTCATCGTGCCGGTCCAGTCGCAGGACACCATCTTTGGCAGATACGTCGCCTTCTGTTCGTCGGTGCCATGCGCATGGATCGCCGAATAGGCGCCATGGGTCAGGCCCTGATACATGTTGAAGGCCATATTGGCGGAAACGAAGATCTCGCCCACGGCGGTGCCCATCAGATAGGGCAGGCCCTGACCGCCATATTCCGGGTCGCAGTCCAGCGCGGTCCAGCCACCTTCCTTCATGGCCTCGAACGCGGCCTTGAAGCCTTCGGGCGTCCGCACCACGCCATTTTCCAGAACACAGCCCTGCGCATCGCCCACCGCATTCAGCGGCGCCAGCACTTCGGAGGCAACCTTGCCCGCCTCTTCCAGCACGGCCGAGGTGAAGCTCGCGTCCAGATCCTCATATCCGGGCACGCCGGTTTCGGTGACGCGCAGCACATCTTGCAACAGGAACTGCATGTCTTTCACGGGGGCGGTATAGGTGGGCATGTCTCTCTCCCTTCGGGTCTTGCTCTGGGCGGGTGCCGGTCAGGCGCCGCCGCGGTTTCTGAGGCTCGCCATCATCTCTTCGCCCCAGGCCATCTGGGTCTTGAGCTCGGCGATTGCCTCGTTCAGTTCGTCGCGCTGCGCCTCCATGGCGTGCAGCCGCTCTTGCGCCAGCTCATAGGTGCGCTTCAGCTGCGCCTCCTGCTGGCTGGGATCGTGGTCGTACATGTCCAGAAGCTGCCGGATATCCTCGAGCGAAAATCCGAAGCGCTTGCCGCGCAGGATCAGCTTCAGCCGCGCGCGGTCGCGGCGGGTGAACAGGCGGCGCGTACCCTGACGGATCGGGAACAGCAGTTCCTTCTGCTCATAGAAGCGCAGCGTGCGCGGCGTCACCTCGAAGGCGTCGCACATTTCGCGGATCGACAGGGTGTCCGACAGGTCGGTCTGTGTCAAACGGGTCATACGGGGTCTCGTGCAGAGTTACTCTGCGTCAGAGATGCGGGGTCTGACCTGTTGATACCAGAGGGATTAAAGTTGACGTAAACATAACGTCACGTCAGTTTTCCAATGACGTAATGTCCTGAAATCTGACGCAGGGTCAGGGTAATTTTCTGACCCTGCGGCAAGCGCAGGTCAGCTTTCGCCCAGCTCTTTCACAGCCGTTTCGCGCAGGGCCTCCAAATCCGCGATGGTCACATCCAGCTCGTCCCGCTGGCGGGCCAGTTCGGCCAGTTGCCGGTCGGCGAGGCCGATCCAGGCCTCAAGCTGCGGCCGCGTGCCCTGCTGCTGATAGATCAGCAGCCACTGGCGCAACTCCTCCAGCGAGAAACCAAAGCGGCGACCGCGCAGGATGAGCGTCATCCGCGCAATCTCGCGCGGGCCATAGAACCGTGCGCGGCCCTCGCGTTCGGGGGCCAGAAGCTCGATATATTCGTAATAGCGCAGGGTCCGGGGCGTGACGTCGAACCGGGCGCACATTTCCTTGAATGTCAGGCGGGTATCGGTCATCCACGGTCCTCCTTGCCTGCCCAACCTAAGGGCAAATCGCCTCCGGTTGCAATCGGGCTTGGTGCGAAGGCCGCGGCGGGGGTTGCGGCGGAGGCGCGCAAGATGTCACATGGCGCGGCAGGTTCCGGCACAAGAGGCAGGCCATGAGCAACGACAGGCGCGACATCGCTCGCAAGTTCATCGAGGCGCTGCCCCATGCGCGGGCGCTGGGCATGCGGCTGGAGGAATTTGGCGATGCCCGTGCGGTGATCGCCATGGCCTATGATCCGCGGTTCATCGGTGATCCGGCGACGGGGGTGATCCATGGTGGCGCGGTTTCGGCGCTGATGGATACGGCCAGCGGCGCGGCAGTGATGGCGCATGGCCTTGCCCCGGCGGGCACCGCCACCATCGACCTGCGCATTGATTACATGCGCGCGGCGACGCCCGGCCAGACGATCCGCGCCCGTGCCGAATGCTATCACGTTACCCGCAGCGTGGCCTTCGTGCGGGCGACTGCGCTGGACGATGACGAAAGCCGCCCCGTCGCCTCGGCCACCGGCGCCTTCACCATGGAACCCGGTCCCGGCACCCCGGCGGAGGGCGGCAAATGAGCCCGCGTCAGAAGCCCGAGCCGGTCCAGGTGCTCAAACAGCGTCGTGACGGCGCGCTGCGCCGTCTGGTCGAGGGGGTGCCCTATATCAGCTTCCTCGGGATCCAGTTTGACCGGCGTGGCGACGAGTTGACCGCAATCCTGCCCTTCAAGGACGAGTTGATTGGCAACCCCCTGCTGCCCGCCCTGCACGGCGGCGCCACGGCGGCGTTTCTGGAGGTGACGGCGATCATCGAACTGAGCTGGTCGATGCTGTGGGAGGAGATGGAGAAGGGCAGTCTCGATCCCGCCACCATCGACGCGACCCATCTGCCGCGCCTGCCCAAGACGATTGATTTCACCGTGGACTATCTGCGTTCGGGCCTGCCGCGCGATGCATATGCGCGGGCGCGGGTCAACCGTTCGGGCCGCCGCTATGCCAGTGTGCATGTCGAGGCGTGGCAGGACAACCGTTCGCGGCTGTTCGCACAGGCGACCGGGCATTTCCTGATGCCGGACCGTGAGGACTGAGCCCGTGACCCCGGTGACGCATCGCCGCGTCCTGCATATCGCGGCGCCCATCGTGTTGTCGAATGCCACGGTGCCTCTGCTGGGGGCGGTGGATACCGGGGTGGTCGGGCAGATGGGGGCGGCGGCACCCATCGGGGCGGTGGGCATCGGCGCCATTGTGCTGGCGACCTTCTACTGGATCTTCGGCTTCCTGCGGATGGGCACCAGCGGCCTTGCGGCACAGGCGCATGGCGCGGGTGATGCGCCGGAACGCACGGCGGTGCTGATGCGGGCGCTGATGATCGGTTTCGCGGCCGGTGCCACCCTTGTCCTCGCGCAAGGCGCGCTGTTCTGGGCGGCGTTTCGCGTGGCGCCCGCCTCCCCCGAGGTCGAGGCGCTGGCGCGGCAATACCTGTCCCTGCGCATCTGGGGCGCCCCGGCAACCATCGCGCTTTACGCCGTCACCGGCTGGCTGATCGCGCTGGAGCGCACGCGTGGCGTGCTGGTGTTGCAGCTTTGGATGAACGGTCTGAACATCCTGCTTGATCTTTGGTTCGTGCTGGGGCTCGGCTGGGGTGTGCGGGGGGTGGCCGGGGCGACGCTGATCGCCGAATGGTCGGGGCTCGCGCTGGGTCTCTGGCTCTGCCGCGATGCTTTTGGCCCTGCGCTGGCCGCTGCGCGCGCACGCCTGTTCGACAGCACCGCCCTGCGCCGCATGGCCTCGGTCAACGGGGACATCATGGTGCGGTCCATCCTGCTGCAAGGCGCCTTCACGACCTTCCTGTTCCTTGGGGCAGGGCAGGGCGATGTGACGCTGGCCGCCAATCAGGTGCTGTTGCAGTTTCTGGAAATCACCGCCTATGCGCTGGACGGTTTCGCCTTTGCGGCCGAAACGCTGGTGGGGCAGGCCGTCGGTGCACGCTCGCGCAGCGTGCTGCGGCAATCCGTGCGGCTGCCATTCCTCTGGGGGCTGGCCGGGGCCGCGCTGATGGCGGCGGGCTTCGCGCTGGCGGGCGGGGCCATCATCGACCTGATGACCACCTCGCCCGAGGTGCGGGCCGAGGCACGCGCCTTCCTGCCCTGGATGATCGCCGCGCCGCTGATCGGCACCGCAAGCTGGATGTATGACGGCATCTACATCGGCGCCACAGCGACCCGCGAAATGCGCAACGCCATGATCCTGTGTGTCGCAATCTACGCCGCTGTCCTGGCTGTGCTGTTGCCGCTTTGGGGCAATCACGGGCTCTGGGCTTCGCTCATGGTCCTGAATGCGGTGCGCGGCCTGACACTTGGCTGGCGCTGGCCCAGGCTGGAAGCGCGACTGGCAGTCGTCTGACCAGCCTGCGCCGGATCATCAGGGCCGGAACCGGGCGAACAGGGCCGAGGCAGCCCAGCCCGCAAGTGCGGCGATCAGCAGCGAGGCCAGACCATAAAGCAGGGGCCAGTCATGGGCGCTTTGATACATGAAGCGTTCCAGCCCGGCCTTGCGCACCCAGATCCGCCGCTTGATCGTGTCGATCACCCGGCCCTCGCGGGTCAGGAAGATGCGGACCGTGTAATCCCCCTCGACCAGCGCGGCGGGCAGGCCGACATCGGTGCGGAACAGGGTCTGTTCGGTCAGTTGCACGCCGCCTTCGCGCAGCGAATACTTGCCCTCTTCGGTGCGGATACGTTGCAGCGCATTGACGAAAGCGGGGGATTCATCGGCATCCGAGGCAATCCCGACCGACCGGATGGCGCGGGGGATGGTGATGCGATGACGCAGATCGTCGGTTTCCGACAGGACACGCGACAGCGGGCCGGAGGTGACGACGGCATAGAAGCTGGGCGCACGGTCGATCTCCACCGCTGCATTGTTCTGCCAGATACCCCAGATCCGGTCCTTGCGCCGCACGGAAACCGGGCCTTCCGGTCCCTCGACCGTGACGATCACCTGTACGGTGCCCCCTTTCGGTGGCGGGGCTTCGCGCTTGACCGCGCCATAGATCAGGATTTCTGCCCCGGCATAATCGGCGGTGATCGACACGGATGACTGGCTCAGCCCCGCGACGATCTCTTCGCCGGGATCATTGGCAAGGGCAGGCGAGGCCGCCAGCAGGAGGGCGAGGATCAGCCGCTTCATGGCAGCCGCCCCGGTGTGATGGAATAGAACTCTTCCGGCGTCAGCAGCAGGTCCAGCCCGACGCGGAAGCAGACGGCCAGCACCAGAAGCGCCAGCAGAATGCGCATCTGATCGGCCCGCAGCTTCACCCCCACCCGCGCACCGATCTGCGCGCCGATCACGCCGCCGCCGATCAGCGTCAGCGCCAGAAGGATATCGACGGTCTGGCTCGACACCGCATGCATGACGGTGGTGAAGGCCGTGACGAAGATGATCTGAAACAGCGACGTTCCGATCACCACCTTGGTGGGCATCCCCAGCAGGTAGATCATGGCGGGCACCATGATGAAGCCGCCACCCACGCCCATCACCGCTGACAGGAAGCCCACAATGGCGCCCACACCCAGCGGGGGCAGCACGCTGATGTAAAGCCCCGAGGCGCGGAACTTCATCTTCAGCGGCAGCCGGTGCACCCAGGTATGGACATGCGCCCGGCGCACCTCGACCTTGCCGGCCTTTCGTGCGCGCAGAATGGCGCGCAGGCTTTCCTGAAACATCATCAGCCCGACGAGGCCCAGAAACAGCACATAGGACAGCTGCACGAACAGATCGACCTGCCCGGCGGCGCTGAGCAGCGAGAAGACCCAGATGCCCAAGGCCGAGCCGATGAAACCGCCAACCAGCAGCACTGTGCCCATGCGGAAATCCACCGCCTTGCGCTTCAATTGTGCAAGAACGCCGGAGATCGACGAGGCCACCACCTGATTGGCGCCGGTGGCAACAGCCACGGCGGGTGGAATGCCGATGAAGAACAGAAGCGGAGTGATCAGGAAGCCGCCGCCGACCCCGAACAACCCTGACAGAAAGCCGACGATCGCACCGATCCCGATCAGCGCGAAAGCGTTGACAGAGACCTCGGCGATAGGGAGGAACAGCGTCATGGGCGGGTCCACACAGCGGGGGGTCTTGAGGACACGGGCAGGCCCGTCCCCAAGACTTGCGTTCTTCCGCCTGCGTTGTCAAACGCTTGTCCGGCGCAATGGTTGCACCGGACCGTCGCACGTTGCATCCCTGCCGCGCTGCGGCGCGATCAGCGCTCTTTTACATAGGGCTCGCCGCCCGCGCGGGGCGGAACAGCCTTGCCGATGAAGCCCGCCAGAATGACCACGGTCAGAATGTAAGGCAGCGCCTGGGTGAATTGCACCGGGATCATCACGAAGCCGAGGTCGATGCTCTGATAACGGATCGACACCGCCTCCAGCAGACCGAACAGCATACAGGCCGCCAGCGCATACCACGGTCGCCATTTGGCGAAGATCAGCGCGGCCAGAGCGATGAACCCCTTGCCCGCCGTCATCTCGCGTCCGAAGCCTGCTGCCAGCGCGGTGGACAGATAGGCGCCTGCCAGACCGCAAAGAATGCCGGTAATCGCCACCGCTGCATAACGGATGCCGGTGACCGACACGCCCGCCGTATCTACCGCCGCCGGGTTTTCGCCGACCGCACGCAGCCGCAGCCCAAAGCGGGTGCGATAGAGCAGCCAGGCCGAAGCCGGAACCAGCGCGATGGCGACATAGACGAGGATCGAATGGCCCGAGATCAGTTCTGAATATATCGGTCCCAGCACCGGCACGGGGGCGATGCTGCCCGCAAAGGGCAGGCTGATCGGCTCGAACCGCGCCGCACCTTCCAGCGAGGGTGTACGCCCGCCCAGCCCGAACCACTTCTGTCCCAGCAGCACAGTCAGGCCAGAGGCAAGGAAGTTGATCGCCACCCCGGAAATCAGCTGGTTCCCCCGGAAGGTGATCGAGGCCAGACCATGAAGCCCCGCCAGCATCAGCGAGGCAAAGATGCCCGCCAGCAGCCCCAGCCAGACCGAACCCGTTGCGGCAGCCGCCGCCGCCGAGGCGAAGGCCGCAATCAGCATCTTGCCTTCCAGCCCGATGTCGAACACGCCGGAGCGTTCGGAATAAAGCCCCGCCAAACAGGCCAGAAGCAAGGGCGTGGCCAGCCGGACGGTGGAATCGAGAATCTGGATGATTGTTGCGAAATCCATCATTGCCCCCCACGGCCCGAGGCGAGGAACAGCCGCTTCAACGGCGCCCGCACCATATCGTCCAACGCGCCGGTGAACAGGATGACCAGCGCCTGAATGACGGTAATCAGCTCGCGCGGGATCTTGGTCCACAGCGCCAGTTCTGCGCCGCCCTGATAGAGAAAGCCGAACAACAGGGCTGCGAAGAACACACCGACAGGATGGCTGCGCCCCATCAGCGCCACCGCGATGCCGATGAAACCCGCGCCCTCGACGCTGTTCAGCAGCAACCGGTTCGCCTCGCCCTGCACGGTGTTCACCGCCATCAGACCAGACAGTGCGCCGGAAATGAGCATGGCATACATGGTGATACGCACGGGCGAGATGCCGGCATAGATCGCGGCCTTTTCCGATTTGCCGAAAGACCGGATTTCATAGCCCAGCCGCGTGCGCCAGATGATTGTCCAGACCGCCACGCAGGCGATCAGCGCGACGAACAGGCTCACATTGGCGGGGGTGCCCTTGGCGAAGGGAATGCCAAACCAGCCCAGCATCTGATGCAGATCCGGCAGATTGGTTTCTGCCGGAAAACGGGCCGATGCCGGGTCCATCTGGCCGCGCGGCCGCATAACATTGACCAGCAGATAGTTCAGCAGCGCCGCCGCGATGAAGTTGAACATGATCGTGGTGATCACGATATGGCTGCCGCGTTTCGCCTGCAGCCAGGCGGGCGCCGCCGCCCAGGCCGCGCCAAAGGCCGCCGACAGCACGACCGAGGCCAGGAGCGCAAGGCTCCAGTGTGGCCAGGGCAGCATCAGACAGGCGACGGCCACGCCAAGACCGCCCAGCGTCGCCTGTCCTTCGCCTCCGATGTTGAACAATCCGGCATGGAAGGCGATGGCCACTGCCAGCCCGGTGAAGATGAAGTTGGTGGCGTAATAAAGCGTATAGCCCCAGCCATAGGTCGACCCCAGCGCCCCGGTAACCATGATCTTCAGCGCCTCGACCGGATCCTCGCCGATGGCAAGGATCACGAGACCCGAAATCACGAAGGCAATGATCAGGCTTAACAGCGGCACCAGCACCGCGTCGGCCCATTTCGGCATCCGGCCCATGTTACGCGGCCTCCCCGCTGACACCGGCCATCAACAGGCCCAGTTCCCGTTCGTTCGTCTGGTCAGGCAGGCGCTCGCCCATGATCCGGCCATCGAACATCACTGCGATCCGGTCGGCGAGCGACATGATCTCGTCCAGCTCGACCGAGACCAGCAGCACCGCCTTGCCCGCATCTCGCAGGGCGACGATCTGCTTGTGAATGAACTCGATCGCGCCGATGTCCACGCCACGCGTCGGCTGACCCACCAGCAGCAGGTCGGGGTTGCGCTCGATCTCGCGCGCGACGACGATCTTCTGCTGGTTGCCGCCCGAGAAATTCTTGGCGGCCAGCGTCGGGATCGGCGGGCGCACGTCGAAGGTCGCCATCTTTTTCTCGCAATCGGCGCGGATGGCATCATTGTCCATCAACAGTGCCGATTTCTGATATTCCGGCGCATGGTGATAGCCGAAGGCCACATTCTCCCATGCGGTGAAATCCATGATCAGGCCCAGAACCTGCCGGTCCTCGGGCACATGGGCGATGCCATCGGCGCGGCGGCTTTGCCCATCGGAATGGCGGCCGGTCAGATCCAGCTCGCGTCCGTTCAGCCGGATGGTGCCGGTGCCGCGCGCGATGCCACCCAGCACCTCCAGCAGTTCCGACTGACCGTTGCCGGCGACGCCCGCGATGCCCAGAATCTCGCCCGCGCGGATGGTCAGGTTTATGCCTTTCAGCCGTTCGACCCCCTGCGTATCGCGCACGCGCAGGTTTTCGACCTCCAGCACCGTCTTGCCGGGGGTGGCGGGGGCCTTTTCCACCTGCAACAGCACCTTGCGGCCCACCATCAGTTCGGCCAGTTCCTCGGGGCTGGTTTCAGATGTGCGCACCGTCGCCACCATGGTGCCGCGCCGCATGACGCTGACGGTATCGGTGGTTTCCATGATCTCGCGCAGCTTGTGGGTGATCAGGATGATGGTCTTGCCCTGATCGCGCAGGCCCTTGAGGATGCGGAACAGGTGATCCGCTTCGGCGGGTGTCAGCACCCCGGTCGGTTCATCCAGAATGAGGATGTCGGCCTGCCGATACAAGGCCTTGAGGATTTCGACGCGCTGCTGGTGGCCCACGCTCAGATCCTCGATCAGCGCGTCGGGGTCCACGTCCAGCTCGTATTCGCGGGCCAGATCAGCCAGCACCTTGCGGGCCCTGGCCAGCGATCTGGCAAGAATCCCACCCTCTTCGGCGCCGAGGATCACATTCTCCAGAACCGTGAAATTCTGCACCAGCTTGAAATGCTGGAACACCATCCCGATCCCGGCGCGGATGGCGCTCTGGCTGTCTGGGATGGGGGTGACCTTGCCGTCAATGACGATCTCGCCTGCATCAGCCTTGTAGAAACCGTACAGGATCGACATCAGCGTCGATTTCCCGGCGCCGTTCTCGCCGATGATGCCGTGGATCGAGCCCTTGGCGACCTGGATTGAAATATCCTTGTTGGCCTGAACCGGCCCGAACGCTTTCGAGATGCCCCGCAGCTCGATTGCGAAGGGGGCGGCAGATGACTGCCGCCCCGAAATGTCTGCGCCGCCCATGCGGATCAGAAATTGGCCGCCGGACAGGTGTCGTCCGACATGTAGTCATGCACGACCAGTTCGCCCGATTTGATCTTCTCGGCAGCGGCATCCACAGCGGCTTTCATCTCGTCGGTGACGAGGGGCGCGTTGTTTTCATCCAGCGCATAGCCCACGCCGTCTTCCTTCAGGCCCAGCACGTTGATGCCCGGCTTGAGGTCGGTGCCTTCCTTGAACGCCTCGTAGACCGCGACATCGACGCGCTTCAGCATCGAGGTCAGCACCTTGCCCGGATGCAGGTGGTTCTGATTGCTGTCGACGCCGATGGACAGGATGCCTTCATCAGCCGCAGCCTGAAGCACGCCGATGCCGGTGCCGCCGGCCGCCGCATAGATCACGTCGGCCCCCTGCGATTTCTGCGCCTTGGCAAGCTCGGCGCCCTTCACCGGGTCGTTCCACGCAGCGGGGGTGGTGCCGGTCATGTTGAGGATGACGGTCGCATTCGGGTTCGCCGCCTTGGCGCCCTGCGCGTAGCCACAGCCGAATTTGCGGATCAGCGGGATATCCATGCCGCCGATGAAGCCGACGGTGCCGGTTTTCGAGGCCAGTGCGGCCATCATGCCAACCAGATACGACCCCTCATGTTCCGAGAAGACCACCGATTTCACGTTCGGCTGTTCGACCACCATGTCGATGATGGCAAATTTGGTGTCGGGGAAATCCGGGGCGACGGTGTTCAGCACATCGCCGAAGGCGAAGCCGGTCATCACCACCGGGTTGGCGCCGGATTCGGCAAGGCGACGCAGTGCCTGTTCACGCTGGGCTTCCGACTGCATTTCAAGTTCCTTGTAGGAACCGCCGGTTTCCTTGGCCCATTTCTCGGCCCCGTTGAACGCGGCCTCGTTGAAGGATTTGTCGAATTTGCCGCCCAGATCGAAGATGATCGCCGGATCGGCTGCCGCCACTGCCGATGACAGCGCCAGCGTTGCCGCCGCGCCCAGCAGGGTTTTCATCAGGGTCATGGAATACTCCCGGTTGTCGTTACACTGACTTGCCCCCTGCACCCGGTCGCCGGGCAGATCGGGGATCTGTGGCGAGCATTGTAGGGCGGCTATGCCGGGATCGGTCAAGATGGAATCGCGGGAAGCGGCTGCCGGATTTGATCCTCCGGTCAAAATGCCTTCATTTGCTGCTTTCCGCGGCGGGCGACAGCGGGTGTGACAACACCAGCGCGTCGATGCGCTGGCCGTCTGACGTTGCGTAATATCCGTGCCGAAGACCGGCCTGCGCGAATCCATGCCGGAGATAAAGCGCCAGAGCCGCAGCATTTTTGGCCGAAACTTCCAGAAAGGCCGTTTCCGCGCCGCGCGCGCGCGCTTCGTCTAGAAAGGCACGAACCAGATACGAGGCGATGCCCTGTCGACGCGCTTCCGGCGCCACGGCAAGGGTCAGCAGTTCTGCCTCGCCGGCCACCGCGCGGCCCAGCAGAAAACCCTGCTCGGTCGTCAGAACGAAACACAGCGGGTCTTCTGTCAGCGCAGCCATATCCCGCGCCGACCAGGGCGCGGGTGTGGTGAAACACCGCGCGTGCAGATTGGCCATGGCCTCGGGGGTCATGGCAGGATGACCGGGGCTGGGTCAGAGGGCGTGGCAGCATCGGCGCCGCGCAGATAGAAAGGGGCAGGGCGCGCGTCAGGGCTGCGACTGGCGGCGATATGCGCAATCGCCTCGGCCAGCGGAAGCGCCGGGGGCAGCGCATCGGGCAGGGCGCTTCCGGTGACATGCGGGGCGTCAGGCAGCGCGCTGGCAGACATCAGCCGTGCAGTCTCCAGCCCCGGCAGGCCGAAACCCTGCACATAGGCCTCGCCTCGCCGGGCGTCCTCGGCCACCAGCAGCGGGCGGGGCAGGCCATGGGCCAGCGCCTCAAGCCGGGTGACGCCGATAGCCGGAATCCCCAAGCCCAGCGCCAACCCGCGCGCCGCCGCCACGCTGATCCGCACGCCGGTGAAATTGCCGGGGCCAGTGCCCACGCCCAGCCGCGTCAGATCGCCCCAGCCGATACCCCCCTCTGCCAGCAACTCTTCCAGCAGCGGCATCAGACGCTCCGCCTGACCCTTTTCCATCGGTTCCAGCCGGTTCAGCACGCGACCATCTGGCAAAAGCAAAGCGGCCGCGCAATGCGCGGCCGATGTGTCGAAGGCCAGAACCGTTTCAGGCGGCAACGGGGCGCACCTCGGTGACCTCGGGGATGTAGTGGCGCAGCAGGTTCTCGATGCCCATTTTCAGCGTCAGGGTCGAAGACGGGCAGCCCGCGCAGGCGCCCTGCATGTGCAGATACACCACGCCGCGATCAAAGCCATGGAAGGTGATATCGCCGCCATCCTGTGCCACCGCCGGACGCACGCGGGTATCCAGCAGTTCCTTGATCTGGCGCACGATGTCATCGTCTTCCGCCGCATGATTGCTGGCATGGCCACCACTTGTGGCCTCGCCCTGCATCACCGGCGCGCCGGATTGGTAATGCTCCATGATCGCGCCCAGGATCGCGGGCTTGATATGATCCCACAGGCTCGTTTCGGCCTTGGTGACAGTGACGAAATCCGATCCGAAGAACACCCCCGTCACGCCCGGAACCGTGAAGATCCGGCTGGCCAGCGGGCTTTTCGAGGCGGCCTCGGCGCTGGGAAAATCGGCGGTGCCGACATCGAGCACGGCGCGGCCGGGCAGGAATTTCAGCGTCGCGGGGTTCGGGGTCGATTCGGTCTGGATGAACATGGGATATCTCCGACGGTATTCATCGGATATGCGCCCGGGGCGGCTTCAAGTCAAGTTTGGAACGGTTCTAAATTTTGGCAGAGGCTCATTCGTCGGTGTAATAAGCGTACATCTGCTCCAGCGCGGTCATCGGTCGCAACGGGCGCGTATCGGCCTGATGCGAGAAATAGACCAGCGCGTCTTCGGGGTGATCGGTGGCAGGCTGCGGCGCGGGATTGACCGCGACAGCGGGCGATTTGCGGAGGCGCATGAACATGGCGGAACCTTATCCTTAGTGTCCGTCCTCCCTGATCCCAATATATGCTGCATTGCGGCAAAATGCGAGTCTTGATGCTGCAATTGCGAAGTTCCGTTGCGGCAGGACGTCAGGTCAGGCTGCGGCGGAGCCGGTTGAGCATGAGCCGGACAATCAGCCTGTGCGCCGGGCCGACGGGCAGCATGTAGGCCCGGCCGAACAGATTATGCGTCACGACAGAGGCGGTGACCGTGACTTGCGGACCGTTGCAATCGGTGGAGATCATCACATCCAGATGGCGGTCGCGGGCGGTCAGCACAAGCTGGTCCGGGCTGATAGCCTCGACGGTGAAGAAATCCAGCCGGTCGCCGGGCCGGGGCTGGCCCGCAGGGCGCCCACTGAACCCGCCGATCCGTTCTACCCCGAAGCGGGCGGAAATCGCGTCGCGGATGCGGAAGGCCAGCGCCATGCCCGGCAGCGGTGCGGCCATCATGCGGTTCCAGACCTCAAGCGGACCAATCGTGAGGGGCAGGGTGACGCTTTGGCTGGCGAAATAGGCCAGTTGATCGCGCGCCGCGACGAGGGCAGGAACAACCGGGGCAGGAACAGCCGGGGTCACAGCGCGGCCTCCACTGCGGCGGCACAGTGAATTGCCACTGTGTCGAACACCGGCAAGGGGCTGTTGGACCCGGACAGCAGCATCCCGACCTCGGTACAGCCAAGGATCAGGCTGTCCGCGCCATCAGCCTTCAGCCGGGCGGCTATTGCCTCGAAAATGCGGCGCGAAGCGTCCGTTACCCGGTCCTGACACAACTCTTCATAGATAATCCGATGGAGGGTGGCGCGGTCCCCGGCCCCGGGGATCAGCGGATCCAGCCCGGCAGCGCGCAGGCGGCCGGTGTAGAAATCCTGTTCCATCGTGAAGGCCGTTGCCATCAGGCCGGGCCGCATCAGCCCTGCGGACCGAAGCGCCTGTGCCGTGGCATCGGCGATATGCAGAAGCGGAATGCCGACGCCCCGCATCATCTCGTCCGCCAGTTTGTGCATCGTATTGGTGGCCAGCAGCAGGATCTGCGCCCCGCCTGCCTCCAATGCCCGCGCTTCGGTGTTCAGCAACCGGCCCAGGGTGGCCCAGTCGCCCGCCGCCTGCGCATCCGCAACGGGCGCGAAATCCAGACTGCGGATCAGAAGCTGCGGGGAATGCAGCCCGCCCAGCCGCGCGCGGGTCAGGTCGCAAAGCTGGCGGTAATAGGTCTGGGTCGATGCGGCGGACATGCCCCCCAGAATGCCAATGGTTTTCATGTCTGCCTCCGGTTGCAGGGCAAACCTGCCGCAGGGCAGGGCGATGCACAAGGTGGCGCGACGATTTGCCTTTTGCCGCACGCCGCCCCAGATTGCCCGCATGATGCGCCGCCAGCCCCGTTCTGTCACGCCGATCCGCCGTCTGATGCGACTGGCGCTGGCAGTGCTGTTGATCGCGTCGGTGGCGGGCAGCTTCCTCAGCCTGCGTGCGCTGGCGCGTGACCCTGCACTGCATCTGCTGGCTGAACGTGGCGCCGCCGAATACCGCGCCGCCGTTGATGCGGCTTTGGCCCTGCGGGCGACGGAGGGGCGGGTGGCGGGCCTGTTGTCGGGCTATCTGGCCGCCAGCCCGCGTGACTGGGTGGCGCTGCGCGCGGTCGAACGGGTGGCGGCCGAACGTGGCCTGCCGTTGCATCCCACCTTGGTGGCCCGGATCGAAGAGGCCTGGGCCGAGGATACCGCGCCGCTGCGACTGGCGGCCGATTGTGCCGCCTGTGCCTGGGACATGGGAAACTGTTCGCTGTCGCAGGGGCTGATCTGTAACGCGCCGGTCACGCTTTCGCCCGTGGGGGACATGTTGGGCCTTGCCCGGCAATCCGGCAACTGGTGGGCAGGGGCCGAGGTGGACCGGCTGGATCTGACGCTTTCAGCGGTGGGGCTGGGGGTAACGGCCATCACCATCGCCTCGGTCGGCACCTCCTCCGGGGCAAGCGTTCCGATAAAGGCGGGCGCCTCGGGACTAAGGCTGGCCAGGGGGATGCGGCTGCTGAACCCGCGTCTCACCGCGCGGCTTGTCCGCATCGCCGACGAGGCGGTGGACCCTGCCGCCCTGCGTGCCGCGCGCAGCCTTGATGACCTGGGTGCCGCGATCCGCCCGGCCGCGCGGGCCGAGATCACCGGCCTCGCGACGGGCATGGTGCGGATGCAGGGGGCCACCGATACCACCACGGCCCTGCGTCTTATGCCGCATGTCGACACGGCCGCCGATGCGGCGCGGCTGGCTCGCGGTGCCGAGGCGCTGGGTCCGCGCACGCTTGGCGCGGTGGAGGTGCTGGGCAAGACCCGGTTCCTGCGGCTGGGGCTGCGGATCAGCAAGACCGGGCTTCTGCTGGGGGCAAGCCTTGCGGGCCTGACTGCCGCGTTGGCGGGTCTTGCCGGGCATCTGGGCCAGAGCCTCGCGCTGCGCATCCTGCGCCGGGCAGCGCGCTAGGCGCTTTGCGTTGCGATGGTATCGTATCGGTGCAGGCACAGTTCTGCACAGACCCTGTGCCCGCCTGCGCCTTATCGCAGGGACCGTCCGGCCTTACCTTGGGGCAAAGCACAGGAGTTTCCGATGACCACCCCGCATATCGCACCGCCCGACACCCGCATCGGCCATGTTCACCTGAAGGTATCCGACCTCGACCGGGCGCTGGCCTTCTATTCCGACATCCTCGGCTTCCCGCTGACCCAACGCTATGGCCGCGATGCGGCCTTTCTGGGGGCGGGCGGCTATCACCATCATATAGGCCTGAATACCTGGGAATCGAAAGGCGGGCAGCCGCCCGCGCCGGGCACGACCGGGCTTTACCATACGGCCTTCCTCTACCCCGACCGCAAGGCGCTGGCCAATGTGCTCAAGCGCGTGGTCGAGGCCGGTATCCAGCTGGATGGCGCTGCCGATCACGGGGTCAGCGAGGCGATTTATCTGCGCGATCCCGATGGCAACGGGGTAGAGTTGTACCGCGACCGGGATCAGGCCGACTGGCCGCGCGATGCGTCGGGCAATCTGGCCATGTCCAACGCGCGTCTGGACCTGCGCAAGCTGCTGTCCGAGGCGGATTGAGCCTCAGGCAGGTTGCGCGCTGGCGCGGCGGGCGGGAGCGAACATCACCGCATTCCCCCCCAGCGTCAGCGCCAGCCCCGCCACGGCCAGCGGTGTCCAGACAAAGCCTTCCCACACCGCCGAGGCCATCAGCGCGATCACCGGGAACAGCACGGTCGCATAGGCCGCGCGCCCGGTGCCGATACGCGCCACCAGCATCAGGTAGGTGGTGAAGCCGACGATGGAGCCGATGATGGACAGATAGGCCAGCGCCGCCAGATAGCGCGGCTCGTCCGGCACCACCATCGGCGTCCCGCTGAAGACCATCGCCGCCAGCAGCATCAGCGCACCATAGCCCATGCCCCAGGCATTTGCGGTCAGAGGCGGGATGCCCGCCGCCGAATTCCGGCGCGATACCATGTTGCCCAGCGAAAAGCTCAGCGTGCCGCCCGCCGCCAGAGCCAGCCCCTTCAGCGTATCCACATCGACGGCATGACCCCAGAGATCGGGCGCGAACAGCAGCGCCAGCCCCGCCGCCCCCAGCGCCGTCGCCAGCAGGGCGCGCGGGCGGATACGGTCGCCAAAGATCAGCCGCGCATTCACTGCATTGAAGATCGTCGCCAGCGAGAAGACAACGGATACAAGGCCCGAGGGGATGAACCGGGTCGCATTGTAGAAGCACAGGAAGTTGACCGAGAACAAAAACACCCCTTGCAGCAGGATGAAGCGATGCGCACGCAGGGGCACCGGCGTCAGCCGCCGGAACAGCGCCAGCACGGGCAGCATCAGCAGGGCTGCCAGCGCGAAGCGGTAAAACACCGAGGTCAGCACCGGGACGGGGCCGATCTGGAAGGCAATGGCGATCCAGGTGGTTCCCCAGATCAGGACGGTGGCGGCGAAGAGGGCGATGTTTGTCATGCCGCCTTCCTGCCACGGCGCGGCTGGTCACGCTTGCACGATCTTGCTGTTTTCACGGCGGCGCCTGTTCCGGCCATCGGGCCGGGCTGCTAGTCTGGCAGCATGACAACGCTCGCCGCCTCTGTGTTCCAACGTCTCAGCCGCTCCAACGCGCGGCTGCTGGCTGCGCGCGATCTTGGTGCGGGCTTCGGGCTGGCGGCATGGGAAAATGCGCAGGATCGGGTACGCTATGAAGAAACACGCCATCACGTCCTGAGCCTTTATACCGAGGATGGCACCAAAAGCCGCCGGGTGGACCGGCAGGCTGCCGCCGGGCACCCCGGCGCGCTGTCGCTGATGCCGCAGGGCGCAAGCTCGGAATGGCAGATCGACGGACGCTTTCGCTTCGTGCATCTTTATATCCCTGATGCGGAGCTGCGCGCCTTCGCGGCCGAAACGCTGGACCGCCCACCCGCCGCCGTGGCGCTGCCCGAGGTCACTTTTGCGGATGACCCGGTTCTGGCGGGGTTGCTGGGGAAACTGGCCGGGGCAGAAGGCGCGCTGGCCAGCCGAGGGATCCAGGTCGAGCTTCTGCACCACCTGCTGACGGCGCCGGGCTGGGGGCAG
>NZ_LJSC01000025.1:0-114868 GCF_001303875.1 Gemmobacter sp. LW-1 | reverse complement strand
GTGACCAAGGCGGTATTTCCGGTTGCGGGTCTCGGGACCCGTTTTCTGCCTGCGACGAAGTCGATCCCGAAAGAGATCATGACGCTGGTGGACCGTCCGCTGATCCAGTACGCGATCGACGAGGCGCGGGCGGCGGGGATCAAGGAGTTCATCTTCGTGACCTCGCGCGGCAAGTCGGCGCTGGAGGATTACTTCGACCACGCGCCGGAACTGGAAAGCGCGCTGCGCAAGAAGGGCAAGGATGACCTGCTGGAGGTCCTGAAGGACACCAACATGGATTCGGGTGCCATCGCCTATGTGCGGCAGAACCGGCCGATGGGGCTGGGCCATGCCGTCTGGTGCGCCCGCCGCCTGATCGGCAACGAGCCCTTCGCGGTGCTGCTGCCCGATGACGTGATCGCGGCCGAGAAATCCTGCCTGGCGCAGATGGTGGAGGCCTACGAACAGACCGGCGGCAACATGGTCGCCGCGATGGAAGTGCCGCCGCCCAAGGCCTCGGCCTATGGCGTGCTCGACATCGCCGAGGACATGGGCACCATCGTCCGGGCCAAAGGCATGGTGGAGAAGCCGAAGGCGGAAGAGGCGCCGTCGAACCTTGCGGTCATCGGCCGCTACATCCTGTCGCCGAAGGTGCTGACCAACCTGAACCGGATGAAACAGGGCGCGGGCGGCGAGATCCAGCTGACCGATGCCATCGCCGAAGAGATTGGCGAGGGCGGCTCGGGCGTCTACGGCTACCGCTTCCGGGGCCAGCGCTACGACTGCGGCTCGAAAGCCGGGTTCCTGCAGGCCACCGTCGCCTTCGGCATGGCCCGCGACGACCTCCGCGACGAATTCTCCGCCTACCTCCACGACACCCTGGCCCAACAGAAAGCCGCGCAGTAACCCGCGTGCCCGCCGCCCGCCTGCTGGATCTGACGCGGCTGATGTCGCGTCTGGGCCGTCCGGTGGCGACGGGAGTCGACCGGGTAGAACTCGCTTATCTTGACCGCTTTCTGGCGGATCACAAAGCAGGCGGTCCGGCGCTTCATGCGCTGGTCCGTCTGTCTTCTTTTATGGTGCTGCTGGATGCTGACGGCTCGAACCAGCTTGCGCAGATGGCGCGGGCCTGGTTGCCCTTGCCCGCCGCCGGTCGCTGGGCGCGGCTGAGGTTTGCTGATAACCCCTTGCGCGCGCAGGCGGAAACCGCCGTTTACAAGCTGGCGCGTCGCCGGGTGCCGTCCCTCTTGCCGAACTTGCTGCTGCGCCGGTTGCCAGTGGATTGCCGCTACTACAACGTGGGGCACAGCCATCTGACGCCCGCGTTGTTTGCAGCACTTCGGCGGCAAGGCCTGCGCAGTTCGGTTTTGCTGCACGATGTGATTCCCCTTGATTACCCGCAATATACCCGTGCCGGGATTCCCGAGGTCTTTGCGCGCAAGATGGCTGCGGTGGCGGCGGGGGCGGACCGGGTCATCCACACCGCGCAGGTGACTCGGCAGGCGAACGAGGCGCAGTTGCGCCGCTTTGGCCGCCTGCCGGAAGGGGTGGTCGCCCCTTTGGGCATCGTCGCCCCCGCCCCCGGCCCGTTTCATCTGCCCGGCCTTGATCTCGAACGGCCATATTTTGTAGCGGTCGGCACCATCGAGCCGCGAAAGAACCATATGTTGCTGCTGGATGTCTGGGAGCGGCTGGGCAAACGTCTGCCACCGGAACGTATGCCGCAGCTGGTGATCGCGGGCAGCCGGGGGTGGCGGAACGAAGAGGTCTTCGCCCGGCTGAACGCAGCACCTGCCCATGTGATCGAGGCGCCGGGATTGGATGATGCGGCCCTTTCCGGCCTGCTGACCGGCGCGCAGGGGCTGCTTTTCCCCAGCCTGGCCGAAGGCTTTGGCCTGCCTCCGCTGGAGGCGCTTGCGCTCGGGGTTCCGGTTTATGTTTCGGACTTGCCGGTTTTGCGTGAACTTCTTGGCGATACAGGCATTTACCTCGGGACATCAGATGTTTATTCTTGGACGGAAACAATTTTCCGGGCGTTGTCAGCCAGTCCGCGCCAGCGCACGGCAGCCGCAACCCTCCGGGAGGCGGGATCGACAATGGCGCCCTTCGACTGGGATGCCCATTTCAAAACCGTCTTAAGCAATGACTGGTAAACCGGGCTGGCTGATGCCGGTCGGAGAGAGTGTGTGGGCATACTGTCATCATATCAGCTTCGGCTTGCCCGCAAGCGCTGGCGTATTCGCGCTTTTCGCAAGCGACGTGAGCTGAAACCCGTTGCCGACCGGACCGGGGCCATCCGGTCGGGTGATCTTCTGCTGTTCTCGACCCTCCGGAACGAGAAAGTGCGGATGCCCTATTTCCTGCGGTATTACCGGGATCTGGGGATCGATCATTTCCTTTTCGTGGACAATGACAGCGAGGACGGCTCGCGCGAATATCTGGCGGCGCAGCCGGATGTTTCGGTCTGGACCACGCGGGCCAGTTACAAGCGGGCCCGGTTCGGGGTGGATTGGCTGAACTGGCTGCAAATGCGCTATGGCCATGGCCACTGGTCGCTGGTCGTCGATTCGGATGAATTCTTCGTCTACCCGTTCTGTGATACGAGGCCGCTGCGCGCCTTGACCGACTGGCTGGATGCCAGTTCCATCAAATCCTTCTCGGCGATGTTGCTGGACATGTATCCCAAGGGTCCGTTCGGCGAACATGCCTATCGCGAGGGCACTGATCCGTTCGAAACCGCGCAATGGTTCGACAGCGGCAATTACACGATGTCGAAGAACCGCAAGTTCGGCAATCTGTGGATTCAGGGCGGGCCCCGTGCGCGCACCTTCTTTACCGATGCACCGGAACGTGCGCCGGCGCTGAACAAGATTCCGTTGGTGAAATGGCACCGCGATTATGCCTATGTCAGTTCGACCCACATGCTGCTGCCGCGCGGGCTGAACCTCGTTTATGACGAATGGGGCGGCGAAAAGGCTTCGGGCTGCCTTCTGCATGCCAAGTTCCTCGATACCTTCGCCCACAAGGCGGCGGAAGAAATGGCGCGCAAGCAGCACTACGCCAACAGTCACGAATACCGCGCCTATCAGGAGGGTTTGGCCGCCAGCCCGGATTTCTGGTGCAAGTGGAGCGAGAAATACATCAACTGGCGCCAGCTTGAGATTCTCGGGCTGATGTCCAAGGGCAACTGGGCGTGAGGGGGCGGGGGTGAGTGTCGGCTTCGTCATGCTTTGCCACACCGCGCTGGGCCGTGCCGCACAGGTGGCGCGCTATTGGGCCGATCATGGTTGCCCGGTGGTGATCCATGTCGACAAGCGCGTGTCGAAATCGGCGCTGCGCCGGATGACGCGCGATCTGGAAGGCGTGCCCGACATCCGCTTTTCGCCGCGCCATGCCTGCGAATGGGGAAGCTGGGGTCTGGTTGCCGCCACGCAGGCGGCCGCCACCATGATGCTGCACGAGTTTCCGGGCGTCCGGCATGTCTATCTTGCCTCAGGGTCGTGCCTGCCCCTGCGCCCGGTCGAGGAACTGGTGGCTTATCTCGACGAGCGGCCGAAAACCGATTTCATCGAAAGCGTCACGACCGAGGATGTTGGCTGGACGATCGGCGGGTTGAATATCGAGCGTTTCACGCTGCGTTTCCCGTTCTCGTGGCGCAAGCAGCGCCGGCTGTTCGATGGCTATGTCCGGCTGCAACGCCGGGTCCGGTATCGCCGTCGCATTCCGCCTGCCCTTGTGCCGCATCTTGGCAGCCAGTGGTGGTGTCTGACCCGGCAAACCCTGTCTGCCATCCTGGAAGACCCGGAACGCCCGGCCTATGACCGCTACTTCCGCAAGGTCTGGATTCCTGATGAAAGCTACTTCCAGACGCTTGTGCGGCAGGTTTCGGTCAATGTCGAAAGCCGCTCGCTCACGCTGTCGAAGTTCGATTTTCAGGGCAAGCCGCACATCTTCTACGACGATCACCTGCAATTGCTGCGCCGGTCCGATTGCTTTGTGGCGCGCAAGATCTGGCCGCATGCGGACAAGCTTTACCGCATCTTCCTGTCCGACGATCTGGCCCGCCAACCAGCGGCAGAACCGAACCCGGGCAAGATCGACCGGCTGTTTGCCAAGGCGGTGGAACGACGGACCAAGGGCCGGGCCGGACTGTACATGCAAAGCCGCTTCCCGAACCTCGATTGGGAAAACGGCATGACCGCTGCGCCCTATTCTGTGTTCGAAGGCTTTTCCGATCTGTTCGAGAATTTTGACATCTGGCTGGGCAAGGTCACCGGATCGCGGGTACATGGACATTTGTTCGCGCCTGACCGTGTGGAATTCGCGGGGGGCGAGACGGTCTATAACGGCGCCCTGTCCGATAGTCCCGCACTGCGCGATTATAACCTGCGCGGCTTTATGGGGAACCTGATGTGGAACACGCGGGGCGAGAGGCAGTGCTTCCAGTTCGGCCCGCGTGACAACCAGAAGATCGGCCCCTTCCTGGCCCGTGATCCGAATGCGCAGGTCTCGGTCATCTCGGGCGCCTGGGCTGTGCCGCTGTTCCATTCCAACCGCAATTTCGGTGATATCCGCAAAGAGGCGGCCCGTCTTCAGAAGATCGAGGCCGACCATCTGGCCCAACTGCGGTCCCTGCACGTTAAGGCACGGGTACGGATCTGGACGCTGGCCGAATTTATCGAGAACCCGATGGAGCCGTTGCAGACCATCATCGACGAAATCAGCCCACGCTCCAGCCGCCGCCTGACCGAGGCGCCGCGCATGTCGGATCTGGTCGGTTTCGGCCAGTTCCTGCAAAATCTGCGCAATCAGGGTATGCAGCCTGTCCTGATGGGTGATTTTCCTGCCGGGGATGACCCGCGCCCCTCGACCACGCGGCGCGGCCGCCCCTATCTGGTGAAGTGATTTGCCCCCGACCGGATTCACCTCTTTCGTGATGTTCGCCGAAATGCGGACGGGTTCCAACTTTCTGGAGGCGAACCTGAACGCGCTTGAGGGGGTGACCTGTCATGGCGAGGTGTTCAACCCGCATTTCATGGGCAAGAAGGACAACCTGTCGCTCTGGGGTATCGACATTGCCGAGCGCGATGCCGATCCTTTTCCGGTGCTGGCCGCGATGCGTGCGGCGACGCAGGGCATGGTGGGATTTCGATGCTTCCACGACCATGATGCCCGCGTGATCGGGGCGGTTCTGGCCGATCCGGCCTGCGCAAAGATCATCCTCACCCGCAATCCGGTCGAAAGCTATGTCAGCCTGAAGATCGCGCAGGATACCGGCCAGTGGAAGTTGCAGAATGCGGCAAAGCTGAAAACTGCGCGCGCGCGGTTCGATCCGGCAGAGTTTGAGGCCCATCTGCGCGCGGCGCAGGAGTTTCAGGTGCATCTGCTCCACGGCTTGCAGGTGTCGGGGCAAACTGCCTTCTACATCGACTACGAGGATCTGAACGATCTGGATGTCCTGAACGGCCTTGCCGCCTTTCTGGGGGTTCCGGCCCGGCTGACGGCGCTGGACCCGAAGCTCAAGAAGCAGAACCCCGAGGAAATCGCAGACAAGGTCAGCAATCCGGCCGAGATGGAGCGGTCTCTGGCCCGGCTGGATCGTTTCAACCTTGCGCGCACCCCGAATTTTGAACCGCGCCGCACGCCCGGCATACCGGGCTTCGTCGCGGCTGCGGATGCGCCGCTGCTCTACATGCCCCTGCGCGGTGGGCCGGAGGCAGAGTTGCGCGACTGGCTGGGCCGTCTGGGAACCGGCGGGATCGTCACGGATTTCGTGCAGAAAACCCTGCGACAGTGGAAACGGCAGAACGCTCCGCACCGCAGCTTCACCGTGCTGCGCCACCCTCTGTTGCGGGCCTATGCCGGCTTTCGGGCTGTGGTGATGGAGGGAGGCGACCTCTATCGTCTGCTGACCCGCAGCTACAAGCTGGATCTGCCCGTACCGGGGCAACCGCTGACGGCAGAGGAGGAACGCACGGCCTTTCTGGCGGTGCTGCGCTGGCTTAAGCTCTATCTTTCGGGGCAGACCGGGCAGAAGATCGACCCGCGCTTTGCCTCGCAGACCGCCGTCTTGCAAGGCTTCGCGCAATTCCAGGGGCCGGATGCCGTGCTGCGCGAGGATCGTCTGGCAGAAGGGCTGACCTGGTTGTGTGATGAGATGGGCGTCGTCATGCCGGACCTGTCCTGTGATCTGACCCTGGCCGAGGCGCTGTTCCGCATCCATGATGCGGAACTGGAAGACGCCGCGCGCGACGCCTATCAGCGGGATTACATAGGCTATGGTTTCGGTCGCTGGCGCGACTGACCGTCAGGCCGCCTGCGGCGCCCGGCTTTCGGTCAGAATGGCGAACAGCTTTGCCGGATCGGTGTTGGCACGCAGCTTGGTGCAGATGCCGGAATCGCGCATGGTACGGCTGACCAGCGCCAGCGCCTTCAGATGCTCGACCCCCGAATCCTTGGGTGCGAACAGGCCGAACACAAGATCGACCGGCTGGCGATCGACGCTGTCATAGTCCAGCGGCTTTTCCAGACGCACAAACACACCGACGATTCTGTTCAGGTCTTCCAGACGCGCATGTGGCAGGGCGATGCCATGGCCCACGCCGGTCGGACCAAGGCTTTCGCGTTCCTGCAAACCATCAATGGCGATGGAGGCATTCAGCTTGTAAGCCTGTGCCGCCATTTCACCCAGCTCCTGAAACAGGCGCTTCTTGCTGGTCAGCTGACTAACGACCCTGACGGACTCAGGATTGAGAATCTTTGAAATTTCCATCAGGGTCGCCGTCTATTCCGCGCCTCGCAGGCGCTATTTGCTGTTGCGCGGGTCGATCCAGCCGATATTGCCGTCATCCCGGCGATATACGACGTTCACCCCGCCATGTCCTTCATTGCGGAAGACGAGCATCTTCTGCCCGGCCAACTCCAACTGCATCACCGCCTCGCCGACGGTGATCGAAGGAATCTTCGTCTCCATCTCGGCGATGACGATGGGCTGATCAGAGATTGCCTCGCTCTCGTCGCCCTCATCGGTCGGGGCGAGGATATAGGAGGAACCGCCGTCGAATTCAACAGGGGCCGTGCGCTTGTGGTGGTGGTCGCGCAGGCGGCGTTTGTGACGGCGCAATTGCTTGTCCATCTTCTCGCGGCAGGCCTCGAACGCGGCATAGACTTCGGATGCGCTGCCTTTCGCACTGGCATTCAGCCCGGTGGAAAGGTGGATCGTGGCCTCGCATACGAATTCGTGCGCGGCCTTGGAAAACACAATCACAGCGTCGGTCGGGCGCTGGGCGTATTTTTCCACCACCTCGCCCAGTTCGGCCTTCACATGGGTCTGAAGCGCCTCACCGATATCAATCTGTTTTCCACTGATCTGGTAACGCATGGCTCCTCCTTCACGAAAACAGCACGGCAAATCCTGCATCATGCAGGGTTACCCGCTGATGAATTTTACATGGGGCCGCCTGCACTTGGATACCAGTCGGCTCGGCAGGAAGCTGCCGGTCAGGGCTGGAGTCGGGGGCGGTTCTCGCACGCATCCCGGGTATTTGGCGGCAGGATGACGTGACTTGTCAACAGGTACATGAAGTCCGCATGACAGGCGGTTTGTCGCGCCGGTGAGGGCTCAGCCCAACCGGAAGCTCTGGCCCAGATAGACCCGCCGCACGGTTTCGTCGCGTACGATCTCGTCGGTTGTGCCGCTCATCAGGACATGGCCGTCATGCAGGATATAGGCGCGGTCCACGATGCCCAGCGTCTCGCGGACATTGTGGTCGGTGATCAGCACGCCAAGGCCGCGCAGCTTCAGATCCTGCACCAGATGACGGATCTCACCCACCGCGATCGGGTCCACCCCGGCAAAGGGTTCGTCCAGCAGCAGATACTTGGGATCGGCGGCAAGACAGCGCGCGATTTCGACCCGTCGTCTTTCCCCGCCCGACAGCGCCAGCGCAGGTGCGCGGCGCAGGTGGGTGATGGAAAATTCAGACAGCAGTTCTTCCAGCCGCTCGCGCCGCTTGTGGCCGTCGGGCTCGCGAATCTCCAGCACGGCGAGGATGTTGTCCTCGACCGAAAGCCCGCGGAAGATCGACATTTCCTGTGGCAGATAGCCCACGCCCAGCCGTGCGCGGCGATACATCGGCAAGGTGGTCACATCCTTGCCGTCGATCAGCACCTGCCCGCCCTCGGGCGTCACCAGACCAGCGATGGAGTAGAAACAGGTCGTCTTGCCCGAGCCGTTGGGGCCCAGAAGTGCCACGACCTCGCCGCGTTGCAGATCCAGCGTCACATCGCGGATCACAGGCCGTTTCTTGTAGCTTTTCCGCAAGCCACGCACATGCAGCCCGGCTGAACCCTCTGTCACCGCCAGATCCGTCATCACTTGTTGCCCGGCACAAAGGTGGTGGAGACCCGCCCCTGCATGGTGCCGGTCCCTGCCTTGAGGTCGATCACCAGCTTCTGCCCGGCAATGGCGCTTTTGCCCTGGGTCAGCAGAACATCGCCCGTCATCACCAGATTGCCGGAGCCGATGGTGTAGACCGCCTCTTTCGACTCGGCCGCGTCGGTCGCATTGGCCATGGTCACGCCGCCCGAGGCATGCAACCGCTCGATGGCCTTGCCGTCGGCGGCATATTCTACCTGCACCCGCGCAGCGGCGAGTTTCAGATCCCCCTGCGCCACCCGGACATTGCCGCTGAATACTGCGGTGCCGGTGGCCTGTTCGACGGTCAGGTTATCGGCCTCCACCTGCACTGGCAGGCTGGTATCCTGCTTTAGCCCGCCAAATGCGATATTCGCCTGCTGCGCGCCTGCGGCGACCGGCAGAAGCAGGCAGCTCAGGGCGAGGGCAAGAAGGGGGCGGCAGCGCATGATCGGCCTCTGTCAGGGGTTACGCGGCTGGTATATCAGGCGAACGCCACCGTTGAAAACCAGAACATACTGGCCCGGAGCGCCGGAGGCTTCCGTAATCTCCATTCCACCCGCCTCGATCTGGCCGGGCGGGCCGAAGCCTTCGACCGGGCCGGTGCTGGTCGCCTGTGTGGTGTCCAGACGCAGTTGCAGCGCCTCGGTCTTCATCTCATATCCGGCGGAGTTGGACAGCAGAACACCCGAATCCAGCGTGACTAGCGTGCCGCTGGCATCCGCCTGCGCCTGACCCGCCGAAAGGGCGGTATGCGCGCCATCCGGGGTTTCCAGACGCGCGCGGACGCTGCTGGCGGAGGTGCCTGCCTCTTCGGCAGGGCGGGCCTCGGCGGCAGTTACTGTGATCGTCGCCCCGTCGCGGGTTACTCCGGCGAGCGTGGGCGCCGTCATGCGTGGCTCGCGCAGGCGTTCGGCGATCTCGACATCGGAATAAGGGATTGCCGCATCGGGATCGACCGTGCGTGCGACAAGGAACAGCGTCGAGAGAATCGCCAGCGCAGACAGCGGCAGGATGACCTTCAGCCATCCCACCAGTCGCGAATGGGCATCCCTCGCCATGGCCTAGACCACGCCCGCGCGCAGGCAGTCGTGAATGTGGATCAGCCCGACCACCTGTTGCGAACCCTCGGGGTCCACCACGAAAAGCGAGGTGATCTTGCGGGCGTTCATTTCGGCCACCGCCTTTTCAGCAAGTGCCTCGGGGCCGATGGTGCGCGGATGGCGCGTCATCACCTGTTCGGCTGACAGGGACAGCAGACCGTCCATATGCCGCCGCAAGTCACCGTCCGTCACCACACCGATCAGATGGCGGTCAGCGTCGATCACGCCCAGCACGCCGAAGCCCTTCTGGCTCATCACCAGCAGTGCCTCGCTCATCGGGGTTGCGCCGCTGACCAGTGGCAGGTCGGCATGCATCAGATGCCGCACGGTGGCGAGTTTCGCACCCAGCTTGCCGCCGGGGTGGAAGACCCGGAACTGGTCGGGCGTGAACTGCCGGTGTTCCATCAGCGCGACGGCCAGCGCGTCCCCCAGTGCCAGGGTCATGGTGGTCGAGGTCGTCGGCACGATCCCGGTTTCGCAGGCCTCTGGCGCGGGGGGCAGCAGGATCGCCACATCCGACTGCCTGAGCAGGGTCGAACCCGCCCGGCTGGCGACCCCGATCAGCGGAATGCTGAACCTCCGCGTATGGGCGATGACATCCGCAAGCTCCGGCGTCTCGCCGGAGTTTGACAGTACCAGCGCCACATCATCTGCGGTCACCATGCCCAGATCGCCGTGGCTCGCCTCGCCAGGATGGACGAATTGCGCCGGCGTGCCGGTCGAAGCAAAGGTGGCGGCGATCTTGCGGGCGATATGGCCCGATTTGCCCATGCCGCAGACGATGACCCGCCCGCGCGCCTTCAGGATCAGATCGACCGCCGCGCCGAAGGTGCCGTCCAGCGTATCGGCCAGCAGGTCCAGCGCCTCCGATTCGCGGCGGATGACGCGACGGCCGACGGCAAGGAAATCAGTGGTGGAAGAGGTCATTCGGTTCCTCCCAGCCCAGCAGATCGAGTTCTGCCCGCGTTGGCAGGAAATCGAAACACTTCTGCGCCAGCTCCATCCGGCCCTCGCGGATCAGCCGCGCCTCCAGCGCCGCTTTCAGCTTGTGCAGGTAAAGCACGTCCGACGCCGCATATTCCTTCTGCGCCTCGGTCAGCTCGGCCGACCCCCAGTCCGAGGTCTGCTGCTGTTTCGAGACATCCACCCCCACCAGCTCGGCCAGCAGGTATTTCAACCCGTGCCGGTCGGTGAAGGTGCGGATCAGTTTTGACGCGATCTTGGTGCACCAGACCGGGGCGGTGGTCACGCCGAAGGCCTTCTGCATCGCCGCGATGTCGAAACGGCCAAAGTGGAACAGTTTCACCACCGCCGGATCGGTCAGCAGGCGCTCCAGATTCGGCGCGCGGGTCTGTCCGCGCGCGATCTGCACCAGATGCGCATGGCCGTCGCCCGCTGAAAGCTGCACCACGCAAAGCCGGTCGCGGCGCGGGTCCAGGCCCATGGTTTCGGTGTCGATCGCCACCACCGGGCCGAGGTCCAGCCCGTCGGGCAGGTCATTCTGATGCAGGTAAATCGTCAATCTCGCCTCCGCTGGCCGTATGGGTGGGGGATAGACCCGCCCGCGCCTGTGGTCAACGTCAGGCCAGCGCCACAAGCGAAAAGGCCCCGCAGAAGCGGGGCCTTTGACGTACCGTCAGATGCGGCTCAGCCTTTCTTGAGGCAGCGCTTGCCCAGAACCTCGGCGATCTGCACCGCATTCAGCGCGGCGCCCTTGCGCAGGTTGTCGGACACGCACCAGAAGCTCAGGCCGTTTTCCACAGTCGAATCCTCGCGGATGCGGCTGACATAGGTCGCGTATTCACCGACGCATTCTACCGGGGTGATGTAGCCGCCGGCCTCGCGCTTGTCGACGACGAGGATACCGGGCGCTTCACGCAGGATGGCCTGCGCCTCCTGCCAGTCCAGCGGCTCCTCGAATTCGACGTTGATCGCTTCCGAGTGACCCACGAACACCGGCACGCGCACGCAGGTCGCGGTCAGCTTGATCGACTTGTCGAGAATCTTCTTGGTCTCGGCGACCATCTTCCATTCTTCCTTGGTCGAGCCATCGTCCAGGAAAACGTCGATATGCGGGATCACGTTGAAGGCGATCTGCTTGGGATAGACCTTCGGCGCAACTTCCTGACCGGGGACGAAAACGCCCTTGGTCTGGTTCCACAGTTCGTCCATCGCCTCTTTGCCCGTGCCGGACACCGACTGGTAGGTGGCGACGACAACACGCTTGATCTTCGCGCGGTCATGCAGCGGTTTTAGCGCCACAACCATCTGCGCGGTCGAGCAGTTGGGGTTCGCGATGATGTTCTTGTTCTTGTAGTTGTCCACCGCCTCGGCGTTCACTTCCGGCACGACCAGCGGGATTTCCGGGTCGTAGCGATACAGCGACGAGTTGTCGATCACCACGCAACCCTGCGAGGCCGCCTTGGGCGCATAGACCTTCGTTGCATCGGAACCGATGGCGAAGAAGGCGATGTCCCAGCCGGTGAAATCGAACTCGGCCAGATCCTTGGTCTTCAAAGTCTTGTCGCCGAAGCTGACTTCAGTGCCCAGCGAATTGCGCGACGCAAGCGCCACGATCTCGTCCACCGGGAACTCGCGCTCGGCGAGGATGTTCAGCATTTCTTTGCCCACGTTACCCGTGGCGCCGACGACGGCGACTCTGTAGCCCATCGGGGGGACCTCCATTTCACAGAGAAGACGAGGCCCCTTAGCCCAATCCCCCGGCGAGGGAAAGCGCGATCATCGCCGGTGAAGGATACGCGGGTCGCGCTTTGTCAGATCGGCCACGAAATCCGCCTCGCCCGCGAAATTATGCCCCACATCCGCCGCCGTGCGCGGGCCTGACAGCGACAGCGAGGCGAAGAAGTCAAACCCGTAAAGCCGCAGCTCTGCCAGGTCTGAATCCGCCAGCAGGTCGATCAGCATGATGCCCGTGGTCGGGCCGACCCCCAGTTTCGCGCGCAGGGCATCGTAGCGGGGGCGCGGATAGCGGAAGAACCCCGGCTGCGATGCCACCAGCCATGAAATGCGGTGCAGCCTGGGCGACATCCACAACAGGCGCGGCTGGCCCAGCAGCCGGTGCCGCGCGGCTGGCATGCGAACGGCAAGGCCCACCCAGTCGGTTCGTGTGCCATGTGACCGGGCGGAGGGGATCGGCGCGGCGTTAATGCGGATCACCAGATCGGCGGCGTCGATCTCGGCCCCGTAATCGCCTTGCGCCAGCGCGCGCGCATTGCCGACCAGTGCGATGCGCTTGCCCACCAGCGGGGCGAGCAATTCGCCTTCGGGAATAGAGGCGGCCTGAAAGGCCGCGTCATTCCGGCCGTATTTGGCAATCAGGTAGCCCAGCCGGTTCATTCCCGCCCCCCGGCAGCTGCGCGGGCTTCGGCCAGTTTGGCGGCGAAGGCGGGCCGGTCAAAGCTGGGCGGCTGGCCGGGTTCGTGGCTGAACCGCGGATAATAGACCTCTGCCAGCCATGCCACGAAGGCCGCGCGCAGGGTTTCGTCATAGCCCAGCGTCTCAGGTGCGGCGAACAGTGCGTTCAGCGCTTCTTGCCCCCCCGCATGATGCACCAGTCCGGGCAGGTTGAAGAAGGCTCGGCCCAGCGTCACCACCGGCCGGTCGTGAAAGAACGCCTGCAACCCCATCGAGGAGTTCAGCGTCACCACCCCGCGCGCGGCGGCAAGCTGGGCGAAGCTATCGGTTGCATTGTCCACCACCACCCGTCCGGTCGCCAGCAGCGGCTCCAGCAGCGGCCCCAGCGCCTGTTTAGCGGAAGGGTGCTCCTTCACCCGCAGGTGCCAGCCCTCGGGCAGATGCGGCACTGCCTGCGCAAGAGCGGTCAGAAACCCGGCCATCCCGCCGCACCATCCGGCGAACAGCCGGACCTGACTGTCATCGGGCACCTGAAGCGGGCAGAACAGGAAAGTCGTATCGGGCAGTCCATCGGCCCCGGCCTGCCCCACATCGGCCCGGCGTGAGGCGCGCGCGCTGAGCCCAGCGCCCGCCTCGCGCCAGCGGTGGGTTTCATGCAACGCGGCCCAGGCGCGAAAGAATTCCGGGTCCTGCGGCACGCTGCTTTCGGCATTCACCCCAGTCGGGTCCAGCGTGATCCGCCCCGGCAGGGGCGCGAGTTCGGCATGCAGCACAGGTGCGCCCGCGTCGCGGGCGCCCTGAAGCCAGGCCATGCGCGAGCCGGTCAGCCCGTTCCACGCTACCGCCAGCCGGTCAGGATGCGCGGCGAAATAGCTGCGTGCCCAGTTGTATTGCCCGCGCAAAAGCTGTCGCTTCAGCCAGCGCATCACGGGTCCGCGCGGCTGCCGCTTTGCCTGCATCAGCGCGGTGGCCACGCGCGCGCCGGTCTCGGGCCAGTCGCGGAAGCGCAGCGGCGCGAAGGGCAGGCGGCGGGCTTCGCCCTCCACCTGCGCAAGGGCGGCAAAGACCGCCTCTTTCCGGGCATTGTACTCAGCGGGATAGACGATCATCGGCCTGCCTTTCGCGCCACAAGATAGGGGCGCGGTGCGACAAGGGAAAGCTCAGTCCGTGCGATCCTGTGCCAGAAGGTAGATGGCGCATCCAGCCAGCATGACCAGCGCATAGAACAGGAACAGCGCCTGATAGGGCGCCTCGGGTGGTGTCGGCGCAATGGCGGCATGCAGCCGCCCGGTGATCATCTGCGAAATCCCGACGCTGCCCATGCCGAACAGGTTGATCAGCGTGACCCCGCGTCCCACCAGATGCGGTGGGAAGAAGGCCCGGCCATGCGCGATGATCACCGCGAAAGTGGCGCCGGTCAGCCCGATCAGAACCATCAGGCCCGGCGTTACCCAACCCCCGGCCGCGGGCATGGCCCAAAGCGCCAGAAAGCCGCCGGCGCAGATCAGGTTGCCGGTCAGAATCACCCGCTTGCGCGAGCGGAACAGCCGGTCCAGCGGGCCATAGGCAAAATTCCCGGCCACCATCGCCAGCCCCATCGCCAGCGTCACCTGCCCGATGCGCGCGGTATCGGCGCCAAAGACATCGGCATAGTAAGGCCCGGCCCACAGCCCGCGCAGCGCGGCGGGCGGCATATAGGCCACTGACATCATGGCAAGGATCGGCCAGATCGCGGGCATGCGCAGCAGATCCAGCACCGAGCCGCGCGCCTGCCCCTCCACCCGTTCCGGGTCGCGCGTCAGCAGGGCAACCAGCCCCGCGATGACCAGCGATACGGTCGCCAGCGCCACCAGCGTTTCGCGCCAGCCGAAACTCTCCACCGCCCACGCCAGCGGAAGGGAGCCCGCGATATTGCCCAGATTGCCGATGCCGATGACCGCCCCTGCCAGCGTTCCGAAGATTGCGGGCGCGTAGGTGCGGGCGAAGATGTAATAGGTCGCCATCAAGACGGGCGAACAGCCCACCCCGATCAGCGCCATGGCAAGCTGGATCTGCCATGCGGAGGAGGCGGCCGCGAACACCAATGCCCCGCCGCCTGCGCAAAGGCCGAACAGAACCGCCGCCGTGCGGCGCGGCCCGATCCTGTCCAGCGCAGAACCGACCGGGATCTGTGCCGCCGCGAAGGTCAGGAACCACAGGCCCGAGGCCGCCGCCAGATCCTCAGCCCCGATCCCGAGATCGGTTTTCAGAACCGGCGCCATGACCGCAAGAAAAGCGCGGTAGAACTGGCTGAGGACATAGGCGGCGACCAGCGCAGCGATCCCGGCGCGCATCAGGCGGCCTGCGGCGCCCAGGGTTTTTCGCGGATCGGCAGATGCACCAGCGCCGAGAAGGCACCGACCCCGACGCCGATCCACCAGACCAGCGTATAGCCGCCCGTCAGGTCATACATCTTGCCGCCCAGCCAGACGCCGAGGAAGCCGCCGATCTGGTGCGACAGGAAGACGAAGCCGTAAAGCGTGCCCATGTAGCGCAGCCCGTAGATATGTGCGACCAGCCCGCTGGTCAGCGGCACGGTTGCCAGCCAAAGTGCCCCCATGGACAGCGAGAACAGCAGCACAGTTGTCGGTGTCATCGGCAGCAGGATGAACAGCGCCGCCACGATGGTCCGCGCGGTATAAACCCCGGCCAGCAGGTATTTCTTGGTGTATTTCTTGCCCAGCATCCCGGCGGTAATGGTGCCCACGATATTGGCAAGACCAATCACCGCGATGGCAACGGCGCCCAGGGCCGAGGTCGTCTCGATCCCCATGGCGGCCAGCGGGCCGTTCGGGTCGATCGGGCCGCACATCTCGGTCACGAAGGCCGGAAAATGCGCGGTGATGAAAGCAAGCTGGTAGCCGCAGGAAAAGAACCCGAGGAAGATCATGATATAGGACGGGTCGGTGAAGGCGCGTTTCAGCACCGTGCCAAGGCTTTCCTCCAGCTCCTGTCTGGTTGCCATCTCGGGCGAGCGCAGGAAGGGCAGCGCCAGCAGCGTCGCCATGATGATTGCGGCGAAGATCAGGAACACCGTCTGCCACGGAAAGCTTTGCAGCAGAATTTCGGCCAGGGGCGCGCCGACCACCTGACCGGCCGACCCGGCCGCCGTGGCGATCCCCAGCGCGAGCGAGCGGTTTTCCGGCGACGACGCGCGCCCCACCACCGCCAGCACCACGCCAAAGCCGGTGCCTGCGATGCCGAAGCCTACCAGCACTTCGTAAAGCTGCATTTCCAGTGGCGTCATCGCATAGGATGACAGTACCAGACCCAGTGCATACAGAATGGCTCCGCCGATGATCGCCTTGCGATCACCGAACCGTTCCGCCACCGCACCGAACAGCGGCTGGCCAATGCCCCAGGCAAGGTTCTGGATGGCGATGGCCAGCGAAAATTCCGCGCGCGGCCAGCCGAATTCCTCGCCAATCGGGATCTGGAACATACCGAAACTTGCCCTGAGGGCAAAGTTCAGCAGCAGGATGGCACAGCCCGCGATCAGGACTGGCGTGAAAAGGGGGGCTTTGGTCATCGGCGCGCTCCGGGGGTTCGGTGCAAGGTGATGCGCGCCTGCGGCAGGGTCAATTTGATTTTTGTGATGCATACAATGACCGTTCCTGATGCTTCCGGCAGCGATTTCGCCCCTGCGGCCACAATCGGCAGGAATTTATGCCGCCCGCTGCCGATCCCGCTTGCCATGCAGACGGCTCGTCGCGATGTTAGCGCGAACATTTATGGGGTTTCGGATGACGGATTGGTGGCGCGGCGCGGTGGTCTATCAGATCTATCCGCGCAGCTTTCAGGACAGTGATGGTGACGGCATCGGCGATCTGAAGGGTATCACCGCCCGGCTGGATCATGTGGCGGGGCTTGGCGTTGATGCGATCTGGCTGTCGCCGGTGTTCAGAAGCCCGATGGCCGACATGGGATATGATGTCAGCGATTATTGCGACATCGACCCGCTGTTCGGCACGCTGGAGGACTTTGACGCGCTGGTTGCGCGGGCGCATGATCTGGGGCTGAAGGTCATCATTGATCAGGTCATCAGCCATTCGTCGGACCAGCACCACGCCTTTGTCGAAAGCCGCAAGGACCGCAGCAACCCCAGGGCCGACTGGTATGTCTGGGCCGATCCGAAGCCCGATGGCAGCCCGCCGTCGAACTGGCTTTCGGTCTTTGGCGGCAGCGCGTGGGAGTGGGATTCGCGCCGGCGGCAGTATTACCTGCACAACTTCCTGACTTCGCAACCGGACTTCAATTTCCACAACCCGGAGGTGCAGGACTACCTGCTGGGCACCATGCGCTTCTGGCTGGAACGCGGGGTCGATGGCTTCCGGCTGGATACGGTGAACTACTACTTCCACGATGCGAAGCTGCGTGACAACGGGCCGGAGCCACGCGAGGAAAACATTCCCGCCGTGAACCCCTATGACATGCAGGACCACGAATATTCCAAATGCCGCCCGGAAAATCTGCCGTTTCTGGAACGGATGCGTGAACTGCTCGACGAATTCGATGCCCGCACCATGGTGGGCGAGGTGGGCGAAGGCCCGCGCCGTGCTCTGCGTATCATGGAAGAATATACCTCGGGCCACCGGCTGCACATGGCCTATAGTTTCGACATGCTGGGACCGAAGTTCACGCCTGCGCATTTCCGGTCGCGCGTCGAAGGCTTCTTTACCGCCGCACCGAATGGCTGGCCGATGTGGGCCTTTTCCAACCATGACGTGATCCGCCATGTCTCGCGCTGGGCCGATCATGGCCCGCTGGACGCGGTGGCAAAGCTGGCGGCCGCGATGCTGCTGAGCCTTGAGGGCTCGATCTGTCTCTATCAGGGCGAAGAACTGGGCCAGACCGAGACCGACATCGAATATCACGAGCTGACCGACCCGCCGGGTTTCCGCTTCTGGCCGGATTACAAGGGCCGTGACGGATGCCGCACGCCGATGGTCTGGGATGGCTCGGCCCATGGCGGGTTCACCACCGGCAAACCCTGGTTGCCGGTGAAACCGCCGCAACTGGCGCGCAACGTGGCGGCGCAGGGAGTGGGGTCGGTGCTGGAGTGCTATCGCAGCCTGCTGGCGTGGCGCAAAGGCTCGGCGCTGGTGGCCGGGCGCAGCACGTTCTTTGATGTGAAGGCCCCCGTGCTGTCCTTCCGGCGCGACGGGGCGGAGGGGTCTGTGTTCTGCGCCTTCAACCTGTCGGACAAGCCGGTGAGCCTGCCCGTCAAGGGTCTGACCGCGCTGGACGGGCCGCAAGAGGGGGCAACGCTGGCGGGCGACAAGCTGAGCCTTGCCCCCTGCGGCTGGGTCTGGGCCTCCTGCGACACGGCTGCGCGGGCCTGAGCCTTAGAGCGCCTTCACCATCCGGTGCACGGTATGGCGCCGCGCGCCATAGTCCCGGTCGGGGAAAACCTGATCGGGCTGAAATCCTTCGCGTGCCCAGAAGGCGCGGCCCTTCGCATTCGCCTCCAGCGCCGCGATGAACAGCCTTGTGGCGCCGCGCGCCCTGGCACGCGCCTCGACCTCGCGCAGCAGCCGCGCGCCCTGGCCGGAGCCGCGTGCCTCTGGCGCAAAGACCATGAGGCCGATATAGGCGTCTCCGGCCTCGGGATAGCCGAAGGCGACATCCACCTTGCCGATCAGCCGGTCAGCGGCAAACATCCCGAGACGCAGGCTGGTCGTCGGGTCGATCCCGGGCGGGGCATCGGTGAAGAAACCGGCGGCCTGCGAGCCATCGACCGCCGCGCCGCTTTCAAGATCGACATAATCTGCGGCGGCGCGGAACAGCGCCTCCACCGCCGCAAGGTCGGTCTGCGGGTCCAGATCACGGATCATCGGGCACCTCGATCTTCAGGATTTCCAGTTCCACCGCCCCGGCCGGGCGGCGCCATGTCACCACATCGCCGACCCGCGCCCCGATCAGCGCCCGCGCCAGCGGCGATTGCGGGGCGATGCGGCCAAGTGCGGCATCGGCCTCATCCTCGCCGGTGATTTCATAAGCCACCTCCGCGCCGTCCTCATCCGCCACTGTCACGCGATGGCCAAAGGCAACTTCGGTCGTGCCATGGCTGGCCGGATCAATCAGGATGGCACTGCGCAGCCGGGCCTCAAGGTAGCGGATGTCCCGCTCCGCCGCCGCCTCGGGCAGCCGGTCCAGCCGCTCTGCCCGCGCGCGCAACTGGGCGAGTTCTGCCTGCACCGCCAGAAGCCGCGCCTGCAAGGCCGCCAGCCCGCGCGGGGTGACGTAATTCGGATGCGGCGACACCGGCAGGTCGGGCAGCGGCGCCAGATCATTGGTATCTTCCTTGACGAAAGCGCGGCTCATCGGATGATCGGCTCCAGCGGGTCATAGGTCACGCCACCATCCCATGCGGCGACCGGCAGGCTGTCGGGCTTGTAGCGGATATGCGCCAGATCGTGGCGGGCGAAGAAGCGGCGCTCGGTCACCACGCCCTCGGGGTCGCGCCAGTCCGCCCGCACGTCGCCCGCGACGATGGTGCAGCGGAAATAGACGTCCACCTGATGAAACGGCCCGTTCGGATCGTGGAACTCGTTTACCAGCGCCACCTCGCCCACAGCGACAGTCAGCCCGCATTCCTCATGCACTTCACGGATCAGGTTGTCGGGCAGCGAGGCGCCGCGTTCCACGCCGCCTCCGGGCGCGCACCACAGGTCGGACACGCCCCCGCCCCAGGCATTGACCAGCAAAAGGCGGTTTTCATGCAGGATGAGGGCACGAACGGCGAGACGGGGACACGGGGTTTTCATGGGTCGAGCCTTGCCGATGCACGCGGCTTTGTCCATGCTCCGCCGCATGAGCCTGTGCCGCGATCTTGTCCTGAGCCTTGCCCTTGCAACCAGTCTGACCGCCAGTGCGGTGCAGGCTGATTGCGTCGTGCTGCTGCACGGCCTTGCCCGCAGCGAGGCTTCGCTTCTGGCGATGCAGGAGGCGCTGGAGGCCCAGGGCTATCAGGTGGTGAACGAGGGCTATCCCTCGACCGAGGCGCCGATCCGCGATCTGGCCCCGCTGGTGGGCGAGGGGGTCGCGCAATGCGCGACCGGCCCGGTGCATTTCGTCACGCATTCGATGGGTGGCATTCTGGCGCGCGTCTGGCTGAAGGATCACAAGCCCGAGGTGATGGGGCGTGTCGTCATGCTGGCGCCGCCCAACCACGGCTCTGAACTGGTGGATGCCTTCGGCCAGATTGGTGCCTTTGAATGGCTGAACGGCCCCGCCGGGCTGGAGTTGGGCACCGGCGCCGGATCGGTGCCGCGTGCCCTGCCGCTGCCGGATTACGAACTGGGCGTGATCGCAGGCAACCGTTCGCTGAACCCGATCTATTCCTCGATCATCACGGGGCGCGACGATGGCAAGGTTTCCGTCGCCTCGACCAAGGTGGCAGGTATGAAGGCGCATATCACCCTGCCGGTGACCCATACTTTCATGATGCTCAGCCCCGAGGTCATTGCCCAGACCGTGCTTTTCCTGAAGGAAGGCCGGTTCGATGCTGACATGACCTATGCCCGTGCCGTGGAGATTACGCTGGGCGAGGCGCCCTGAGCGCGAACGGCCGCCGGGGGTCCCCGACGGCCGCTTGCGAAAGATCCGGGTGGATCAGATGCTGAGGCAGATGTATTTCATCTCCAGATAATCCTCCATCCCGTGACGCGAGCCCTCGCGGCCAAGGCCGGATTGCTTGACGCCACCGAAAGGTGCCACCTCGGTCGAGATGATCCCGGTATTCACGCCGACGATGCCGTATTCCAGCGCTTCCTGAACGCGGGTGATGCGGCCGATGTCACGGGCATAGAAGTAGGAGGCAAGGCCGAAGATGGTGGCATTGGCCTTCTCGACCACCTCTTCCTCGGTCTCGAATTTGAACAGCGGCGCCAGCGGGCCAAAGGTTTCCTCGTTCGTCACCAGCATCTCGTCGGTGACATTGGCCACAACGGTCGGCTGGAAGAAGGTGCCGCCCAGATCATGACGTTTGCCGCCAGTGATGATCTGCGCGCCCTTGCCCAGAGCATCGGTGATATGTTCCTCGACCTTCTCGACCGCATCCATATTGATCAGCGGGCCGGTGGTCACGCCAGCCTCCAGCCCGTCACCGACGTTCAGCTTGCGCACGGCGGCGGCCAGCTTTTCGGCGAATGCATCATAGACGCCAGCCTGCACATAGATGCGGTTGGCGCAGACGCAGGTCTGGCCGTTGTTGCGGAACTTCGACATCATCGCGCCTTCGACCGCCGCGTCCAGATCAGCGTCGTCGAACACGATGAAGGGTGCGTTGCCGCCCAGCTCCATCGAGCATTTCATCACCTGATCCGCAGCCTGACGCAGCAGGATGCGGCCCACCTCAGTTGAGCCGGTGAAGGTCAGTTTGCGGACGGCGTGGTTTTCGCAGAACTCCTTGCCGATATCCGAGGCGCGTTTTGAGGTGATCACCGAAAAAAGGCCCTTCGGCAGCCCGGCGCGTTCGCCCAGCACCGCCAGCGCCAGCGCCGACAGCGGAGTTTCCGCCGCAGGGCGGGCGACGAAGCCACAGCCCACCGCGATGGCCGGGCCGCATTTGCGGGTGATCATCGCATTCGGGAAGTTCCACGGCGTGATCGAACCGACAACCCCGATGGGCTGCTTGATCACGGTGATGCGCTTGTCGCGCTGGTGGCCGGGAATGGTTTCGCCATAGATGCGCTTGGCCTCTTCGCCGAACCATTCGATGAAGCTGGCGCCATAGGCGATCTCGCCTTTCGCCTCGGCCAGCGGCTTGCCCATTTCTGCGGTCAGGATCGCGCCAAGGTCGTCCTGGTTCGCCATCATCAGCTCGAACCACTTGCGCATTACGGCGGCGCGTTCCTTGCCGGTGCGGGCGGCCCATTCCTTCTGCGCCTTTTCGGCGGCGGCAATGGCGCGCGCGGTTTCGGCGCGGCCAAGGTTCGGCACAGTGCAGATCACATCACCACGGGCGGGGTTCGTCACTTCGAAGGTGCTGCCGTCATCGGCGTCGATCCATTCCCCGGCAACATAAGCCTGGGTCGCCAGCAGCGACGGGTCTTTCAGCAGCGCGCGCAGGTCGGTCACGGAATCAAGCATGGAAGCCTCCTCATTCGGGTCGCGCGCAGGAAACTCCTTTGCGCCGCCGCTGTCCAGTTCGGCAACGACGGTTTCCGGTGGATTCTGCATGTTTTGATCAAAAATCACCGCGTAGCGGTCAGCCGTTGGAATGCATCCGCTCGATATAAGCACGCATTTCCTCGGCCTCGTGTCGGGCATCGCGCAGACCTTCCATCGCGGCGCGCAGTTCCGCCTCGGTCTGGGCGATCTGGTTGCTCAGCTCTGCCTCGCGCTGTTCCAGATAGATAATCGCCTGATCGCGGGTTTCCTCGGCCTCGTGCAGCGATTGCGCCAGACGCTCCAGCTCTCCCATATCGGCGGCCGAGACGCGACGGAAGCGGTGCACCAGCCAGTTGGCGAACCAGCCCAGAGTGAAGGCCAGCATCAGAACGACGGCCGAGACGATGACGAATTCATTGCGGTTCATGCTGTGCGGTCCTCAAGCTCGGGTCGTCATCGGTCAGTTGTTCTGTGCGGGCCGGGGTTTCGGCCTTGTGGTGATTTCCTTCGGGGCGATCGAAGGGCTGGTATCATTCGAGAAATCCGGGCCGTCCTCCCCGGCGGAAGCGGCAGGTGCGGATTCCGGCGCGGCTTCACCTTCTGCCGCCTCGGCGGTGGCCTCGACCTGATCTTCCTCGGCAGCTTCGGCCGGTGCGGCAGTTTCCAGCAGTGTGAATTCGATGCGGCGGTTCGCCTCGCGCCCTTCCTCGGTGCCGTTGTCGGCAATCGGCAGCCCTTCGCCATAGCCCTTGGCCACCATGCCGCTGATGTCGACGCGCCGCCCTTGCAGCGCCAGCAGTACCGCCTCGGCCCGCGCCTGGCTGAGCGCGAGGTTCCCCTCGGTCGATCCCTGCGCGTCGGTATGACCGGCGATTTCCAGCTTCATCACCGGGCAGCCCAGCAGGATCTTGGCCAGAGCTTCCATCGTTTCGCCTGTCGGCCCATCAATCTCGGCGGAACCGGGGGCAAAGTTGATTTTGCTGGTGGCCACGGCCCTGTTCAGCTCGGCTGCACATTCCTGCGGGCTGGGCAGGGCGGCGAACGGGTCCAGCGCCTCGTCGTAGCGCACATTGACGCGGAAAGGCTGGCCCTGACCCAGCTTGCCGGACAGGATCTGCGACACCCGCGCCCGGCTGCCCTGATTGCCGCTGACCCCGGTCAGGTCCACCGTATCGGCGCGCACGGTCAGCCTGCCGTCATGCAGTTCGGCCAGCGCCTCCAGCCCGGCCAGAACGCGCACGGGCCAGCCATCGGGCAGATCCTCGTCGAAGCGTGTTGCGGTATAAACCTGATCGGCCCCGAACCGCGCGCGGGCGTAGCTGTCGACCGCCGATTTCAGCAGCGCATCGGTCAGGCGGCCGCGCAACTGCACCCGCCCCTCGGGCGACAGCGTGGCGGTAAATTCGGCCGGGCCCTGCGCCTTGGCATCGGGTTTCGGCGGCAGGGTGGATTTCAGCGAGAAGACGGCGGGAAGCGCGGTCTGCAATTCGCCCACCACCTGATCGAAGGTTGCCTGCGAGGCGCCCGGTTCCGCCAGCAGCGTGACATCGGCGTCGGAGAAGGTGATGCTGCCACCGCCCAAAGCCTCCACGGCCTTGATCCCGGCTTCTACCGCTTCGGCCCAACTGGGGGTCGGCACACCCAGACCCACGGTACAGATCGAGGTGCCCTGCACGCCCGCCGCCGTACCAGCGCGCAGGATGCGGTCACGCGCGCGATCAGTGTCGGCGGAACAGGCATCAAAGCGTGCGCCCTCGGCATCCTTGATGAACCGCAGGGTGAAGGGCGTCAGCACCGGGCGCGGTGCCGAAATCTCGACCACAACCTCCAGCCCTGCGGGCCTGATCTTGGCCAGTTCGGTTTCCAGCCGCCGTTTCTGCGCGTCGCTGTCGGAAATTGCCGTCACCGCCACCCGATCCGCCGCGACCGAGATCTTGGAGCGTGGCAGCAGTTTCAGCGCTTCGGTTCCGAAGGCCAGCGCCTCGGACCACCGCTCAGGCGCCGGAAATGCGGCGGTTTCCAGCATGTCCGATACTGGCAAATCGCCTGCGATGGCTGAAACCTCGTCGCGCAGCAACTGATCGGCGGCTTCCGGTTCGGGATCGGCCGGGTTCAGCCGCACCGAAGCGGGCAGCAACCCGATAACCGAAAGCCCGTCGGTATTGCGCAGCATTTCCACCGAAAAGCGCGGCGCCTCGATCGCACGCACCGGGGCCACTGACATCCGGTCACGCACGCGCGAAGAATCGACCACTGCGCCGACAAGGTTGACCGCCCGGAACCGCGCGGCCTCGTTCGGCGCTTCACCCGACAGGCGAACCTGAAGCCCCGTCGTGCGCACATGGGTCCATGTCATGCCGGCGGTCAGCAGTTGTGACCGCACCGCCGCCTCTGTCCGGTTCTCGATCAGCATGGCGGCTGTCCAGGCGATCACGATGGAAACCACCCCCCCGCCGACAAAAGCGGCCGTCGTCAGGAGCGGGGTGCGTAATCTCATCGGTGGGCCTTCGGAACCTTTATGTTGTTGCTTCCTTAGGGTGCCGGGACGAACGGATCAATCAGACCGTCGCCGCACCGGCAAGAAACAGCGCAAGAATCAGCCCTGCATCGCGATTCGACCGGAAGAGATGCAGGCAGTTTTCCGTGTCGGTGGTATCCAGCCGCGCCAGTTGCCAGCGCAGGTGCCAGCCGAACAACATCACCCCCAGCAACCCCAGCGCCATCGGCCAGACCGATCCGGCCTCGATCAGCGCCGCGATGACGGCCAGCGCCGCGAGGCTGACCGATCCGATCAGGAAGCGTGTCAGCCAGAGCCGCGAACTGTCATCGCCGAACAGCCGCGCGGTGGATTTGACGCCGATCAGCGCGTCGTCCTCCTTGTCCTGATGCGCATAGATCGTGTCGTAGAACAGCGTCCACAGGATGCCCGCCACCCACAGGATGACCGGCGGCAGGCTCAGGCTGCCGGTATGGGCGGCCCAGGCCACCAGTGCGCCCCAGTTAAAGGCGAGGCCAAGAAAGAACTGCGGCCACCAGGTGAACCGCTTGGCGAAAGGATAGATCGCCACCAGCGCCAGCGAGGCCACCCCCAGCGCGATGGCCATAGGGGTGAAGGTGAACAGGATCGCCGCCCCGATCAGGCATTGCAGCGCCATCCAGACCACGGCCTGCCGCACGCTGACCTGACCGGAGGGCAGGGGGCGCGACCGGGTGCGCGCCACAGCCGCATCAAACTCGCGGTCGGTGATGTCGTTCCATGTGCAGCCAGCGCCCCGCATGACGGCTGCGCCAACCGTGCAGCCCGCGAAGATCCACAGATCGCGCCAGCCGATGCCCGCCGGATCGGCGGCAGCCGCCAGCCACAGGCCCCAGTAGCAGGGCAGAAGCAGCAGCCACGTCCCGATGGGTCTGTCGGCCCGGCTGAGCCGCAGATAGGGGCGCAGCGCAGCGGGGGCGTAAAGATCGACCCAGTTCCCCTTCGGCGCATCGGCGACGCTTGCTTGGGCCTCTGGCGTTTTGGCGCGCTCGGTCATAGGTTTGGCCTGTCATGGCAGATGCGAAGATCAGGCTTTATGTAGACCACCCTCTTGCCGGGGGGCAATCGGTTCCGCTGACCGAGGATCAGGCACGCTATCTGTTCGCCGTGATGCGGCTGCAACCCGGCGCGCTGGTGCTGCTGTTCAACGGCCGGGATGGCGAATGGCTGGCCGAGGTGGCCGAGGCGGGCAAGCGCGGCGGGCGGCTGGTCTGCCAGTCGCAGACCCGGCGCTTGCAGGCGCCGCCGGATCTGTGGCTGGTCTTTGCCCCGGTCAAGAAGGCGCGCACCGATTTCATCGTGGAAAAGGCGGTGGAACTGGGCGTGGCGCGCATCCTGCCGGTGCAGACTCACTTCACCAATTCCGAACGTCTGCGCGCGGATCGTCAGCAGGCCCATGCGGTCGAGGCGGCGGAGCAATGCGGCGCGACTTTCGTGCCCGAGGTGGCCGAGCTGCAACCGCTCGACCGGCTTCTTGCGGGCTGGCCCGCCGGACGTCGCATCCTGTGGTGCAATGAAGCGAAGGCGGGTGTAGCCACCGCGCTGGCCGGGCAACCCGCCGGGCCTTGGGCCATCCTGATCGGCCCCGAGGGCGGCTTTTCCGACCGCGAGCGTGCAAAGCTTGCCGCCCTGCCGCAGGTGGTGGAGGCAAGCCTTGGCCCCCGCATCCTGCGTGCCGAAACGGCGGCGCTCGCGGCGCTGACGCTGTGGCAGTCGGCATTGGGAGACTGGAAGTGATTCGCCCCGAGGCTCTGGCCACGCTCTCCCGCTGGCGCGAAAGCGGCTTTGCCCTCGCCTTGGGCGCTTTCGGCCTGTGGCTTGCCGGTCGCGGTGGCTGGGTCTTCGGGCCGCTGGGGCTGGCGCTTGCGGCGGCGGGCACGGCCTTCCTCATCCTCGCCCTGCGTCGCGCGCGGTTCCGGCAGAACAGTATCGGTCCGGGGCTGGTGGAGCTGGACGAAAGCCAGATCACCTATTTCGGCCCGACCGGCGGCGGGGCGGTTTCACTGCGCGAACTGGTCGAGTTGCGACTGCTTGCGCGCGGCGGGCGACGTTTCTGGCGGCTGAAACAGGCGGATGGGCAGGCCCTGCTGGTGCCGGTGGATGCCAGCGGTGCCGAACGTCTGTTCGATGCCTTCTCGGCCCTGCCGGGGATGGACAGCCATGCTCTTGTTGCCGCCCTCGCCCCCATAGGGGGCGCCGCGTCAGGCGGCCTGCCTGCCTCTGCGACAGATACGCTCGGGCCTGTCATCTGGCATCGCCCTGCGCGGCGTGCCTTGACTTGACCGCGAACGCGCGCCACCTGTTAGCGCCCGACCCGCATCGAACGGAGCCTTCCCCATGTCCATTCCTCAATCCGGTGGCGGCCCCATCGAGCGGTTCGAGCAACTGGCCGAATACCTCGCCTCGGGTTGCAAACCGAAAGCCGAATGGCGCATCGGCACCGAGCACGAGAAATTCGGCTTCCTGACCGACAGCCACCTGCCGCTACCCTATGATGGTGCGCATTCGGTGAAGGTGCTGCTGGAAGGGCTGCGCGACCGTTTCAACTGGCAGCCTGTGCTGGAAGGCGAGCATATCATCGGCCTCAGCCGCAACGGCGCCAATATCTCGCTGGAGCCGGGTGGCCAGTTCGAGCTTTCGGGCGCCCCGGTGGCCAGCCTGCACGACACCGCCGCCGAATTGCAGAACCACTTCGACGAGGTGCGCGCCGTGACCGAGGGCTGGGGCGTTGGCTTCCTTGGCCTGGGTGCCGCGCCGGAATGGACCCATGACCAGATGCCGGTGATGCCCAAGGGGCGTTATCGGCTGATGACCGAATACATGGGCCGCGTCGGCACCCATGGCACGCAGATGATGTATCGCACCTCGACGACGCAGGTGAACCTCGATTACGCTTCTGAGGCCGACATGGTGAAGAAGCTGCGCGTCGCGCTGGCGCTGCAACCCGTGGCGACGGCGCTCTTCGCCTCCTCGCCGTTCTTTGATGGCAAGCCGAACGGCCATCGGTCCTGGCGTTCACGCATCTGGCGGGGCCTTGATGACGCGCGCACCGGCATGCTGCCCTTCGCCTTTGAACCCGGCATGGGCTTTCAGCGCTATGTCGATTGGGTGCTGGATGTGCCGATGTATTTCGTCTACCGCGACGGCAAATACATCAATGCGCTGGGCCAGAGCTTCCGCGATTTCCTGCGCGGTGAACTGCCGGCGCTGCCGGGCGAAAAGCCCACGCTGTCGGATTGGGCGGACCATCTGACCACCGTTTTCCCCGAAGCGCGGGTGAAGAAATACATCGAGATGCGCGGCGCCGATTGTGGCGATCAGCCGCATATCGTGGCACTGCCCGCCTATTGGGTCGGGCTGATGTATGACGATGCCGCGCTGGATGCCGCATGGGATCTGGTGAAAGGCTTCGATGCGGAAACGCGCGAGGGGCTGCGGGTTGCGGCTTCCGTTTCCGCACTGGCGGGTGAGGCGAATGGCGTGAAGCTGATTGACCTTGCACATGCCACCGTGGGCCTGTCGCATGCCGGACTTGCCGCGCGCGGTCTGGGCGAGGAGCGCCTGCTGGCGCCCCTGATGCAAAGCCTTGGCAGCGGGCAGGTGCAGGCAGATCGCTTCCTTGCCGCCTATCACGGGGAATGGGGCGGCAGCCTCGCGCCGCTCTATCAGGCTGCGCGCGTGGTGTGACGAGCCGGGGCGCGGGGCCTGCGCCCCGATGCCTCACTTCTTGCCGATCTTCGGTTCCGTCCCGGTGCGCAGCCGCTGGATGTTGGCTGCATGGCGGAAGAACACCAGAAGCGTCAGGATCATGCCCAGAAACAGCATCTGGCCCTGACCCAGAACCAGCATCCAGATGGTCGAACTCGCCGCTGCGGCCAGCGCCGACAGTGAAGAAATCCGGGCGAGGATGGCAACCGCCAGCCAGGTGGCACAGCAGGCAAGGCCGACGGGCCAGGCCAGTGCCAGCAGGACGCCCAGAAAGGTTGCCACACCCTTGCCGCCCCTGAAGTTCAGGAACACCGGATACAGGTGGCCCAGAAAGGCCGCCAGACCGGCAAGCTGCGCCGCGTCCTCGCCCGCCACGGTCCGCGCGATCAGCACCGCCACCGCCCCCTTGGCTCCATCCAGCAGCAGGGTTGCCGCTGCGGCCCCCTTGTTGCCGGTGCGCAGGACATTGGTTGCACCGATATTGCCCGAACCGATCTGCCGCAGGTCACCCAGCCCCATCAGGCGCGTGATGACCACACCAAAGGGTACCGACCCGAGCAGATAGGCAAAGAAGGCAACCAGAAACAGTGTCGTGGGATCGGTCGTCAGGCCCGGCATCCGTTATTCTCCTGCCGCAAAGACACGGGTGCCGCCCACCCATGTGGCGAGCACCTTACCCTCCATCCGCTGCCCGTCAAAGGGGGTGTTCTTTGACTTGGAGCGCAGGGTGAAACGGTCCAGCACGAAGGGCGCATCCGGGTCGAACAGCACCAGATCGGCGGGGGCGCCTGTTGCCAGCCGGCCCTGCGGCAGACCCAGACGCCGCGCGGGGTTGAGGCTGAGCGCGCGCCAAAGCTGTGGCAGGCTCAGGTGCCCGGCGTGGTAAAGGCGCATTGCGGCGGGCAGCAGGGTTTCAAGTCCGACAGCGCCCGAGGCGGCCTCTTCATAGGGCAGGCGCTTGCTTTCTTCGTCGGCAGGGGTGTGCATGGAACAGATCACGTCGATCAGCCCCGACCCCACTGCCTCGACCATGGCCAGACGGTCCTCCTCGGACCGCAGCGGCGGGGTCATGCGGAAGAAGGTGCGATAGTCGCCCACGTCGATCTCGTTCAGCGTCAGGTGATGGATCGACACCCCCGCCGTCACGTCGAACCCGTTCTTCCGCGCGCGCTCCAGTGCGGGCAGGGTGCGGGCGCAGGTGATCTGGTCGGCGTGATAGCGCACGCCGGTCATCTCGACCAAGCCGATGTCGCGGTCAAAACCCATGCGTTCCGCCATCGGATGCACACCCGGCAGACCGCGCAGAGAGGCGAACTTGCCGCTGGTCACGGCGGCGCCTTTCGACAGGCCGGGTTCCTGCGGATGGCCGATCACCAGCGCGCCAAGGCTGCGGGCATAGGTGAAGGCCCGCCCCAGCGCCTTGGTATCGGTGCTGACCGCATCGGCATCGGTGAAGGCAACCGCGCCCGCATCCAGAAGAAAGCCGATCTCGGTCATCTCGTGGCCCTGACGGCCCTTGGTCAGCGCGGCCATGTGGCGGATGCGCACCGGGCTGGCTTCGGCCGCGCGGCGCGTCACGAATTCCAGCACCTCGGGCGTGTCGATGGCGGGCGCGGTATCGGGGCGTGCGATGATTGTCGTCACCCCGCCCGCCGCCGCCGCCAGCCCGGCGGACCGAAAGCTTTCGCGGTGCCGTTCGCCCGGCTCGCCGATCTTGACGCCAAGATCCACGATGCCGGGGGCAAGACATTTGCCGCCGCAATCCACGATCTCGGCCCCTTCGGGCGCGGGTTCGTTCACTGCGACGATCTGCCCGCCGCGCAGCGTCAGGCTGCCGGGTGCATCGGTCAGCGCCTCGGGGTCGATCAGGCGGGCATTGGTGAAATGCAGGGTCATGTCATGCCCTCCGGGGGTAGGATTGAAATGCAGGGGCGGGCATCAGCCAGACCCCAGCACGAAAACGAGAGTGAAAAGCCCGAGGAACACCAGAACGGCGACGGCCACCATGCCGCCGGCGCGCATTTCCTCTTTCGTGGGCTTGCGGTTCGGATCGGGTTTCATGCCGCCCCCCTTTGCACCTGCCGGATCAGCGCCAGCACCTGCGCACCTTCGTCGATGCGGTCGAAGGTCAGGCTTTCGGTCACCGCGCCGCGCGGGCCGGTCATCTGCTGGCGCAGCGTGATGGTGGCGGGATCGCCCTCGCTGTCGACGATGGTGGCGGGGCTCAGCGTCAGCGCCTGTTCCTGCACCCCGGCCAGCGGCCAGTGCATCGCCACGATGGCGCGGCGGTCGGTCAGCGTGTAGCGCGCGAACTTCGCCCGCAGGCGCGGCTGATAGGCCCGCCAGAACGCGAGTTTCAGGCCAACAACCAGAAAGGGCAGGCCGAACAGCCAGAAGGCGCCCTGTTCCAGCGCCTTGGTCATCCAGAAGAGCGAAAAAGCGATGAAGGCGAGGCCAAAGATCATTTCGCCGGGCCGCGAGACATCCAGAAGGCCGCCCGGCTCGGGCCGCCCTTCCCACAGGATACGCTCGCCCGGCTGCAAATCGGTCATGCCCGCCCGCCCCGTGCCGCTTCGATCCGCGCACGGGTGGCGGCGCCGTCGCGCAGGTATTTCATCAGGAATTTCTCGCCCGAGCGGGTGATGACGACCAGATCGCCGAACACCGGCTTCACATCGGCGATATCACCCAGCGGGATCGCCTGCCCGGCGGGGCCCAAAAGCCGCCGGTCAGTCAGCCGCCATTCCGCCGCCAGCGCCTCGGAGGCGAGCCAGCCTGACCGCAGGCCCAGCGCCAGCACCGCCGCGACCGGCCCGATCCATGGATAGGGGTTGCCAAGCGCCAGCAGCGCGGCCCCGGCCAGCGTGCCGAAAACCACCACAAGGATCAGGGTGTTGCGCCAGTAGACCGTGCGGTCAGCGCGAAAGGTTTCCACCAGCCGCTCACCTTCGGCCAGCGGCTGCGGACCGCGAAACAGGCTGTCGCGGGCGGGGCCATCGGTCATACCATGGTCTCCGCCGCCTTTGCGCCGCGTTCGGCGCGCAGGTTGCGGGCCAGGAGGTCCATGCAGGCCATGCGCACCGCGACGCCCATCTCTACCTGATCCTGAATCACGCTGCGGTTGATGTCGTCGGCCAGCTCGCCGTCGATCTCCACCCCGCGGTTCATCGGGCCGGGATGCATGATGATGGCATCCGGCGCGGCAACCGACAGCTTTTCCCCGTCCAGACCGTAGCGGTGATAGTATTCGCGCTCGGACGGGATAAAGCCGCCGTCCATCCGTTCTTTCTGAAGCCGCAGCATCATCACCACATCGGCGCCCTTCAGCCCCTCGCGCATGTCGTCGAAGACCTCGCAGCCGAATTCGGCCACGCCGGACGGCATGAGCGTTGGCGGCCCGATCAGCCGCACGCGGTTTTCCATCTTGCCCAGAAGGATCAGGTTCGAGCGCGCCACCCGGCTGTGCGCGATGTCGCCGCAGATCGCCACGGTCAGCCGCTGGATGCGACCCTTGGCACGGCGGATGGTCAGCGCATCCAGCAGCGCCTGCGTCGGATGTTCATGCTTGCCGTCGCCCGCGTTCAGCACGGCGCAATTCACCTTGCTGGCCAAAAGGTTGACTGCGCCCGAGTTCGGATGCCGCACCACCAGCAGGTCGGGGTGCATCGCGTTCAGCGTCAGCGCGGTGTCGATCAGCGTCTCGCCCTTCTTCACGCTCGACTGCGCAACGCTCATGTTCATCACATCGGCGCCAAGGCGCTTGCCCGCCAGCTCGAAACTCGCCTGCGTGCGGGTCGAGTTTTCGAAGAACATGTTGATCTGGGTCATCCCCTCCAGCGCGTCAGAGCTTTTGACGGTGCGCCGGTTCAGATCGACATAGCGTTCGGCCAGATCCAGAACGCTGCGGATCTCGTCAGGGGCGAGGTGTTCGATGCCGAGCAGATGACGGGCGCGGAACGACATGGAAACCTCCCTCGGCAGCGGTTGCCGCGTTATAGGCAGCCGGGGAAGGCGGATCAATCGGTGAAATCGGCACAGGTCTCAGCGGATACTGCCCAGGATGTCATCCCACAGGTCTGCCCGCATCTGGAAGGCCTCGTTCAGACTTTCGATGGTCATCAGATTGTTCTTGATGGTCAGGTTCATCTTTTCGAGATCCAGCGACGGGTCGATCAGCAGGCGGTCTTCATCGGGGTTGAAATCCACGAGGTCGATCTTGCCCTTCGTCAGGGCATCCTTGCTGAGCACGAAAGTATCCTCGCCCTCGCCGCCTACCAGTTGTGTCGTGCCGCCATTGGCGACCAGCGTGTCGTTGCCCGCGCCGCCGCGCAGCAACAGCTTGCCGGTGCCGCCGACCAGCATGTCATTGCCGTCGCCGCCGTCCAGCGTGTCATTGCCCGCGTCGCTGACCAGCTTGTCATTGCCTGCCCCCCCTATCAGCCGGTCGTTTCCGGTGCCGCCGGAAATCTGGTCATCGCCCGCGCCGCCGTCGATCTTGTCGTTGCCGGCATTGCCTTCCAGAATGTCATTGCCGCCCAGACCGCGCAGCACATCCTGCCCGACACTGCCGACAATATGGTTGATCTTGCTGGTGCCTTTGGTGATCGCATCGCCCAGATCGGCAAAGATGGTGGCCAGCCCGCCCTTGAAGGCGAAATTCGCATTGTCGAGGAAAGAACTGAGCGTGTCCTTCTTGCCCAGTTCCACCTCGAACAGCGCGATGTCCTTGGAACTCAGCGGATCGTCCAGCGTCACCAGCGCGATGCGCTGCGCCTTGTTGGCCCATTCGATCGCAAGATCGCCGCGCGACGGTTTCAGCCCGATCTGGGCGAAGCCGGAGATATCCAGCACATCGCCGCGCTCATAGCCCTCGATCCGGTCGACGCCGCCGTTCTGGCCGAAGATGAAACGGTCCTTGCCCGCGCCGCCGATCAGCGTGTCGTTGCCCGCCCCGCCTTCCAGCGTATCCGCCCCGGCCCCGCCGCGCAGTTCATCCGCGCCGTCGCCGCCCGAGAGGCGGTCATTGCCTTCGTCACCGAACAAAACGTCATTGCCCGCATCGCCGGACAGCACATCGTTGCCAGATCCGCCCAGCAGCCGGTCCTTGCCCGCGCCGCCCGAAAGATCGTCATTGCCGCCATTGCCGCGCAATACATCGTTGCCATCCAGACCGACCAGCTTGTCCGCCGCAGCCTTGCCCACCAGCACATCATCGCCCGAGGTGCCGATGCTCTTGTCCGTCGGCTTGATAATCGTGTCGGTCAGATGGGTCGCAAGCTGAGCCACACCGTTCGATAGTTCGACCAGCGCGGTCTTGGTCGCATCGCTGACAATGATGTTCTTGCCGCTGGTGTTGAGATACCCCTCCAGCCCGTCCATCAGCTTGATCAGATTGCCACCCAGCTTGATCATTGCGGAAACTCCTGTCGCGGCGGGTTGCCTGATGCTGAGTGCATCGGTGCCAAAGGTGAAATCGGTGATCTTGTCTGGCCCGTTGGTGGCCCCCGGCGTGATGACAAAGACATCCTTGCCGTCACCGCCGGTCAGGGTATCGACACCCTCGCCGCCATCCAGCGTATCCTTGCCCGCCGCACCGGACAGCAGGTCAGCCCCCTTGCCGCCTTCCAGCAGGTTTCCCTTGTGGTCGCCCGCGATGGTGTCATTGCGCGATGTGCCGGTGACATTCTCGAAGTTACGGATCGAGTCTGTGTCGTTGCCATCCCTGGCAAAGCCCTCCGCCAGATCGACCTCGACCCCCAGATCCGGGTCAGGGCGTTCGCCGTTAAAGGCCTCCCACGAGGTTTCCAGCAGATCGTCAAAGGCGTCGGTCAGGTGAAATTCGGTCACCAGCGTATCGACACCGCCCCGCCCGTCCAGCGTGTCGTCATCCAGCCCGCCCGAGATCGCATTGGCCTTGTTGTCACCCTTGATGATGTCCTTGCTGGGTGACCCCAGGATATTCTCGATCCCCTTCAGCGAGGTGACGATGGTTGCGTAATCCTCGTAATAGCCACCGCGGGTCTGCACGGTGCCCGCCTTCAGGTCCGCGCGGATCGCCGTGAGGTCATCGGGGAAAAGCGAGCCGCCAGAGCCCCGGCCATAACCGATCCAGTCGATCCCCCCACGCCCGTTGACCGTATCGCTGCCGCCCTCGCTGAGGTCGTAGAACTCCACCTCGCCATCGCTGCCGCTGATGATGTCATTGCCTTCCGATCCGATCACGGCCTCGAAGTTGCGCAGGCTGTCGGTGTAGCCACCCCAGTTCGTGATCGAAAAGCTGAAATGCTTGGTGCCGACGGCCTTGCCGTTGTCCCAGATCGTCGAGGATTCTTCCTGCACGATGTCACGGCCCTGCCAGGATGCAGTTCCGGCGGCCAGATCGACATTGGCGTAGTAACGCGGATAGGGCAGATCGAACTCCCATCCATAAAGCTCACCCTCTGCAAAGGTGTCGATGCGGAAATCCAGCAGGTCGAAGCCTGCGCCGCCTTCTACGTCATCATCGCCGCTGCTGACCTGAAACACATCGTCACCCGCGCCCAGATCGACGGTGAACCGGCCGTTGAAGGTGGGGGTGGCGATCCGGTAGTCATACCAGCTGCCAGTCCAGACCCGTTCCAGTTCGAACGGGATCATCCGGCCGCCGGATACGAAATCATCGGCTTCGCCCAGCGTCACAGAAGTATCGTCGGATGTGAGCCAGCTATGGGCCATGTCTCTGATCGGCATTCTGGTCCCCCTTCATGGCGGGTGGAAAAGGCAAGGCCTTCGGATCAATGCATCGCGATAGAACTGAACTGGAAGACCCCGGGCCTGCCGGGGTCTTTAAAGCGTAACGCGATGCCGGGCGGACGGGCAAGTGTCTTGGGCCAAAGCCTCCCCTGATCAGGGGAGGCAGGGCGCTGTTCAGCTTGCCAGATAGGCGCGCAGCGTCGCTTCGGTGCCCTGTGTCGCAAGGCTGCGCAGCCAATGCGCGAAATCCGCCGCGAATCCTGCATGGTCGGCCAGATCGCCATAGATCGTGCGCTGTTCCAGCCAGACATGCGGCTGTTCCTGCGCCTGCCGGGCAAGCCCTTGCAGCACGTCCCAGTTCGGGTCGTTGGGTGCGATTTCGGCGCCGCTGTCGGTGCGGCCCGCGCAATACCGGCACCACATCGCCGAAACCAGCGCCAGCCCCCGCGCCGGACGCCCCGCCGCCAGCGCATCACGCACCGAGGGGATGATGAACTTCGGCTGCCGGTTGGACCCGTCGAGGCAGAGCCTGCGTTCGGTATCCGCCACCTCCGGATTGGCAAAGCGCGCGCGGATCAGATCGAAATAGGCCGGGATATCGGTATCGGGTACCGGCGGCACATAAGGGATGACCGCCTCGCGCTCCACCTTGTCCAGCAGGGCGGAAATCAGCGGATGTGCCATTGCCTCGTGCACATATTCAATGTCCATCAGCCCGCCCGGATAGGCGATGATCGCGTGTCCGCCGTTAAGGATGCGGATCTTCATCATCTCATAGGCATGAACATGGTCAGAGAAGGTGACGCCCACCTGTTCCAGCGGCGGGCGGCCTGCGGGGAAATGGTCTTCCACCACCCATTGCCGGAACGGCTCACACGTCACCGGCACCGGATCGTCTGCCAGACCGAAGCTCGCCGCCATGGCACGTTCGCGCGGGCCGGTGGCGGGGGTGATGCGGTCCACCATCGCATTGGGGAAGGCGACATGCGTGTCGATCCAGCCAGCAAGCTCGGGGTCTGAAAGGCGGGCAAGACCGACCACGGCGGCGCGGGTGACATGGCCGTTGCCCGGCAGGTTGTCGCAGCACATGACGGTGAAGGGCGGCACGCCCGCCGCCCGCCGGGCTTTCAGCGCCGCGACGATGGCGCCGAAGGCGGTGCCCGGCGCGTCGGGATTTGCGGCATCGGCCATGATCTCGGGTGCGGCGGGGTCGAATTGGCCAGTGGCCGCGTTGATGAAATAGCCGCCCTCCGTCACCGTCAGGCTGACAATGCGGATTTCGGGCTGGGTCATCGCGGCGATCAGGCTGGCATTGCCCGCTTCGACTGGCAGGAAGTCGATCATGCTGCCGACACGACGGCAGGTCTTTCCTGCCGGATCAAGCTCGATCACCGTTGAAAGGCAATCCTGCCCCTTCAGCGCATCCCGCATCTTTGCATCCGGCGCGCGCACCCCGGCGCCGAGGATCGCCCAGTCATGCCCGAGGCCGAGGTTGAACAGGTCGTCCAGATAGACGGCCATATGCGCGCGGTGAAAATTGCCCAGCCCGATATGGACGATGCCAGGGGTCAGCTTGCTGCGGTCGTAGCGCGGAGTTTCTACAGTCATGGTCAGGCCATCCAGTTGCCGCCGTCCACGCCGAAGCACTGGGCGACGATGTAATCGGCTTCCGGCGTGGCGAGGAAGATCGCCATGCCCGTCAGATCCTGCGCCGTGCCCATGCGCCCGAAGGGCACGGCAGCGCCGACCTCGCGTTTCTTCTGGCCGGGGGGCTTGCCTTCAAAGCGGGCGAACAGGCTGTCGACATGATCCCAATGTTCGCCGTCCACCACGCCGGGGGCGATGGCATTGACGTTGATGCCATGCGCGATGAGGTTCAGACCGGCGCTTTGGGTCAGGCTGATGACGGCGGCTTTCGAGGCGCAATAGATCGCCACGAGGCTTTCGCCGCGCCGTCCGGCCTGACTGGCCATGTTGATGATCTTGCCGCCTTCGCCCCGGTCGATCATGTGCCGCGCCGCCGCCTGCATGCAGAACAGCGTGCCCGCGACATTGACCGCGAAGATGCGGTCGTAATCGGCGCGGGTGATCTCGGCGATGGGCTGGGCGGTGAACAGCGCCGCATTGTTCACAAGGATGTCGAGCTTGCCCATCCGCGCGATGGCGCTGGCGAAACCGGCCTCGATGCTGGCCTGATCTGTCACATCCATCTGCACCGCATGGGCCTGCGGACCAAGCTTCGCCGCTGCGGCTTCGGCGGCAGCCGCATTGACGTCGGCCAGCGTCACCGTCGCGCCCTCGGCGATATAGGCGCGGGCGAACTCCAGCCCGATGCCGCGTGCTGCCCCGGTGATCAGGGCCGTTTTCCCCGCCAGCCGCATCAAAGTGCCATCCCGTTGGCGTCGAAGCGGTAAAGTTTGTCGGCGGGCGGCAGAAGGCTGATGGCCTGGCCATGATGCAACCCGCGTTCACCCGGGACCCGCACCGTCAGATCGCCCACGCCTTCCACAGCGACCTTGAGGAAGGTATCCGACCCCAGATGCTCCGCCAGCCCGATCACGCCCTTCCACGGGCCATCCGCCGTGACTTCCAGATGTTCGGGCCGCACACCAAGGGTGGCACAGCCGTGCCTGTCGGCCTCGGCCCCGGTGATGAAGTTCATCTTCGGGCTGCCGATGAAGCCTGCGACAAACAGGTTGCGCGGGCTGCGATACAGCTCCAGCGGGGAACCCACCTGTTCGATCCGGCCCGCGTTCAGCACCACGATCTTGTCGGCCATGGTCATGGCCTCCACCTGGTCGTGGGTGACGTAGATCATCGTGGTTTTCAGCGTCTGGTGCAGCTCGCTGATTTCCTGCCGCATCGTGACGCGCAGCGCCGCATCGAGGTTCGACAGCGGTTCGTCGAACAGGAAAGCCGCCGGTTCGCGCACGATGGCGCGGCCAATGGCGACGCGCTGGCGCTGACCGCCCGACAACTGCCCCGGACGGCGATCCAGATAGCTGGAAAGGTTGAGGATACGCGCCGCGTTTTCAACCTTCCGGTCCTGTTCGGCCTGCGGCATCTTCGCCATCTTCAGCGGGAAGGCGATGTTCTTCCTGACCGACATATGTGGGTAAAGCGCATAGCTTTGAAACACCATCGCAAGGCCGCGTTCGGCCGGGGCCGCATCGGTGGCATTGCGTCCGTCGATCTCGATCTTGCCCGAGGAGATGTCCTCAAGCCCGGCGATCAGCCGCAGCAGGGTGGACTTGCCGCACCCCGAGGGGCCGACGAAGACCACGAATTCGCCATCGTTGATCGTCAGATCCAGCGGCGGGATGACATTCACGTCGCCGAAGCTTTTCGTGATCGAGGAAAGGGTAATCTGTCCCATGGGTTACCTCACTTCACCGCGCCGAAGGTCAGGCCGCGGACGAGTTGTTTCTGGCTGAACCAGCCGAGGATAAGGATCGGCGCAATGGCCATGGTCGAGGCCGCCGAAAGTTTCGCGTAGAACAGCCCCTCGGGCGACGAATAGCTGGCGATGAACTGGGTCAGCGGCGCCGCGTTCGAAGTGGTCAGTTGCAGGGTCCAGAACGCCTCGTTCCAGGCCAGGATGATGTTCAGAAGCAGAGTCGAGGCGATGCCGGGCACGGCCATCGGCGTCAGGATGTAAAGGATTTCCGACCGCAGGTTGGCGCCGTCCATCCGCGCCGCCTCAAGGATCTCGCCGGGGATTTCCTTGAAGTAGGTGTAAAGCATCCAGACCACGATCGGCAGATTGATCAGCGTCAGCACCACGACCAGCCCGATGCGGGTGTCCAGGAGGCCGAAATCGCGGAACATCAGATACATCGGCACCAGCACGCCCACGGCGGGCATCATCTTGGTCGACAGCATCCACATCAGCAGATCCTTGGTGCGTTTGCCGGGCACGAAGGCCATTGACCAGGCGGCCGGAATGGCGATCAACAGCGCCAGCAGGGTGGAACCCAGCGACAGGACGACCGAGTTCCAGAAATGCTTCAGGTAGTTCGAGCGTTCCTGCACCTCGTGATAGCTTTCCATCGTCCAGGTCGAGGTCAGCACATCCAGCGGCGCCTTGATGGCGTCGCCCTCGGATTTGAAGCTGAGGATGATGGTCCAGAGGATCGGAAAGAAGATCAGGAAGCCGATGGTCCAGGCCGCGACCGTGACGACGGCCTGCCGGGTGGCGGTAGATTTGCGCGACATGGCTCAGGTCTCCAGGTTCTTGCCGATCATCCGCATCAGGAAGATCGCAACGATATTGGCCAGGATCACGGCGATGATGCCGCCCGCGCTGCCGCCGCCCACGTCATAGTTCAGCAGCGATTGCGCATAGACGAGGTAGGGCAGGTTGGTCGAAGCCGTGCCGGGGCCGCCGTTGGTGGTGACAAGGATTTCGGCAAAGACCGACAGCAGGAAGATGGTCTGGATCAGCACGACCACGGTGATCGACCGCGTCAGATGCGGCACCGTCAGATAGATGAAGCGGTTCAGCCAGCTTGCGCCGTCCATCTTGGCCGCCTCCATCTGCTCGCGGTCAAGGCTTTGCAGGGCGGTCAGCAGGATCAGGGTGGCAAAGGGTAGCCAGCTCCACGCGACGATCAGGATGATCGAGGCCAGCGGCGCATGGGACAGGAAGTCGAAGGGCTGCAAGCCAAACGCCTTGGCGATATGGGCGAACATGCCGTTCACGGGGTTCATGAACATGTTCTTCCAGACCAGCGCCGAAACGGTGGGCATCACGAAGAAGGGCGCGATCACCATGACGCGCACGATGCCCTGTCCCCTGAACGGCTGGTCCAGCAGCAACGCCAGTGCCACACCACCGACGACGGTGATAAGCAACACGCCCCCCACCAGCAGGAGCGTGTTCACCAGCGCATCCCAGAAGGCGTGTTGCGTGATGAAGTAGTAATAATTGTCAAAGCCGGTCCAGCTTTCCATGCCGGGCATCAGCAGGTTGTAGCGCAGGAAGCTGAAATAGATGGTCATGCCCAGAGGAACGATCATCCACAGGAACAGCAGGATGACCGCGGGAGAGACCATGAGGCGCGCCGCCGTCCGCGAATGTTCGGTTGCCATGGCGTTTCCTGAATGTCGGAGGGGAATGAAACGGCGGGGCCAGCGGATGTGAGAGGGCCAGCCCCGCCCAGGGAGGAACGACAGGCGTTCCTTACTTGATATAACCCGAGCGGGTCATTTCCGTGGTCACCATGGCCTGCGCCTGTGCCAGTGCATCATCCGCCGAGGTGGTACCCGCCAGCGCGGCCGAGAACATCTGGCCGACAGCGGTGCCAAGGCCCTGGAATTCTGGGATCGCCACGAACTGCACGCCGACATAAGGCACTTCATCCACGGTCGGATGGGTCGGATCGGCCGCGTTGATGCTTTCCAGCGTCATCTTGGCAAACGGCACTTTCTGGTATTCGGCATTCTCATACAGCGAGGTGCGGGTGCCCGGCGGCACGTTGGCCCAGCCCTCTTTCTCGGCGACCAGCGCCAGATACTCTTTCGAGGTTGCCCAGGCGACGAAGGTCTTGGCGGCCTCTTCCTTCTGGGTGCCCGCCGGGATGGCGAGGTTCCAGGCCCAGAGCCAGTTGCCGCGCTTGCCCAGCCCCTTGTCGGGGGCCAGCGCAAAGCCGACCTTGTCGGCCACGGTCGAATCCTTCGGATTGGTCACGAAGCTCGCCGCAACGGTCGCGTCGATCCACATGCCGCACTTGCCCTGCTGGAACAGCGCGAGGTTCTCGTTGAATCCGTTGTTCGACGCGCCGGGCGGGCCGTAGTTGTTCATCAGGTCCAGATAGAAGGTCAGCGTGTCCTTCCAGGGCTGCTGGTCGAACTGGGGTTTCCAGTCCATGTCGAACCACTTGGCTCCGAAGGAATTGGACATGGCGGTCAGGAAGGCCATGTTCTCGCCCCAGCCGGCCTTGCCGCGCAGGCAGATACCATAGACCTCGCCGGCCTTGTCAGTCATCTTTTCGGCGGCTTCCCTGATGAAGTCCCAAGTGGGGGCGTCAGGCATGGTCAGCCCGGCCTTCTCCATCAGGTCGGTGCGATACATCACCATCGAGCTTTCGCCGTAGAACGGTGCCGCGACCAGATTGCCGTCAACGGTCAGGCCACCACGGATGGCAGGCAGCAGATCGTCCACGTCATAATCGGCGGGCAGATCGTTCAGTGGCACCAGCCAGCCCTGCTTGCCCCAGATCGGGGCCTCATAGGTGCCGATGGTCATGACGTCGAACTGGCCGCCCTTGGTGGCGATGTCGGTGGTGACTTTCTGGCGCAGGACGTTTTCTTCCAGCGTTACCCACTCGACCTTGATGTCGGGGTGCTTGGTGTTGAAGTCGTCCATCAGCCCTTGCATGCGGATCATGTCGCCGTTGTTCACGGTGGCGACGGTGATCGTGGTTTCAGCCAGCGCTGCACCCGCGAGCGTAAGCGAAACCGTCGCGCCAAGCATGGCGCGGAGTGTCATGTTCATCAGTGATCCTCCCTGTATGCGAATGAGCAAATCATCGCACTATGGGTAATTGCTCACATGATGGCGCTACCGTCAAGTCCCCGGATTCGCCGCAAATGCGAATGAAACAAGGCTTACGGGCGGTCCAGAATGGCCGTCGCGGTGGCTTCGTCTGTCACCAGACTGTTGATTATGCGCGATTTCATCGCGCCGATGATCGCCGGGACCTTGCTTGCGCCCGCAGCGATGCCGACGGCGGGCCGATCCAGCCCCGGTGTCACCCGCACCCCGCCCGTACGACGGTTGGTGCCCAGATCAAGGTAATTGCCCGCCGAATCGAAAACCCAGCCCGCGACCTCGCCGACGGCGCCCGCCGCCTGCATCTCGTCCAGTTCCGCCCGGCTGACGAATCCATCGGCCAGCAGCGGCGCGTCGTCGGACATCTGCCCGACGCCTACGACCACGACATCTGCCTTGCGCGCAAGCTCCACCACCCGCTGCACCGGGGCAAGCGCGTGGAAGGCGGCGCGTTCCTCCGGGGTGGGGCTGATCACCGGCACCGGCATCGGGTAATGGGGCGCGCGCACCTTGTCGGCAATCCGCATCACCACGTCGAAGAAGCTGGCCGAGCCATCGGGGGCGATATTGCCGATCAGCGATACGAGGCGATGTTGTTCTGCCTCCATCGGGGTCAGCGCATCCACCATGCCGCGCAGCGCCCGCCCGGTGCCAAGAGCGATGACCAGCGGATCAGGCATGCGCAGGAAGCGTTCCATCTCAGCGGCGGCAGCACTGCCGATGGCGGTGACCGGATCGGCCCCCGCCCCCAGAGAGGGCACCACGCGGCAGCGCATCAAGCCAAACCTGTCCTTCAGCGCGGTTTCCAGATCCAGACAGGCGGCGATGCGGTGGTTCAGCCGCACATGGATCAATCCCTCCGCCATCGCCCGGCTGACCAGCCGCTGCGCCCGCTGGCGGCTGATGCCCAGTTCACCCGCGATCTGGTCCTGCGTCATGCCCCCGACGTAGTAAAGCCAGGCCGCCCGCGCGGCATCGTCCTGTGGTGAGGTCTCGGGTTCGGCGCGGCTCATGGCGTGCTCCGTAGGTCGGGGGCGATCCGGTAGAAATCGCCGAAAGAGGCAAAGCGATGATGCGGACGCGCATCTTCGGGTTCGGGCGGGGTATCGGGGCCCATATGGCTGCCGCCGGTGAAACGCCAGACCTCCATCCCCGCCGCAAGGGCAGCGCGCACGCCGGTCAGGCTGTCCTCGATCACAAGGCAGTCTTGCGGCGCGGCGCCCATCCGCGCAGCGGCATGCAGGAACAGGTCAGGTGCGGGCTTGCCGCGCGACACCTCGGATGCGGTGAAGATATGCGGCGCCAGCCGGTCCCACAGCCCCACCAGCCGCAAGGACATTTCCACCCGCCGCGGGCTGGAGGAGGTGGCGACACAGGTCGGGACCGACAGGTCATCCAGCATGTCCGCAACACCCGGCATGATCTTCAGCTCGCGGCCGAACGCCTCCAGCAGCGCCTCGCGGTAGCGGGTTTCAAATTCTGGGGGCAGATCCAGCCCGAATTCGCGCCGGATCGTCGCCATGACGGTCGGATAGCTGCGGCCAAGGAAATGCTGCGACACATAGGGCAGGTCGATCTGCACACCCAGGCGCGACAGTTCGGCAACCAGCATACGGGCGCTGATGATCTCACTGTCGATCAACACGCCGTCACAATCGAGGATCAGAAGCCTGGGAACCCGTCTCGCCATGCCCCGTTCTGGCACAACCGCCTTCGTCGGGCAATCTGGCGCTGTTGCCCCGGAAGGCGGCGGGGCATAGGTTGGCGGATATGGGAATCGACGCCGACATCCTCGCCGACTGGCACGCCTCTGCCGCAGCACTTCAGTGGCTGCACGAACTTGGTGTGACGGAGCCGGTGCTGGATGCGCCGCTGGATCGCTATGATCTGGCCGAACGGGAGGCCCCGCCCGCCCGCGCCGCTGCCCCGGCTCCGGCGCGTGGCCCGGCACAACGGCAGTCGCCCGAACCACCACCCGAGCCGGCGAAGATTGATCCGGTCGCTGTGGCGCGGGAAACGGCGCAGAGCGCGCCGACGCTGGAGGCACTGCGCGAGGCGTTGGGCGCCTATGCGCATTGCGACCTGAAGCGCGGCGCCCGGAATACCGTCTTTGCAGATGGCAACCCCGCCGCCCGCGTCATGGTCATCGGTGAGGCGCCGGGCCGCGACGAGGATATGCAGGGCCTGCCCTTTGTCGGCCGTGCCGGGCAGTTGCTGGACCGCATGTTCGCCGCCATCGGCCTTGGCCGCCAAAGCCCCGACGTGGAGCGCGCGCTTTACATCAGCAATGTCATGCCCTGGCGCCCGCCCTCGAACCGCGAACCCACGCCCGAGGAAATGGCGATGATGGTGCCCTTCCTGCGCCGCCATGTCGAACTGGCCGATCCGGGGGTGATTGTCATCATGGGCAACACGCCCGCTCAGGCGGTGCTGCGTCAGCGGGGTATCACCCGTCTGCGCGGCAAATGGGCCGAGGCCTGGGGCAAGCCTGTGCTGCCGATGCTGCACCCCGCCTACCTCTTGCGCAATCCGCATGCGAAGCGCGACACATGGGCCGACCTGCTGACGCTTCAGGATCACCTCAACGCCTGATCAGGGAGTCATTGCCTTGCGTTGCCGCGCGCGTTCCAGCCCCAGCCGACGTTCGCGCCAGATGATCAGGATGCCCGCCGTGATGATCAGACTGGCCCCGCCCAGCATGGGGAGGGTTGGCACTTCGGCGAAGATGAAATAGCCGATCGCCAGCGCGAACAGCATCGAGGCATAATCGAACGGCGCTACCAGCGAGGCATCAGCCTCACGGTAGCTCGATGTCAGCAGGATCTGCCCGATCCCGCCCAAGAGCCCCGCCATCACCAGAAGCGCCGCCTCTTGCGCCGTGGGCACCACCCAGCCGAACGGCAGCGTGATGAGCGACAGGAGCGTCGAGGTGAGCGAGAACCAGAACACGATGGCGGGTGTCTTTTCGGTGGCCACCATCTTGCGCACGAAGACCTGCGCCAGTGCGGCAAAGACCGCGCCGGTCAGCACCAGCATCGCGCCCATCGCCTGCGCATGATCGACGCCCTCGCGGCTCAGCGTCAGGCGGGGCCAGAGCACGATCAGCACGCCACACATGCCCAGGGCCACGGCGGAAATGCGGAAGGCGCGCACCTCTTCGCCCAGAAACATTGCGGCGAAAACCACGGTCAGCAGCGGCGCGGCATAGCCGATGGCGGTGACCTCGGGTAGCGGCAGCCAGGCCAGACCGGCAAAACCGAAACCCATGGCGCAGGTGCCTGCCACGCCGCGCCAGACATGGCCCATCGGGCTTTGCACCCGCAGCCCGGCGGGAAACTCGCGCCGGGTCAGCAGCCAGACCACGATCACCGGAATGGCAAAGAAGGACCGGAAGAACACGGCCTGCCCGGCGGGCACATGCGCGGCGGTGGCCTTGATCAGCCCCGACATGGTGATGAACACCAGAACGGACAGCAGCTTGTAGGTGATCCCGCGCAGCGGTCGCATGGGGCGTTTCCTTCCTTGGCCCATGGGTGGCATCCCCTGTCAGCAGGTGCAAGCCGGAAACGGCTTGCCGCGCCGCGCGCCCTGCGCTTCACTGCCGGGAAAAGGAGACCGCCATGACCCTGCCGCCGCTTTCTGATGTCATCGCGCAAGGCCGTGGCCTTGCCCCCGCCGATCTGGTGCTGCGCGGCGGGCGGGTGTTCGATGTGATCACGGGCGAATTACTGGAAGGCGATGTCGCAATCTGTGGCGGGCTGATCGTCGGGGTTTTCGACACCTACGAAGGCCGCGAAGTGGTGGATGTAACGGGCAAGATCCTCGTCCCCGGCTTCATCGACACGCATCTGCACATCGAAAGCTCGCTGGTCACGCCCTACGAGTTCGACCGCTGCGTCGGCCCCCATGGCGTGACGACGGCGATCTGCGACCCGCACGAGATTGCCAATGTCTGTGGGCTGGAAGGCATCGGTTATTTCCTCGACGCCTCGGCCCATACCGTCATGGACATCCGGGTAAACCTGTCCTCCTGCGTGCCCTCGACCCATATGGAGACGGCGGGCGCCCTGCTTGAGGCCGCCGATCTCGTGCCGCTGATGAATCATCCCCGCGTCATCGGTCTGGCGGAGTTCATGAACTTCCCCGGTGTGCTGCATCAGGACGCGGGTTGCATGGCGAAGCTTGAGGCGTTTCGCGGCGGCCATATTGATGGCCATGCGCCACTTCTGTCCGGGCGCGACCTGAATGGCTATATCGCCGCCGGTATCCGAACGGAGCATGAGGCGACCACGGCCACCGAGGCGATGGAAAAGCTGCGCAAGGGGATGCGGGTGCTGATCCGCGAGGGCTCGGTCTCTAAAGACCTGCATGCGCTGGCGCCGATGCTGACGGAACGGACCTCGCCCTATTGCTGTTTCTGCACCGATGACCGCAACCCTCTCGATATCGCCGAGCACGGCCATCTGGATTACCTGATCCGCACCGCCATCGCGCTGGGCTGCCCGCCACTGGCCGCTTACCGCGCCGCAAGCCTTTCGGCGGCCGAGGCGTTTGGCCTGAAGGACCGGGGCCTGATCGCGCCGGGCAAGCGGGCCGACATCGTGGTGCTACAGGATCTGGCCACCTGCCGCCCTGAAATGGTGTTCACCGGCGGGGTGCGGGTGGGGGATGCCGCCTTCGCCACCCGCCAGATCGTGCCGCCGGTCGCACGCCATTCGGTGAAGGCGCCGCCGGTGCGCGCCGAGGATTTCCGCACCGGCGGCAACCGCGCCGAAACTCCGGTCATCGGCCTCCTGCCCGGCAAGATCATCACCGAACATCTGACCTATGACATCGCGCCGACCGACGGCGACAAGCGCCCTGACCTCGCGCGCGATCTGGTCAAGATCGCGGTGATCGAACGTCACGGCAAGAACGGCAACCGCGCCACCGGCTTCGTCAAGGGCTTTGGCCTGAAGCGCGGCGCCATCGCCTCGACCGTCTGTCACGATCACCACAATATCGCAGTGGTTGGCGCCGACTATGCCGATATGGCGCTGGCCGCCAACCGGCTGGGCGAGATCGAGGGCGGCTTTGTGGTGACGGAAGGTGGCAAGGTGCTGGCCGAACTCGCGCTGCCCGTCGCCGGGCTGATGAGCCTTCAGCCGTTCGAGGTGGTGCGTGACGAACTGATCACGCTGCGCGCTGCCGCCCGGTCGCTGGGTGTGGAGCTGGAAGAGCCGTTCCTGCAACTCGCCTTCCTTGCGCTGCCGGTGATCCCACATCTGAAGATCACCGACCATGGCATGATCGACGTGGACCGTTTCGAGGTGATGCCCTGAGCGGGCATCACCCGCGTCAGCGGTTCAGGCTTTTTGCCAGACGCATCAGGTTAACCGCCTCGACACGATAGCCGAACGGGTCATCGCCCCGCGAGCCGTCGGCAAGTCGGATGGCATCGTCCCAGCTCCAGTCGCCCAGATAGGTCGCGCCGGTCAGAAGCTGGCCGAAGCCTGCAATAGCGGCGGCGAAGCGGGCATCCGCGTCGGGGGCCAAGTCGCTCGAAAGGATAGGGGTTTCGATCAGCTGGCTTTCTGCCGCACCCGGCGCCTTATAGCGCAGCCGCAGGAAGCCCAGTTCCCCCGCGGGTCCGGTGGCCTCGGTCGCCGTGCCATAGCGCAGCGGTTCGTTCAGGCGGGCGGGGCTGTCCGGCGCGGTGATCTCGTATAGCGCAGTCACCTGATGTCCGGCGCCGATTTCGCCCGCATCCACTTTGTCATTGCTGAAATCCTCGCGCCGCAGGGCACGGGTTTCATAGCCGATCAGCCGGTATTCCGCGACCTGCGCGGGGTTCCATTCGACCTGCATCTTCACATCGTCGGCAATCGGGAACAGCGCGCCAGACAGCTGATCCACCAGCACCTTGCGGGCCTCTTGTGCGGTGTCGATATAGGCCGCCATGCCATTGCCGCTTTGTGCCAGCGCCTGCATGGTGGCATCGTCCAGATTGCCACGCCCGAAGCCCAGCACCGACAGATAGCTGCCACCGGCACGTTCCCTGGCGATGAAGGTCTCAAGCTCCTTAGGGTCGGAAATCCCGAGGTTGAAATCGCCATCGGTCGCCAGCAGCACGCGGCTGATTTCACCCTCGCCGCGCATCTGGTCGGCCAGACGATAGGCTTCGGCCAGCCCTTCGGCACCCGCCGTGCCTCCGCCGGGCGCCAGATCATCCAGCACGGCGGAAATCGCGGCGGTTTCGCGGGCGGGCGTGGGCGGCAGAACCACACCGGCCGAACCGGCATAGGCGACGATGGCCACCTCATCCTCGGGGCGCAGTTGCGGCAGCACCAGCCGCAGCGCCTGTTTCAGCAGCGGCAGCTTGTCAGGTTCGTCCATGCTGCCCGAGGTATCCACCAGAAACACCAGATTGAGCGGCGGACGGTCGGCCAGCGCGGGCAGGCGGCCCTGCAACCCGATCCGCACCAGCCGGGTGCCCGCATTCCACGGCGTCGGCATGACCGAAACATCGGCGCGGAACGGCGCGTCGCCTTCCGGTGCGGGATAGGCATAGGGGAAGTAATTCACCATCTCCTCGATCCGCACCGCCTCGGGCGGGGCCAGGGTGCCCGCTTCCAGATCGCGGCGGATCACGGCGTAAGAGGCCGTATCCACATCGACCGAGAAGGTGGAAACCGGGTCAGTCTCGACCGATTTCACCGGATTCGCATCGGCATTGGCGAAGGCCGAGGTATCGGGTTCGGGCGCGGCCACCATGTCCGTCGGGGCCATTCCGCCGCCAGCCGCGATCATCGCTTCCGGCGCGGCTTCGAACACCATTGGCGCATCAGCGGAGGGCATGCTGGTCGGAGCGGCCTTGCGTGCGGTCAAAGCAGGCGGGGCGGCTTGCGGCGCGGGGGCGGCGAGGGGCGCCATGTCTTCGGCCGCCTCCGGCGTGGCGGGTTGCGGCGCAAGGCGCACCAGCGCCGGTTCGGGCGGCTGGTGCAGCGCAGGGGAAAGGGCGATTACCGCCACGGCCAGCGCGGCGACAGAGGTCGTTGCCGCCAGAAGCCCGGCGGGGGAAAGGGATTTCAGCATGTCTTTGACTCCGGTCAGAAAGCCCTTCCTTTCAGGGCTTGCCGGATTGGGACGTGCGGGCGCAGCGGTTTCTTGGCGGCTGTCCTGCAAAAGATCGAAATTTTGCAACGCGGCATCCAGCGCCGCCATCCGCGCCGCATCACCGGGCGGTGGCGGGGCGGCGCGCAGGGCCGATTTCAGCTTGTCGAAATCATCGGTCATTGCGCCTCGTCCTCTGCTGCGATGCGGCGCAGCCGCTTTTTCACCTCGGACATGCGCCAGGCGACCGTGCCTTCGGAAAGGCCCAGCACCTCGGCCGCCTCGGCCTGGGTCAGTTCCTCGCCCAGAACCAGCGCGACGGTTTCGCGCAGTTCCGGCGACAGCCGGGCCATGGCGCCTTCCAGCCACTGCCGCGCGGCGCGGGATTCCTCCATTTCGGCCTGACGGGCGATTTCCCAATCGCCCCAGCCATCAGCGGCCCGTGCCCGCGTCGCCTGCCGCCGCCGCAGATCGGAGGCGGCATTGACGACGACACGGTAAAGCCACGTGGTGAACCGCGCCTCGCCCCGCCAGTTTGCCAGCTTGGCGGGCAGGGCGGCGCAAATCTCCTGCGCCAGATCCTGCGCATCCGCGGCCGAGCCGGTCAGCCGCCAGCCCAGACCGTAAACCCGGTCGTAATGCCGCGTCACCAGCGCCGCGAAGGCGGCGCGGTCGCCGCCTGCGGCGGCCAGAGCAAGGGTTTCATCCGGTGTTTCCATGCGCATGACGCTATTCAGACGCGACGGGCTGCGCAATCCTTGGCCTGCGGCCTGAAAATTTCGCGCCAATGCAAAAGGCCCGGAGAAATCTCCGGGCCTTGCCGTCCTTGCGGGCGGGGTCAGTTGACGGCGGCATCCACCACCTGCGCCACCCCGGCGGGGCGGGCGATTTCGATGCGGCGGGGTTTCAGCGCCTCGGGCGTTTCGCGCACGAGGTCGATGTGCAGCATGCCGTGTTCATGGGTGGCGCCGGTGACGCGCACATGATCAGCCAGCGCGAAGCGGCGTTCAAACGCGCGGGTGGCGATGCCGCGATGCAGGTAGCTGCGTTCGGCCTCTTCCGGTGCCTTGCGGGCCGACACGAACAGCGCGCCTTCCTTGACCTCGACGCTCAGTTCCTCGGGCGTGAAGCCCGCGACAGCGATTGAGATGCGATAAGCGTTCTCGTCAGTCTTTTCGATATTGTAGGGGGGATAGGTCGGCTGGGCCACGTCGGCGCTGAGGGCACGATCCATCAGATCGGCGATCCGGTCAAAACCCACGGTGGCACGGTAAAGCGGTGCGAAATCGAGATTACGCATGGTCATCCTCTTGGAGCGATGTCTGTCTGGCCCCCCGTTACGGGCGGGCCGGGGTTGAAGCGCGGGCCCGTACTGGCACCCGCTCCAGTGATCTGGGAAGCCGGTCTCGCGGTTTCAAGACCCTTTGCGCGCCTGCATTCCCCGCGCCGGATCATAGCCCCAAAGCGCTGCCGTGCCGAACACCATGAGCGCCAGCAAGACCCATCCCGCAGCCGCCGCATTGGGTTGCAGGTACAGCGCGAAGCGGATCAGCTCGACCGCATGGGTAAAGGGGTTCACGGCGCAAAGCCGGGCCAGAAGGGGGCTTGCCTCTTTCATCTTCCACAGCGGGTAAAGCGCCGAGGACAGGAAGAACATCGGGAAGATGACGAAGTTCATCACCCCCGCGAAGTTTTCAAGCTGGCGGATGAAGGAGGACAGCATCAGACCCAGCGCCCCCAGCATCAGCCCGGCCAGCAGAATGGCAGGAATGGCGGCGATATAGCCCGGCCATGGCATGCGGATGCCGAAAGCCGCCGCGATGGCAAGGAAGGCCGCGCATTGCAGCAGCGAAATCATCGCCCCCGCCGTGACCTTGGCAAGCAGCAGCCACCAGCGCGGCAAGGGTGCGGTCAGCAGCAGGCGCATCGACCCCATCTCGCGGTCATAGACGAGGCTCAACGAGCTTTGCATGCCGTTGAACAGGCAGATCATGCCGCAGAGGCCGGGGGTGATGTAGATTTCGTAAGTGATATAGGTCTGGTAGGGCGGGATGATCGACAGGCCCAGTGCCGCGCGGAACCCGGCGGCAAAGACCAGAAGCCATACCAGCGGTCGCACCAGTGCGGCAACCAGCCGTCCGCGCTGACCCAGAAAGCGCAGCGCCTCGCGGTGCAGGATGGCGCGGAAGGCCAGCCACCAGATCATGCCTCGACCCCCGTCAGACGCAGGAACATCTCGCGCAGCGGCTCGTCCCCGCGCAGGTCGCCGGTGGTGCCGGAGGCGAGCAGGCGACCGCGATGCAGAATGGCAAGCTGGTCGCTGTCGCGCACCTCGTCCGTCAGATGCGTGGCCCAGAGCACGGCCAGCCCCTGATCGGCAAGATCGTGGACATGTGCGGTGATCGCTGCCCGTGCGGCGGCATCAAGGCCGACCGTCGGTTCGTCCAGCAGCAAGACCTCGGGCCGGTGGATCAGGGCGCGCGCCAGTTCCATCCGGCGGCGGTGGCCACCGTTCAGGGCATGGACGGGTTCGGCCGCGCGTTCGGCCATGCCCAGACGCTCCAGCGCCTCGGCGGTGCGGATCTCGGCCTCGCGCCCGCCGATGCCGTGCAGGGCTGCGAAATACAGCAGGTTGCGCCGCACCGTCAGGTCAAGATCCAGCGTTGGTTGCTGGAACACCACGCCCATGCGCGCCAGCGCGGCGCGGGGCGCGCGGGCCAGATCCTGACCCGCCACGGCGATGCGGCCTGTCCGCGTGGTAAACAGCCGTGTGAGCAGGGAAAACAGCGTCGATTTTCCTGCCCCGTTCGGCCCGAGGAGCGCACAGAACCGGCCCTTCGGCACCTCAAGCGTCACCTCGCTCAGCGCCACTTTCGCGCCATAGCTGTAGCTGACCGCATGGATGCCGAGGCCGGGGGTCATTCGATGACGATGTCCAGCTTCTGCGTATCGCCCTTGGTGCCGGGCACGCGCATGACATAGCTGCCGGGCTTCACGGCGATAAAGCCGATTTCCATGGTGCCCGCCTCGTCAAACTCGACGGAATCGAGGCCCAGCGGCCGCACTTCCAGCCCCTCGATGACGATTTCGTCGATCCAGATGGCGCGGAAAAATTCCGGCGCGACAAGGCCAAGCTCCTGGCTGCCATCGGCCTCGATCTCGACCTCGTAGTAATGGCCGGATTTCAGCTTCCAGGGCGCATCGGCCAGCGGCGTACCGGCGGACAACAGGATCGGCGGCAGTTCGCTTTTATTGCCTTTGGACATCAGACCGGCAGCGCCCAGGGCCGTATCATCGTCATCTTCTGCCTCGGCATGAACGACAACAGGCAGGGCGGCCAGCAGCGCGGCAAGGATCAGTGGTTTCATGGAATTTCCTTTCCAGGTTACGGCCGCATCGCCGCGCCCCAGGGGAAGCGGCCGACCTTGATGGATTTGACAGGTGTTTCGCTGGCAACGTCGATCACCGTCACGTCGCCGGACACGCCGTTGGTGGTGAAAAGCTGGCTTTGATCGGGGGACCAGGCCATATGCCAGACCCGCCGTCCGGTGAGGATGTAATTCGTCACCTCGAAGCTGGCGGTGTCTATGACCGCGACATGATTGGCGGGGCCAAGCGCCACGAAGGCACGCTTGCCATCGGGCGAGAACTTGAAGCCGACGGGCTGGATCAGATCGTCATTCACCCCGGAAATGGCGAAATGCACCTTGCCCCGCTCGCGCTGGTCGGCCACCGAAAACACCGTGACCGTGCCGCCGATTTCGGCGCTGACCCAAAGCTGGCTGCCATCGGCGGTAAATTCGGCATGACGCGGGCGGCTGTCGACCAGCGTATTGGCAAACAGCTTGTGCGTCGCCGTGTCGATCCAGTGCGCCATATTGGTGGTTTCAGAGGTGGTAATGGCGATCTTGCCATCGGGGCTGATGGCCATGCCTTCGGGTTCCACCCCCACGTCGATCTGCGCCACCACCTGACGGGTTTCGGTATCGACGACCGTGGTGATCGCATCATCCTCGTTGGCAATGTAGAGATGCCGGTCATCGGGGGCGAGCACGAATTGTTCGGGGTCTTCGCCCGACGGCAGGTCATGCAGGATCTCGCCGGTGTCGGGGTCCATCACCTGCACGGTGTCACTATCCGAAGCGCAGATGTAGAGCCGCTTGAAATCCTTGGAGAAGGTCACGCCACGCGGGCGCTCGCCGGTGGGATAGGTCTTGATGACCTCCAGCGTATCGGTGTCGATCACGCTGACCGTGTCATCCTTTTCATTGGTGACCCAGATTTCTCCGGCATGGATCGGGGCAGGGATCAGCGGCGTGGCAGTCAGCAGCAGGGCAGCAGCAAGGCGGCGCATCGGGTTACTCCGTGAAGGCGTGGCACTGGCTCTCCGGTTCGTCGAGGCCAAGCGTGTCGGTTTCGTTGCGCTGGTGCAGGAACCCCTCGACCGGGGCGAGCGTCACAAGCGCGCGGGCATTGGCCACCGCGATGGGCTGGCGCAACTGGCCGTTCCACGACCGGAAGCTGAGCCCGCGCCCTTTGAATCCGTCGAGCTGGAACGCATCGGACAGCATGTAATCGCGCAGGGTGGCGGGGTCGGCGCTGCCGGTTCGGGTAACAGCTTCGCCGATTGCGCGTACGGCGGTCCAGGCGGCATAGTCGCGGCTGCGCATGTCGCGGCCCGCCGTCTGTTCAAATCGGTTCTGCAACTGCACGGCGCCCCATTGTTCCATCACATGCGTCCAGCCCTGCGGCTCCAGCCCTTCCGACCCGGCGATGGGCCGGGGCAGCCATGTGTTGTTTTCCACATAACGGCCGAAATCGTCGGTCTCGTCCGCCACCAGCAGCACGTCATGGTCGGGCAGATCCTGCGTGAAGGGCGGCAGTTCAACCGTGGCGGCGCGGCGCAGGTCGGTGTCGAAGCTCCACGCCTTTTCACCCACCAGCGTGAGGCCGAACTTGGCGGCGGACCGGCGCAAATGATCGGCATAGGCCAGATCGGCGGGCTTCGGCCCAGTGATCATCGCCAGCTTTGACCAGCGTTTCGCGGCAAGAACCTGCATCAGCGCATCGGTGCGCGCACCATCCTCGGGGATTGTGTGCAACAGGTTGGCCCGGCAATCGGCGGACCGCAGCGCCTCGTCCCCCGAAGCGACATTGAACAGCAGCTTGCCTGCGGCTTCTGGCATGTCCGCCACGGCCAGAATTTCGGCGGCGGTGCCGTCGACCAGCACCAGCCCGGCCCCGGCCAGCGCGTCGCGCGCGGCGGTGGGCAGATCGCCTTCCGGCGCAATGTCGATCACGTTTAACGTATAGGTCTGGCCAAGGAATTTGCCGGTGGTGGCATTGTCGGCCATTGCGACTTCGGCGCCGGCAATGCCCAGATCTTCCGGCACCGGATCAAGGTTCGACAGCACAGGCGGGCGCATTTCTTGCTGGCGCAGATAGACGACCTCGACGGCAAGAGGCTCGGCGTGCAGGCGGCTGGCGGGCATCAGGCAAAAGCCGCTCACGGCAGCCACGGCCACCCGGCACAAGGTCTTTTTCGGCATCGTTCGTCTCCCTGAGAGGGATGTTGGGCGGCGGGACGGCCCGAGGGTATTGGACATTGGTCGCAAGACCCTGCCGCTTTGCACGAAAGTCCAATACCGCGGTGCGGCATTGACGGGTTAGCTCGGCTCAAGTGCTCAGGGAGGATGCGCAATGACGAACATGACCCGCGGCTTCGTTGCCGCTGTGGCCCTCGCGGGGCTTGCGACCATGGCTTTTGCCCACGGCGATGTGGCCCCGCAGCCGGTAAATACCGATGCGCTGCCCGATGTGGGTGAGGAATGGCTGACCGAAAATCCCTATCGTGCAGCGGCGGCAGGGGACGAGGTCTGGGCCAAGGCGGTCGAGATCGGCGACAGCGCCTTCAATCAGAACTGCGCGCGCTGCCATGGCCTCGGCGCGGTTTCGGGCGGTCTTGCCCCTGATCTGCGCTTTCTGGAGGCCGAGGAATATGGCGATGAATGGTTCATGGAGCGGTTCCAGCACGGCTATACCCAGGACGGCGTGACCAAGATGCCGGCATTTGGCGAGGTCCTGGGCCAGAAGGCAGGCTGGGCGATCCGCACCTATATCGAGACGCGGCCCGAGGATGGCGCGCTGGATGGCCATTCCGCACGGCTGACAGCGATCCGCGACGCGCTGATGGCCGGTGGGGCGGATCAACCGGCACTGAAAGAAGAACTCGGAGCCATTGCCGTCGAGGTCAAGACGGCCTCCGGGGCGCCGGTGGCGGACAGCGCGGCGAGCCGGGCGGCGAAGCTGCTGGACGGCTCTGACCTCGGGGCGAAACATGCGGCCGACGCGCTGACGGTCGGGCTTTCGGCGGCACACTGACATGGATCGGCGTTCCGCATTTGTTGCGGGGCTGGCGGCGGGGTTTTTCAGCCTCGCCGCCGCACCCGTTTTTGGCCGTTGCGAAGGTGTGGCGCCGGGCGCCCGCCCGCAGAACACTTCGCGCCAGTATGTCGGGCAGACGCTGGACGATATCGTTGCACGCGGAACCCTGAACATTGCGGTCTACGAGGATTTTCCGCCCTACAGCTGGGATGACGCGGGTACGCCGCGCGGCGTGGATGTCGAGGTCGGGCGTATTCTGGCCGAGGGGCTGGGCGTGAAGCCGGAATATCGCTTCGTGCAGGCGGGCGAGAATGTGCAGACCGATCTGATGTCCTACATCTGGCGTGGCACCGTGCAGAAGGAGCCCGTATCGAATGTGATGATGCGGGTGCCCTACAACAGCGAGTTCACCTGCCTTGTCGAACAGGTGGTCTTTACCGGCCAGTATGCCAAGGAAGAGGTGGCCATTGCCTACCGGCTTGACGCCTATCCGGATGCGGTGCCTTCCGACAAACCCCGGCATGAAGGCGGGCCGGTGCCCGCCTATTTCCGTTTTGACACCGTGGCGGTGGAGAATGATTCAATCTCTGACTTCTATCTGACCGCCTTTCCGGGGGGGCAGATCGGGCCGAACATCCATCGCTTTCCCGATATGGCCAAGGCGATGAAGGCGCTGGCGGCGGGTGAGGTCATGGCGGCCATGGGCCCTCGCGCGCAACTGCAATATGGCGCGACGGAAGGGATCGCTGTGCATCAGCCGCCGCTGGCGGGCTTTGCCCTGGCAAGCTGGACCGTCGGTATCGCGGTTCATCAAAGCCACCGCGACCTTGCCTATGCGCTGGACGATGCCGTTGCGGCGGCACTGGCCGACGGGCGTATCGCCGCCGCCTATGCTGCCTACGGGCTGACCTTCACTCCGCCCGAGCGGTGATCACAGGTCGAAGGTGGCGAAGACCGGCACATGGTCCGAGGGCTGCTCCCAGCCCCGGCAGGGCCGCAGAATGCGGCTGCCATGCGCGGCGCCCGCAATATCGGGCGTCGCCCAGACGTGGTCCAGCCGGCGGCCCTTGTCAGCGGCATCCCAGTCGGGGGAGCGATAGCTCCACCACGAATAAAGTCGCCCTTCGGGGATATCCTTGCGGGTCACGTCCACCCAGCCACCGGCGTCCTGCGCCGCACCCAGATGCTCTACCTCGATGGGCGTGTGGCTGACGATTTTCAGCAGGGCCTTGTGGTTCCAGACGTCATCCTCGCGCGGGGCGATGTTCAGGTCGCCGACAAGAATGGCTTTCGACGGCTTTTCCGCATGAGCCCAGTCGCGCATCTCGGTCAGGAAATCCAGCTTCTGCCCGAATTTCACATTGGCCTCACGGTCGGGAATATCCCCGCCGGCGGGTACATAGAAATTGTGCACCGTCACGCCGTTTTCCAGCCGCGCGGCAACGTGCCGGGCATGACCCAGCGCGGCGAAATCGCGGTCGCCCGCATCTTCCAGCGGCAGGCGCGACAGGATGGCGACGCCGTTATAGCCCTTCTGCCCGCGCGCAACCATATAGCGGTAGCCAAGCGCCTCGAACGCCTCGCGGGGGAATTTGTCGATCGGGGTCTTGATCTCTTGCAGGCAAAGGACGTCGGGCGCCTCCTCCTGCATCAGCCGCGAGACGATTGCCTCGCGCAGACGGACCGAATTGATGTTCCAGGTGGCAAGTGTAAAGGGCATGGCGGTTTCCTTTCGCCAACCTGTCTAGGCGGCGCGGCGCGTGACGTAAAGCGCCGGAACGGCCCCGCCGGTGTCAGGCACCATGATGGCTGGCCAGGATGTCACTGGATGGTATAGGCGCCGCTGTCGCAGATGTTGCTGCGGTCTTCCAGCACGTCGCCATCGGCGAAGACCATGCGGAAGTCATATTCGCATCCCTTGGCTTCGGCGATGGTGATGTCGCCGCTGGCTCCGGCGGGCAAGGCGCCGGTGGACAGGATGTTTTCCTCCCAGGACTCTGTGCCCACGGGCGAGGCGTAAAATTCCGTGAGATCGGCATTGGATTGATTCGACAGCGTGAAGGACAGGCTTTCCGCCGCCGCTGGAAGGGTCGTGCCCGCAAGGGCAAGACAGACAAGGGAAAATCGCATCGACACCGGACCTCCTCGGGCAAAAGCGCCGCAGACACCTGATCATATGTAGGATGCGCGATGCAGGATTCCAACATCACCAGCAAATGCCGCTGCGGAATTGTCGGGCGGAAGAGACGCCGGGCACAAGGCCCGGCCAGGCTTCCAACAGGGAGAATGTGAATCGGGCGAAAAGGCCACCTCGAAGCACATCCATAGATTGTATCACATCTGTTCGGAAAAAAAAGGCCGGGCATTGCCCGGCCTAGTCCAACAGGGAGGATGCCGCGTCATGACCCCGACGCGGCGAGGGGAACCTGTCGCATGATATAATCACGCATTCCGGCAACAATAAGACCATCGTCGCCCATTTTTTTCCAACTGGTCAAGCGACCAGCCGATATCCGCCGGATTCGGTCACCAGCAGACGTGCATTGGAGGGGTCCGGCTCGATCTTCTGGCGCAGACGATAGATGTGGGTTTCAAGTGTGTGGGTGGTAACCCCCGCGTTATAACCCCAGACTTCGTGGAGAAGCACATCCCGAGCCACAACACCTTGTTGCGCGCGGTAAAGGTACTTCAGGATATTGGTTTCCTTCTCGGTCAGGCGAACCTTGCGTTCCTTTTCGTCCACCAGAAGCTTCTGGGCCGGTTTGAACGTATAGGGGCCAAGCTGGAACACCGCATCTTCGGATTGTTCGTGCTGCCGCAACTGCGCCCGGATGCGGGCCAGCAGCACAGGAAATTTGAACGGCTTGGTCACATAGTCATTTGCGCCCGAATCAAGCCCGAGGATCGTATCGGCATCGGTATCGTGTCCGGTAAGCATCATGATCGGGCATTTCACGCCCGCCTTGCGCATCCGGCGGCACAGTTCGCGCCCGTCCGTATCGGGCAGGCCGACGTCGAGGATCACCAGATCATGCCCGCCGCCCTTGGCTTTCTCCAGACCCTCAAGGCCGGTAGAGGCTTCGAAAACATCGAAATCCTCGGTCATCACAAGCTGTTCGCTCAGCGCCTCGCGCAGATCGTCGTCGTCGTCGACCAGAAGAATTTTGCGCAGCGTTGCCATCGTGCGGCCTCCGTGGTTGCTTGCCCAACACATGAGCCCCCTTCACGGTTCCGGCAAGATTTGCGACGAAGGAGTCACGGCCTCGTGTCGCAACGGGGGGAAATGTTTCACTTTCCCACCCGGATCGTTACATAGGGCGCAAGAGGACGCAGCATGACCAGCACCCCCGCCATCGCCGGCCCCGGCATCATCGAACGGCTTGCCCGCGCGCGCGGCGATCTGCGCATGGGCGTTCCCGTGATGCTGACCGAAGGCGAGGCCGCAGCGGTCGCGGTGCCGGTCGAGTCGCTTGGCTCCGCGCGGCTGGAGGAGCTGCGCCGTCTGGGCCAGCCGGAACTTGCGTTGACCGTCCGGCGGGCGGAGACGCTGAAGATCAGGGTTTACGACGGCGATCTGGCGCGGCTGGCCTTGCCCGCCGACGCGGGGCTGGACTGGCTGTCGGCCATGGCCGATCCGGCCGATGACCTGCGCCTGCCGATGAAAGGACCGTTTCACGAAATCCGGGGGGGCAGGCCGGGCCTGCACCGCGCGGCCATCGCCCTGGCGAAATCGGCACGTCTGCTGCCTGCGGTCGTGGTGGTGCCGGTGGTGCAGGGTGCTGCCCTGGCGCGTGCCGCCGATCTGACGGTGATCGACATTGCAGAAGCGGCGGTGGAGCTGGACCGCGCCTCGCCGCTGTCCGAGGTCGTTTCGGCCCGCCTGCCGATGGTCGCAAGTGCGGCGGGGCGGGTGCATATCTTTCGTCCCGAGGACGGCGGCGAGGAACATTATGCCATCGAGATCGGGCAGCCGGACCGCAAGGCGCCGGTTTTGGCCCGCCTGCATTCGGCCTGTTTCACCGGCGACGTACTCGGCAGCCTGAAATGCGATTGCGGCCCGCAACTGCGCGCCGCGCTGGCGCAGATGGGGGCCGAGGGCGCAGGGGTGTTGCTTTACCTCAATCAGGAAGGCCGGGGGATCGGTCTTGCCAACAAGATGCGGGCCTATTCCTTGCAGGATCAGGGTTTCGATACGGTCGAAGCCAATCACCGGCTGGGATTCGAAGATGATGAACGTGATTTCCGGTTGGGCGCGGGCATCCTGAAGACCATGGGGTTTTCAGCGGTGCGGCTGCTGACCAACAATCCCCGCAAGATCACCATGATGGAGGGGCAGGGTCTTCGTGTGACCGAACGTGTGCAGCTTCGCGTCGGGGAAACGCCTGAAAATCGCGGCTATCTGGCGACGAAAGCCGCGAAATCGGGACATCTGCTTTAGGCGTCAGGCGTAACTGCGAGCGCCGAAGATCGCGCTGCCGACACGCACATGAGTGGCACCATGGGCAATCGCAGCCTCGAAATCGCCGCTCATTCCCATGGAAAGCTGCGAGAGCCCATTTCGGGCCGCGATTTCGGCCAGGTGCACGAAATGCGGCGTGCTGTCCGTATCTTCGGGCGGAATGCACATGAGGCCCGCGACCGGCAGATCCTTCGCGCGACAATCCGCGATAAAGGCATCGGCGTCATCGGGCAGAATGCCCGCCTTCTGCGGCTCTGCCCCGGTATTCACCTGCACGAAAAGCATGGGGCAGCGCCCCTGCGCCTGTGCGAGCCGGGAAAGCTTGTCCGCCAGCGACGGCCGGTCAAGCGTGTGGATCGCATCGAACAGATCGAACGCCAGCCTGGCCTTGTTGGTCTGCAAGGGGCCGATCATATGGACCGTGGTGCCGGGAAAGCGGCTGCGCAGATCTGGCCACTTCCCGGCAGCTTCCTGAACATAATTCTCGCCGAAAATACGCTGCCCCTGCTCCAGCGTGGCAATCACCCGTTCCAGCGGCTGCACTTTCGACACGGCGATCAGCGTCACCGCACCCTGCGGGCGCCCTGCCGCTGTTTCTGCCACTGCTACCCGTGACTTGATTTCCGTCAGACCCATCGCCGCCTCCGTCTTTGGCCGCAGATGGCCACAGCAGGGGAAAAAAGAAAAGGCCCCGGCATGACCGGAGCCAAAAAGGAAAAGGGCGGGGTTTACCCCGCCCTTTCCTAACTGACTGATCGTGGGATCAGAAGTCGAAGCGAACGCCGACGTCAGCCCAGGTCTCGCCAGCGTAACCCGACTGGATCGAGCCCGACAGACGAGCGCCGCCGAGGTCGTAGTCAGCGCCGAGGCCGTAAGCGGTGTCAGCACCGGCGACGTCCAGGTCAGCAACGTAGGCGCGCAGGGTGGTGGCGCCCATGGTGTAGTTGCCGTACAGGGTCACAACGCGGCCACCGGCCGAGTCTTCGTCGATGTAGTTCAGGCCAACGGTGGCAGCGTCATTGATGGTGTACGCAGCACCCAGGAAGAAGCCGTCGTTATTGGCAAGGCCAGCGCCGTCCTGGTAGGCGGCGAGCGACACGGCGAACGGACCCGAAGCGTAGTCGAACGACACCGAGAGCTCTTCGGTCGAGCCCGAAACGGTCTGGTCCGGGTTCACGTACGAGATACGACCGGTGAAGTCACCCATCGAGTACGAAGCGAACACGCCGGTGTAGTTGGCCGGGGTAGCGCCCGAAGCGTAGGCGAAGAACGCACCTTGCGGGTCGCCGTACGACGAGTCCACGAAGCCCATTTCGGCGTTATAGATCAGGCCAGCCGAGTCAAACGCGGTGTTGACGTTGCCGACTTCAACGCGGAAGCCTTCGAACGAAGCGTAGAGCATCGCAGCGTTGGCGGTCGCAGCGGTCGCGCCGTTGGTGTGCTGGATGCGGATACGGCCACCGAAGGTCACGCCCGAGTCGGTCTCGGTTTTGCCGTCGATGTTGAAACGCAGACGGGTCGTCACTTGGGTCTCGACAGCGCGGGTGTCGAGGTAGGTCAGACCGAAGCGGCCGTAGCCCGACAGGGTCACGCCGGTTTCAGCCGAAGCCACGGTGGCGGTCGAAGCCAGCAGCGTGGTGGCGAGAAGGATCTTTTTCATCGTTTTCCCTCGTTGACTCAAAGGTGCGGCCCAACTCAGGGGAATCCGAATTGGGTATGGCCTCTATTTCTGCCGTTGGGCCTCGAATTGCAATCGGCTGTGGCGGCCCGTCGGGAAACACGGCGGTGTATGGTGCACCAATGTCACAGTCCTGCCACGGGAAGGGCAAGATGCCCTCGCGCGAACGCGCGAGCCCGCACGAGAAAGCCGAAGGCGGGAAAAGCCTTGTCCGGTCCGGGGCGCTCGGCTAGACAGCCTTTATATCGACGGGAGTAGCGAATGTCCTTGCCCAGCCTTGCGCGTCTTACGCTGTCCGGCAGTCTGGTCCTTGCCCTTGCGGCCTGTGGCGGGATCGGCAGCGGCGGTTCCGGCCTGTTCAGTGGCAAGGCCAGGTCGGTGGATCATTCGCAGACCGAAGCCGTGGTGCCCAAGGCAAAGCAGCGCAGCACCGTGGCAACCCGTGAGATTTCGGACGAGACCCGTCAGCGGAAGATCTGGGATCTGTTCGGCGGCGGTGCCGATCCGAATACCACGGTCGAGGTGAACCGTTATCTGTGGCAGGCCTCGCTGGATGTGCTGAATTTCCTGCCTATCGAATCGGTCGACCCCTTCACCGGCGTCATCGTGACCGGCTATGGCACGCCGCCCGGCGGCGGTCGCGCCTATCGTGCGACGATCTATATCAGCGACCCTGCGCTGGATGCGCGTTCGCTGCGCGTCTCGTTGCAGGGGCGCGGTGGTGCCGCCGTCTCGCCGCAGACCCAGCGCGCGGTCGAGGATGCGATTCTGACACGCGCGCGGGAAATCCGCGTTCGCGACAGCCGTCTGTGACGCCGCAGGGTGGGGGCGCTGCCCCCGCCGCGCCTTTGGCGCGACTCCCCCGGGATATTTGAATCAGGGTGAAAGCTGCGCGGGCTGGACTGTTCCGGCCCGGTCGGTTTAATTCGCGCGCGTCGAACCGATGAGATGAGGCCAGCATGTCGCGCTATGAACCGAGCCAGATCGAGCCGAAATGGCAGGAAACCTGGGATAAGACCGGGGTGTTCACCGCCCGGCGCGATGCGGCCAAGCCGAAATATTATGTGCTTGAGATGTTCCCCTATCCTTCGGGGCGCATCCACATGGGCCATGTGCGCAACTACACGATGGGCGATGTGGTGGCGCGCTACAAATCTTCCTGCGGGTTTTCGGTGCTGCATCCGATGGGCTGGGATGCCTTCGGGATGCCCGCCGAGAACGCCGCGATGGAGCGTGGCGGCCATCCCAAGGACTGGACCTACGGCAATATCGCCGACATGCGCGGACAGATGAAGCCCTTGGGCCTGTCGATCGACTGGAGCCGCGAATTCGCCACCTGCGACCCGGAATATTACGGCCAGCAGCAGGCCATGTTCATCGACATGATGGAAAAGGGTCTGGTCTATCGCAAGGCGGCGGTGGTGAACTGGGATCCGGTCGATATGACCGTGCTGGCCAACGAACAGGTGATCGACGGCAAGGGCTGGCGGTCGGGCGCCGTGGTGGAGCGGCGCGAGCTGACCCAGTGGTTCTTCAAGATCTCCGACATGGCGGGCGATCTGCTGGATTCGCTGGATGGCCTGAAGGACTGGCCCGAGAAGGTGCGGCTGATGCAGGCCAACTGGATTGGCAAGTCGCGCGGGCTGCAGTTCGGCTTTGAAACCGTGGCGGCGCCGGCGGGCTTTGACCGGCTGGAGGTCTATACCACCCGCCCCGACACGCTGATGGGCGCCTCTTTCGCCGGGATCAGCCCGGATCACCCGCTGGCGAAGGAACTGGAAAAGACCAATCCGCAGATCGCGGCCTTTGTCGCCGAATGCCGCCGCATCGGCACCAGCGAGGAAGCCCTGCAAACCGCCGAGAAGCTGGGCATGGATACCGGAATCCGCGTGAAGCATCCGCTGGACCCGAACTGGGAACTGCCGGTCTGGATCGCCAATTTCATCCTGATGGATTACGGCACCGGCGCGATTTTCGGCTGCCCGGCGCATGACCAGCGCGATTTCGAATTCGCCACCAAATACGGGCTGCCGATCAAGGCGGTCTATGTGGCGGAAGGGGCGGAGGACGCGCCGCTGACCGAAGCCTTTGTGCCGATGAAATCCGAGCGGGTTCAATATGTTCGCGGTATCGCGGGCAACAAGCCGATGACCGGCGACGAGGGTGTGGCCGAGGCCATCGCGCTGGCCGAGGCCAAGGGCTTTGGCCAGGGCGTCACCAAGTTCCGTCTGCGCGACTGGGGCGTGTCCAGGCAACGCTATTGGGGCTGCCCGATTCCGGTCGTGCATTGCGCGACCTGTGGCGTGGTGCCTGAGAAAAAGGAAAACCTGCCGGTCGAGCTGCCCTATGACGTGAGCTTCGACAAGCCTGGCAACCCGCTCGATCGCCACCCGACCTGGGCCACGACGACCTGCCCGAAATGCGGTGCGGCGGCCCGGCGCGAAACGGATACGATGGATACGTTCGTCGATTCGTCCTGGTATTACGCCCGCTTTACCGCGCCCCGCGCCACCACCCCGACCGTGGCCGAGGACGCCGACTACTGGATGAACGTCGATCAGTATATCGGCGGCATCGAGCACGCGATTCTGCACCTGCTTTACAGCCGCTTCTTCGCCCGCGCGATGAACGAGACCGGCCACCTGCCCGCCAAGGCACGCGAGCCGTTCAATGCGCTGTTCACGCAGGGCATGGTGACGCATGAGATCTACAAGACCACCGATGACAAGGGCCGCCCGGTCTATCACCTGCCCGAGGACATCATCCGCAGCGAGGCCGGCGCCACGCTGAAGGACGGGACTGCGGTCGAGGTCATCCCCTCGGCCAAAATGTCGAAATCCAAGAAGAATGTCGTCGATCCGATGAACATCATCGCCTCTTACGGTGCCGATACCGCGCGGTGGTTTGTCATGTCGGACAGCCCGCCGGAGCGTGACGTGGAATGGACGGCCTCGGGCGCGGAGGCGGCCTTCAAGCATCTGACCCGTGTGTGGAACCTGTGTTCCCGCATCGGCGAACTGCCTGCGGATCATCAGGGCAAGGACGATGCGGCGCTGCTGAAAGCCACGGCGAAGGCTGTGGATGAGGTGACGAAGGGCATTGACGGCTTTGCCTTCAACAAGGCCATCGCCGGGCTTTACGCTTTTACCAATGTGCTGGCGAAGGCCGATGCCTCGACTCCGGTGATGAAACAGGCGATCCGCACGCTGGCGCAGCTGATGTCGCCGATGACCCCGCATATCGCGGAATCCATCTGGTCATATCAGGGGGGCGAAGGCCTCTGCGCGCAGGCCGCATGGCCCAAGGCCGATCCGGCGCTGCTGGTGGATGATACCGTGACGCTGCCGATCCAGATCAACGGCAAGCGGCGGGCGGAAATCAGCGTGCCGAAGGATATGGCGGCGGCAGAGGTTGAAAAGATCGCGCTGGCGAACGAGGATGTGGTTAAGTTCTTGGCCGGTCAGCCGGTGAAGAAGATCATCGTCGTACCGGGGCGCATCATCAATGTCGTGGTATAAACGCCGCCAGTTCATCACGCTCGCCGGTGCGGCCCTGACGGGCTGCACCTTCACCCCGGCTTATGCGCCGGGCGGACCTGCCGCCGCGCTGCAAGGCGCGATCCGCGTCGATGCGCCGTCCGACAAGAACGGCTTCGATCTGGTCGAGCGGCTGGAGGAACGGCTGGGACGCCCGCAGGGCGACCGCTATCGGCTGTCCTACACCATCCGCACCGAAAGCATCGGTGTCGGCGTTACACCAGAGAACGCGACGACGCGCTATAATTTGCGCGGCACGGTGGACTGGGTGGTGAAAAATGCTGCGGGCACACCGCTGGCCGAAGGCACGGCAGCCAGCTTCACCTCCTGGTCGGCGACCGGATCCACCGTCGCCGGTTTGGCGGCGGAGGAGGATGCGGCCTATCGCCTGATGCGGATTTTGGCTGACCAGATCGTTACGCGGCTTCTGGCGACGGCAGGAAGCTTCCTGTGAAGCTGACCGGCGCGGCGGGGGCGGCCTATTGTGCCAAGCCCGATCCGGCGGCGGCGGGGCTGCTGCTGTACGGGCAGGACGCCATGCGCGTATCGCTGCGGCGGCAGGAGGCGATTGCCGCGCTGATCGGACCGGAGGGCGAGGCTGAGATGCGGCTCGCGCGCCTCTCGGGCGGTGATGTGCGCAAGGAACCGGCGCTTCTGATGGATGCGATGAAGGCGCAGGGCTTCTTTCCTGGTCCGCGCGTGGTCTTCGTGGAGGAAGCGACCGACACCATCGCCCCGGCGGTGACCGAGGCTTTTCGCGACTGGCGTCCCGGTGACGCGCAGATCGTGGTGACCGCGGGCGGGCTGACTGCGAAATCGGCGCTGGTGAAGCTGTTCGAATCGCATCCGACGGCGCGCTGCCTTGGCATCTATGACGACCCCCCCTCACGCGAGGAAATCGAGAGCACGCTGGGCAAAAGCGGCCTGCGCGACATCGCGCCCGAGGCGATGACCGATCTTCTGTCGCTGGCAAAAGAGCTTGATCCAGGTGACTTCCGCCAGACAGTCGAGAAGATCGCGCTGTATAAATGGGGCGACGGCACGCCGCTGACGCCCGCCGATGTGATCGCCATGGCCCCGGCGACGGTGGATGCCGAGGTAGATGATGTGGTGGAGGCTGTGGCCGAAGGGCGGGGCGCTGCCGTGGGGCAGCTGATGCGGCGGCTGGAGGGGCAGGGGGTGCAGCCCGTCACGCTATGCATCTTTGCCATGCGCCATTTCCGCAATCTGCACGCGCTGGCGGTTGATCCGCGCGGCCCGGCCTCGTTCCGGCTGCGCGGTCCGCGCAAGGATCGGGCGATGCGTCAGGCCGAAAGCTGGGGCGCGCGGCGGCTGGAGGATGCGCTGGCGCTGCTGGTGGAAACCGACCTGACGCTGCGGTCCGCCTCGCGCGCACCTGCCATGGCACTGATGGAACGCGCGCTAATCCGGCTGGCGATGATGCGGCGATAAGCAAAAGGCCCGGCGTTCAGACCGGGCCTTTCGGATTTCAGAACTCCAGCGGGCGGTCGCCCTGCGCATCCTTGATGCGGCTCGGCAGGCCCATGGTGTTCAGCAGGTTGATGAAGGGTTTGGGGTCCAGTTCCTCGACATTGACCATCGTGCCCACATCCCAGGTGCCATCGGCAATCAGCAGCGCGGCGGTGACCGGCGGCACACCGGCGGTATAGCTGATGCCCTGCGAGCCGACCTCCTCGAACGCCTCTTTGTGATCCGCGACGTTGTAGATGAACAACTCGGCCGGCTGGCCATCCTTCACGCCCTTCACCACGTCCCCGATGCAGGTCTTGCCGGTATAGTTCGGCGCGAGGCTGGCCGGATCGGGCAGCACAGCCTTCACCACCTTCAGCGGAATGACCTCCTGCCCCTCGGCGGTCTTTACCGGCTGTTCCGACAGCAGGCCAAGGTTCTTCAGCACGATGAACACGTTGATGTAATGGTCGCCAAAGCCCATCCAGAACCGCACATCGGCATCCTTGTAGCGCGCCGACAGCGAATGCACCTCGTCATGGCCGGTCAGATAGGCTTTCTGTTCGCCCACAACCGGCAGATCCCAGGTCTGGCCAACCTCGAACATCTTGTTCGACTGCCAGCCGCCGTTCTGCCACGAATAGACCGTGCCGGTGAATTCGCGGAAGTTGATCTCGGGGTCGAAATTGGTGGCGAACCATTTGCCATGCGACCCGGCATTGATGTCCACGATGTCGATGGAGGTGATCTTGTCCAGCATCCCCTCAGCCACGCGGGCATAGGCGTTCACCACGCCGGGGTCAAAGCCGATGCCAAGGATCGCGGTCACACCGGCCGCCTTGCAGCGGTCGCGGCGTTGCCATTCGTAGTTGCCATACCACGGCGGCGTTTCGCAGATCTTTTCCGGGTCTTCGTGGATCGCGGTGTCCAGATAGGCGGCGCCGGTCTCGATGCAGGCTTCCAGCACCGTCATGTTCACGAAGGCCGAACCCACGTTGATCACGATCTGCGCGCCGGTCTCGCGGATCAGCGCGGCGACGGCGGCACTGTCCATCGCATCGACCGCATGGGCCGCGAAAGTGCCCGGCACCTTCATCGCGTTCTTTTCATGGACGCTGGCGATGATCGCCTCGCATTTCGCCCGCGTACGGCTGGCGATATGCAGATCGCCCAGCCGGTCATTGTGTTGCGCACATTTATGCGCCACGACCTGAGCCACGCCACCGGCGCCGATGATCAACACGTTCCGTTTCACTTCGAACCGTCTCCTTTAAGGACAGAGGGAAGGGAGAGTCTCAGCCCAGGCTGCTCTCGTAGTCGGCATAGCCGAATTCTCGTTTCAGGCTCAGCGAGCCATCCAGTTCGCGCACGACGATGCTGGGCATCTTCACGCCGTTGAACCAGTTCTTCTTCACCATCGTATAGCCTGCGGCATCGGCGATCGACAGCCGGTCGCCCACCGACAGCGGTGTGGGGAAGTTGAACTCGCCGAAAATATCGCCCGCAAGGCAGGATTTGCCGCAGATCATCCAGGGATGATCGCCCGCGACCTCCATCTTCGCAGACTGGCGATAGATCAGCAGGTCGAGCATGTGCGCCTCGACCGAGGAATCCACGATGGCCAGATCCTTGCCGTTGTTCAGCGTGTCGATCACCGTCACTTCAAGGCTGGCGGAATTGGTGATCGCGGCCTCGCCCGGTTCCAGATAGACCTGCACCCCGAACCGATCCTGAAAGGCGCGGAGCCGGGCGGCGAGCTTGTCCACGGGATAGCCCTCGCCGGTGAAGTGGATGCCGCCGCCGAGGCTGACCCATTTCAGGCGTTTCAGCAGGTCGCCGAACTCATCCTCGATGCGGGCAAGCTGCGTGTCGAACAGGTCGAAATCCGCATTCTCGCAGTTGTAATGGATCATGAAGCCCGAGATACGGTCCATCACGGTTTCGATCTTCTTCTGGTCCCATTCGCCCAGACGGCTGAAGGGGCGGGCCGGATCGGCAAGATCAAAGCCCGAAGTGCTGAACCGCGGGTTCAGCCGCAGCCCGCGTTCGATCTCTGCCGACTGATTGTCGAAGCGTTCAAGCTGACCGATGGAGTTGAAGATGATCTTGTCGGCATAGCCTACCGCCTCGGCGATTTCGTGGTCGGACCAGCCAACGGAATAGGCGTGGGTTTCCTTGCCGAACTTCTCGCGTCCCAGCCGCAGTTCGTAAAGGCTGGAGGAGGTCGTGCCGTCCATATGCTCGCGCATCTGGTCGAACACCGGCCAGGTAGCGAAACATTTCAGCGCAAGCAGGGCCTTGGCGCCGGACTGCGCGCGCAGCCGGTCGATGATTTCCATGTTGCGCGAAAGCTTCGCCCGATCAATCAGGTAGTAAGGCGTCTGGATCATCAAGAATCCCCCCCGGGGCCAAAAGGGACAAGAGCGGTCCACATAGGGCCTAACCCCCCTGGGTGCAAGTCGTGTGACACTTTCTTGCGGTTCCGCGCATCAGCGCCTTTCAGCCGTCACCAGTGGCAAAAGGCGGCGCATCTGCGCGGCGAGGCGCTGAAACCGGCGTTGCAGATGCCCGGAAAGTGCCAGCCCATCACTGTGGATCGCCTGCCACGTCATCTGGTGCCGCGCGGTGCCAAGGTTGAACAGCCGGTAGCCGCCCATCACCACGAAGGCCGAAATGGCGACCGAGGCCAGCGCGTCCGAGGTGAAATGCCGCCCCATGCCGACGCGCAGCAGCAGGCTTGCCCCGATCAGCGCGGCAGCAGCGACGACGGCCAGCCACCGGCGCGGTTTCGGCAGATGCGGCCATGTCAGGGCCAACAGGGCAAAGGCGAAAGTCGCCGTCATCGCGACCTCACCCGAGGAGAAGGAACAGTTCTGGCTGCACTGGTCGCTGATTTGCAGGACGGGGGTGAACTGTCGCGTCCCGCCGAACTCTATGATGTCAGCGGGACGGGCACGTCCCGCATAGGCTTTCAGGATGCCGTTCACGATCAGGCCGGGGCCGATGACGAACACGGTCGCAAGGAAATGCCAGCCGGCCAGCCCGGATCGCGGTGTGAAGCCGCGCGTGCGTGCCAGCACTGGCAGAGCCACCGCCAGAAGGGCAAAAGCGGTCAACCCCCAGCGCAGGCTGTCGTTGAGTGTGGTGATGGCGGGGTTTCCGCGCAGGGCGAAAACGCCTTGCGGATCAAGAAACCGGCTTGAAAGGGCGATATCCAGTGCCGGTTCGGCGCTGAACAGGCAGAGCACAACCAGCGTTGCAATCAGCGCGGCATGATGCAGGCGGGCGAGGGTGGGGTCAGTCATCCTTGGCCTCCGTCAGGCATTCGGGGGTGGTCAGGACCAGCGACATCTGTCGCCCCTCGGCAAAGCCTGGCCCGGCGATCCAGTGGCCAGACGGGCCGGTGGCGCAGGCGGGTGGCTCCGCCCCTTGCATCAACAGCACAACCAGTGTGCCCGGAGCAGCAGTCAGCGGCAGCGCCAGGTCCCAGTGGTGTCGGGGTGGTCCGTCATGCGGGATGGCGGCGATTTCCAGCCCGGAGCCATGGCTCTGCCAGCTCAGATCAGCCAGCAGGCCACGATCCGAGGCCACGATCACGGCGGCGCCATTGCGCGTTGCGAAATCCATTGCGCGCCGGCTGACCTCGGCCCGGCCCAGATAGCGCGACAGGATCAGCGGCCCGTCCCCGATCCGCCAGCCGGTGCCGAAAGTGGCGATGAGCGGCAGGGCAATCGCCACCGCCGCACCCAGCGCCAGCGAGGCAAGGGCCACTGCCCGGTGCCGCTCCAGCCAGTGCGCGGCGATGATGCTGCCCGTGACCGTAAAGCCCACGCCCCAGTTTGCAAGCGCCCGGCTGGTCAGCGCCTGAAGCGTGACGATGCCAAGGATCACCAGCGCCACCGTCACGGCGCCGCGCAGTGGCGGGCGGGGCGCGTGCAGACCCAGCAGGAAGGCCGGAAAGGCCAGCGGCCCCATCACCGCGAGTTGTTCGGCCAAAAAGCGGACAGCACCAGACAGATGCAGGCCAAAACCCTGCGCCGCGCCATCTTCGGCCAGATGATGCAGGGTCACAAAACCGTGGCTGGCGATCCACAGCAGATTCGGCAGCGCCAGCAACAGGGCAACCGCCCCGGCTATTGTCGCATCGCGGCGGGTGATCCGCCATGCCGGGGATACCAGCGCGGCCATAGCCATCCCGGCCATGGCAAACAGCATCGCATGTTTCGACAGGAACCCCAGCCCCAGCGCCAGCCCCAGCAACACCGCATCGCCGGTCGAAGCGCGCGCGGCCAGCCGGTGCTGCATCAGCAGCGCCGCCGCGATGGCACACAGCAGCGGTGTGTCGGTCGTCATCATCATCGCGCCCAGCGTGGCTGCGGGCATGGTCGCATAGGTCAGTCCGGCCAGTGCCGCCACGCGCGCATTGGTCAGCCGCGCTGCAAGCGCCATGACCAGCATCGCCGTCACCCCATGCAGCACAGGCGCCGCAAGACGCACCCCGAAGGGCGTGTTGCCCGCAACTTCGGTCGTGGCACGGATCAGCCAGCCGATCAGCGGTGGTTTGGAATAGGCGCCGAAGGACAGCGACTGCCCCCATAGCCAGTATTGCGATTCATCCGTCCAAAGTTCGGTCCGCATCGCGGCCAGCATGCCCAGCCGCCATAGTGTCAGCGCGGCAATGGCCAGCAACGCCGCCTGCAGGCAGTCAGGCGCGGCTTTGGGCAGGCTGGTGCTTTTCAGCATGGATAAGCCAAAGATTGCGGGAATAGATGACAAGCCCCGTCGCCTGCCCGAACACGAACACGGGGTCGCGCCGCCACAGCGCATAGCTCAGCAGCACCACACCCCCGGCCATCGAGAAATACCAGAAGGCCACCGGGATGACCGACCGGCGCGTGCGTTCCGACACGATCCATTGCACCAGAAAGCGCATGGTGAACATCAGCTGCCCGCCAAGGCCGATCATCACCCAGGTGAACTCGGTCCAGTCGGTGACGTGCAGGGCGGCCCAGACCGCCTCGCGGCTCATGCTCCGGCCCCGGCGGCGATTTCGTGCGGGGTTACCCGTTTGCGGCGGCGGATCAGCCAGGCAACGCCCGCCAGATCGGTGATCCCGACCAGCGCCCGCCCGAGATTGGTGTATTTCGACCGCCCGGCCAGACGCGGTGCATGGGTCACATCGACATGTGCGATCTTCCAGCCATCGCGCAGGAACAGCGCGGGCAGAAAGCGGTGCTGGTGGTTGAAATAGGGCAGTGCCAGATAGGCGGCGCGGTCAAACGCCTTCAGCCCGCAGCCGGTGTCGCGCGTCCTGTCGCCCAGCAGCCAGCCGCGCAACCCGTTGGCAAAGCGCGATGCCAGCCGACGGCCCGGCGTATCGCGGCGCCCGATGCGCTGACCGGCAACCAGCGCCAGCGCCGGGTCGCGGCGCGGGTCCATCAGGGGCGCGATCAGCGCCGGAAGGTTGACCGGCGGGTTCTGCCCGTCCCCGTCCAGCGTCGCCACGATACGGCCGCGCGCCGCCCGCGCGCCAGAATGGATCGCCGCCGATTGCCCTGCCGCCCGGTCATGCCCCAGCACGCGGATGCGCGGCTCGTGCCGGGCCAGCCGCAACAGTTCGGCCCGTGTTTCATCTTCCGAACCGTCATCGACAAGGATCAGTTCGAACGCCTGCCCGGCGAGGATTTCCAGAATCTGCGCGGTAAGTGGCGCGATGCTGGCCGCCTCGTCATGCAGCGGCACCACGACCGAGATGACCGGCACGATCTCTTCAATCTGTCGGGCACGACGGACGGGATGGACAGCATTCATGGCATGTACCCTCCGGCAGGCGCCGCAGGCTGGTGCGGCGCGGAAATCCTGCGCCGCAGCTAACACCCGCGTTGTAAGGGTGCGGTGACTGCCAGATGACGAATTGGTGTCGGCTGCCGAAGCGGCACTAGGACGCCGAAATCCCCACGGCAGCGCGGGCGGCACGGGCGATCACCAGTTCCTCATGCGTGTTGATGATCATGACCGTGGTGCGCGAAAACTCGGATGACAGGACCGTGGCGCTTTCTGCGTTCCTGCCATGGTCGATCTCGACCCCCATCCAGCCCAGACGCTCGCAGATCCGGCGGCGGACGCTGCGCGAGTTTTCCCCGATGCCGCCGCAGAAGACCAGTGCGTCGATTCCCCCCATGACGGCGGCCATGGCGCCCAGTTCGCGCTGTACGCGGAATACGAAGTAGTCGATGGCGCGATGGGCTTCGGGGCTGTCGGCGGCTTCAAGCGTGCGCATGTCGTTCGACAGCCCGCCCGACAGGCCCAGAAGACCGGATTCGTTGTACAGGATCTGGCGGATCTGAGCGGTATTCAACCCTTCGCGATCCAGCATGTACAGCAGGACGCCGGGGTCGATCTGGCCGCAGCGGGTGCCCATCGGCAATCCGTCCAGCGCGGAAAACCCCATCGAGGAGGCAACAGAGCGCCCGCGATGGATGGCGCACATCGAGGCCCCATTGCCCAGATGCGCGACAACGACGCGCCCTTCCATCAGATGCGGCGCGAGACGGCGCAATTCTCCGGTGACATATTCATAGCTGAGGCCGTGAAAGCCGTAGCGCCGCACGCCCGCCTCGTAATAACGGTGCGGAATGGCGAAAGTGTCGTTCACGAAGGGCTGGCCACGATGGAAGGCCGTGTCGAAACAGGCGATCTGCGGCACATCGGGGAAGGCGGCCATGGCGGCTCGGATACCCGCGATGTTGTGGGGCTGATGCAGCGGGGCGAAAGGCTCCAGCATCCGCAGCTTTGCCAGCACGGCATCGGTCACGACAACCGGCTGGACGTAATCCAGCCCGCCATGCACGACCCGGTGGCCCACGGCGGCCATGCGCAGGCCGGGGAAGTGCTGTTTCACCGTGCCGATCACCATGGACAGCGCGCCTTCATGGCTGGACAGATCACCGGGCGGCAATGTCAGTTCCGCGCCGGTGGCATCCTTCAGAACCATACGGCCTTCCGGCCCGATCCGCTCGGCCTGGCCGGTCAGCAGGGCCGTGTCCCCCTCTGCCGGAAACAGGGCCACCTTCAGCGAGGAAGACCCGGCGTTAAGTGCCAGAAAGCCGGTGGTCATGTCATTGCCCTTTACTGCGTCAGGATTTCATAAACCTCTCCGCGCCCGTCGACCGGCGCGAAGATGATGTAATACAGATCCGGCCCGCCCCGGTACATCAGGCCCAGACTGTCTGTTCCGGCTTCGGGGTCGCCAGTGTAGCCGCGCGGGGCCTCGCCGGTGAAATAGCTGCCACCCCGGAAGGCAAAGTTCGTTCCGGTCGCGCCGGGCAGAACCAGCCCCAGCCGGCGCTGGGAGCCTGCATCTTTCTGAAACACCAGCCCGGCCGGACCCTCCTGCCGGAAGCTGCATGGAAAGAACGGATACCCAAGCGCGATATCGGCGGTGACCTGAAGGCTGCGCACCCTGCAGGGGGTATTGGCAAGGCTCAGCCGGTCGGGCATCGGCAGGCGATTCCCGTCGATCACCGCCAGAAAATCGGCCACGGCGGCGGCGTCCTGACCGTCGGCGTGCGGGGCCAGCCGCGCGCGCAGATCGGCCTCCGCCCCCTCCAGTGTCGTGATCTGTTCGGGTGTCAGCAGGGCATCGGTGGTTTGTGCAATCAGTGGCTGGGCTGACAGAAGCAAGGCAAGACAGGCCGCACTCCGGCGGCAAAGACGGTTCATGGCAAAAGCTCCGATCCGAGACATGCACCCGGCGCGGGCAGGCTGCTTCGGTGACGTGACGGCGCGATGAACGCCCGCCGGACCGCCAAACTGTTTCAAACCGCTCCGGACAAGGCAAGGATCATCCGGCGGGCTTTCACGGCTGCTTCACTGCCGCGGCCCACTCCTCCAGAAAGGCGCGGCGCTTGACGCGGTCCAGATAGACCAGCAGGCCGGGGTCCAGCCGGATCGGGCGCAGGCGCGGGGTCTGCACGAGTGCGGCCTCGTTGACCGGCGGCAGACCCCCCTGTTGGCCGGACAGGCGGCGGCCTTCGGGTGACAGCAGGAAGTCGATGAACATGCCTGCAAGCTCGGGGTTGCGCGCGTCTTTCGGGATCAGCGCGGTGCGCAAAAGCGTCAGAGTGAAATCCTCGAACTCGATCAGCGCCACATCCGGGTCATGCGCGGCGCGGGTGGCGGCGTAGCTGCCCAGCACATTATAGGCCAGCGCCAGTGTGCCGGTTTCCAGATCGTCCAGCATGGGCTTGGTGCTGGCGTAAAGCCGGGGGCGGTTGGCACCCATCACCTCGGCCAGTCGCCAGAAACTGTCGGATTGCCGCGCCTCCTGCGTTGCAAACAGATAGCCCGCGCCGGATTGCAGCGGGTCATAGGTGCCGATCCGGCCCTCGAACCGGCCGGGATGATCGCGCAGGAGGTCGATCAGATCACGGCGGGTGCGGGGCAGGGCCAGCCCTTCCAGCGCCTTGCGCGAGGCGACCAGCACCACCGGCTCCTGCGCGAAGCCGAAGATACGATCCTGCCATTGCGCCCAGTCCGGCAGTTGTGCGGCACTGGCATGCGGCAGGGCGAAGCCGTCATTTGCCAGCTTCATCTGCAGGTCCATCGCGCTGGAAATCGCCAGATCGCAGGCCACGCCCTCATCGGCCACCGCAGTGTAGACACTGGCGCTGCCGGTCACGGTATAGCGGATCGTCACCGACGAATGGCGCGCCTGAAAGGCGGTCAGCAGCGGGGCGAAATATTCAGTGTCGGTGGTGGACAGAATCCACAACTCGGACCCTGCGCCGGTGCCGGGGAAGACGTGTTCCTCCTCCACCGGGAAGGCGGCGGCGCAGAGAGGCGAAAGGATTACTGCAAGGGCACAGAGAATTCGGCGCATACGCCCCCTCCTTCACGTTCCATCAGGCTGAACCGCCCGTCATGGGCTGCGGCGACTTCGGTCACGATGGTCAGGCCAAGGCCCGAACCCACCACATCGGCGACATTGCCACCCCGGCGAAAGCGGCCCGAAAGGCTGGCGGGGTCAAGGCCCGACAGGCCGCGCCCGCGATCCTCGACCCGCAGCACCGCGCGGTTGTCCTCAGCCGCCAGCGACAGACGGACAACGCTGTCCTCGGGCGAATATTTCACTGCATTGTCCAGAATATTGCGCACCGCACTTTCCAGCAGCGCCCGGTCGCCCGTCACCGGCAGGGGCTGCGGTGCGGGTGACAGCCGCAGGTCGACATCCTTCAGCGAGGCGGCGGGTTCGATGGAGGCCACCACCCCCGCGACCAGCGCGCCGAAATCCAGCGCGTCCGAGGTCATCCTGTCGGACCGATAGACGACGATGGCGTGATCCAGCAACTGCGTGGCGGACCGCGCGCTTTCCTCGACCGCGCGGATCACGCCACGCAGAGTCTGGCGCGTCGCCTCGTTATCGGATTGCCGCAGCGCGATTTCCGCCTGTGCCCGGACAGTGGCCAGTGGAGTACGGATGTGATGCGCGGCTTCTGTGATGAAGGTTTCTGTCCGGCCCAGAGCGGCGCGCAGCCGGGCGATGAAGCCGTTCAGCGCACCGACCAGTGGCACCAGTTCGCGCGGGGTGCTGGCATCGACGGCGCGCAGATCCTCCGGCCCGCGCCGGGCCACCGCCTCGGCCAGCCGGTCGATGGGGGCCAGAACCGATCCTGCCGCGATCAGCGACAGCAGAAGCGCCAGGGTGAAGAACCCCAGCCCCAGCCCCGCCGCGCGATTGGCGATGCGTTCGGCAATCGCGTCCTGCCCCAGCCGGGTCTGGGCGACCAGCACCAGAACCGGCAGGGCCTGACCTGCAACCACCACCTGACGGGTGACGGCTGCGATGCGCACCTCGGTGTCGCGGAAGGGGCGGGTATAGAACTGCGGGCCGACCTTGCCCGAAGCCTCGGGCGGCAGCGGCAGGTCGTCATAGCCGGTCACTGTCTCGCCGCCCACGTCGATGCGGTAGAACACCCTGTCTTCGGAAATCGAGCCCAGCACCGAGAAGGCATCGTAGGGCAGGTCAATTTCCACCTGTTCGGTGCCCGCGCGCAACTGTTCGGCGATGGCCGTGGTGGCGGCGCCCAGAATGCCATCCTGTGTCGTTTCGGCGGCCTGTCCGGCCACGGTGCGGACCGTGAAATACAGAAACACCGCCAGCATCGCGGCGATGCCCAGAAGCTGTAACAGCAGCCGCTGCCGGAGCGACAGAGGCGCCCTTGGCATGCGCCAGCGTATGCGCCCGGTCATTCGCCGGTCAGCCGGTAACCGACGCCGCGCAGCGTCTCGATCCGGGCGGCAGAGCCTTCCAGTTTTTTCCGCAGGCGGGCGACATAGACCTCGATCGCGTTCTCTGACACGGCTTCGGAATAGGAAAACAGCCGGTCGCAAAGCTGCGCCTTCGAGAAGATCCGCTCGGGCGCGGACAGCAGGATTTCCAGCAGCCGCAATTCGCGTGACCGCAGTTCCCGTGTTTCGCCCGCGATACTGACCGTGGCGGTCAACGGGTTGAAGGTGACGCCCGCATAGTCGCGCACCGTCTGCAAGGCGCCACCCCGGCGCCGCAGCACGGCGCGGCAGCGGGCCTCCAGCTCGGCAAAGTCGAAGGGTTTGGTGATGTAGTCGTCAGCGCCAAGGTCCAGCACATCCACCCGGTCCGAAACGGCGGCGCGGGCGGTCATCATGATGATCGGCGTATCCCGGCGGGCGCGGCGCTGGGCCACCAGAAAGTCGCGGCCATCGCCATCGGGCAGGGCGATATCCAGCAGGATCAGATCATAGCTGGCGGCAGCGAGGCAATCCTCGGCGTCGGCGATTCTCGCCGCACGGTCCACCGCATGCCCGTCCAGCGCCAGCCGTGTGGCGACCGAATGGGCCAGATCGTCGTTATCCTCGACAAGAAGAAAGCGCATTGCCGCAGTTTTCATCGCTGGTGACAGGTTCATGTCAGCTTTTCAGCGAATCGTGTTCCCCGCAAGGGCCGGTGGAGGCTGGCCCGGCTTTGAAAAAGATGTCTCGGGAGGACACGCATGAAATCGACCCTGTTCCGCGCGCTGCTGGCCAGTGCTGCCCTTGGCCTTGGCGCCACCTCGGCCTTCGCGACCGAATGCATCGCCCCGGCGGATGCCGGTGGCGGCTGGGACTTCACCTGCCGTCAGATCGGCAAGATCCTTTATGATCTTAAACTGGTCGACCAGCCGGTTCAGGTGACCAATATGGCGGGCGCCGGTGGCGGCCTTGCCTTCAGCCATGTTGTCGCCGAGCGCGGCAAGGACGCCGATCTGATCGTCGCGGCCTCGTCGGCCACCACCACCCGTCTGGCGCAGAATGCCTATGGTGGCGCGACCGCCGATCAGGTGCGTTTCGTCGGTGCCATCGGTGGCGACCCCGGTGTGATCGTGGTTGCCAAAGACAGCCCCTATCAGACGCTGACCGATCTGGTCGAGGCGATCAAGGCAGATCCCGGCTCGGTGGCTTTTGCCGGTGGGTCGGCTGCGGGCGGCTTTGACCACCTGAAGCCGCTGATGGTACTGAAAGCCGCAGGCTTCACCGATGTGGCCAAGGTCAAGTACATCGGCATGGACGGCGGTGCAGAGGCGATCACCCAGACCATCGGCGGCTTCACCCAGGCGATGACCGGCGACATGTCGGAAATCGTGGGCTTCATCAAATCGGGCGACGTGCGTCCGCTGGCCGTGCTGACCTCCGAGCGCGTGCCGGGCTTCGAGGATATTCCGACCGCCAAGGAGCAGGGCCTCAATGTCGAGGTCGTCAACTGGCGCGGCCTGTATGTGCCCAAGGGCATCAGCGACGACGCCTTCAACGCCTGGGCCGAGAAGCTGCAAAAAGTGGCGGACAGTGATGAGTGGAAAGCGGTCATGGCGTCGAACGGCCTCGCCCCCTTCACCAAGGTCGGTGCTGACTTCCAGAGCTGGGTGGATGGCGTCGTTGCCGAAACCACCGAGCTTTCGAAAGAAATCGGGGTGATCCAGTAATGGCCAGCGACCGGATCTTCGGTCTGGTCGTGGCGATCTTGGCGCTCGCGTATCTCGCGGGCGCCTTCCAGATCCAGACCAGCTTTCTGTCGGACCCGGTGGGCCCGCGGGTGTTTCCCATGATGATCGCCGTCGTCGGCCTGCTGTGCGGGCTCGCGATGCTGTGGAAGCCCGATGCCGAACCGGAATGGCCGCCCCTGCCGGTCTGGATGAAGATGGCGCTGACGGTCGTTATCCTGACCCTTTATGCCTACATGCTTGCGCCGCTGGGCTTCCTGATCCCCACCGCGCTGGTCGCGGCCGGTGTCAGCTACATGATCGCGCCGCAGCCCGCGAAGGCGGCGATCACGGGCATCTGCCTGTCGGTCGGCCTGTTCGTGCTGTTCAAATACGCCCTCGGCCTCGGGCTTGTCGCCCTGCCAAGAGCACTGATGGGTTGAGGGGGCATTGATGGATACGATTTCCAACCTCGTCATGGGGTTCGGCGTTGCGCTGACCCCCTTCACGCTGCTGCTGGCCGTGGTCGGCTGTTTCCTTGGCACGATGTTCGGCGCGCTGCCCGGCCTTGGCCCGGCCAATGGCGTGGCGATCCTCATTCCGGTCGCCTTCACCATGGGTCTGGATGCGACACAGTCGCTGGTGCTGCTGACCTCGGTCTACTACGGCACCATGTATGGCGGGCGGATCAGCTCGATCCTGCTGAACATTCCGGGTGACGAACCTGCGATGATGACCACGCTGGACGGCTTCCCGATGGCCCGGCAGGGCCGGGCAGGGGACGCGCTGGTGATTTCGGGTGTCGCCTCTTTTGTCGGTTCTTTCCTTGCGACCATCGGCCTTGTCGTGATGGCGCCGGTGCTGGCCAGCATCGCCTATCTGTTCGGCCCGGCCGAATATTTCGCCCTGTACCTGCTGGCCTTCTGCACGCTGGGCGGCGTCGCCTCGAAGAACCAGGCGAAAGCTGCAGCGGCGGCCTGTCTGGGGCTTGGCATCGCGATGATCGGTCTGGACAATTCGACCGGCCTGCCGCGCTATACCGGCGGCAACATGCACCTGATGGACGGGGTGGATTTCCTTGTCGCAATCGTCGGTCTGTTCGCCATCTCGGAAATCTTCATCTTCATTGAAAGCCATGGCCGCAACAGCGCCATCGGCGTGACTCTCGGCAAGCTGACAATCCCGTGGCAGGATCTGAAAGCCTCCACCGGGACCATGCTGCGCGGCACCGGCATCGGCTTTGTGGCCGGAGTTCTGCCGGGGGCGGGGGCGTCGCTGGGTTCGTTCATGGCCTACATGGCCGAAAAGAGCATCCTCGGTTCGCGGGGCCGCTTTGGCCAGGGCGATCCGCGCGGCGTGGCCGCGCCCGAGGCGGGCAACAATGCCGCGGCCGGTGGTGCGATGGTGCCGATGCTGACGCTGGGTGTGCCGGGTTCGGGCACCACGGCGGTGATGCTGGCACTGCTTCTGACGCTGAACATCACGCCGGGGCCGACGCTGTTCCGTGACCAGCCCGAAGTGGTCTGGGGTCTGATCGCCAGCCTGTTCATCGCCAATATCGTGTTGCTGGTGATGAACGTGCCGATGGTGAAGCTGTTCGTCCGCGTTCTGATGATCCCGGCCTGGGTCCTGCTGCCCATGGTCACGATGATCAGCTTTGTCGGCATCTATTCTCTGTCGGGCAGCACCTTCGATCTGCTGTTGATGGTGGTCTTTGGTGTGCTGGGCTACTTCCTGCGCAAGCTGGACGTGCCGACGGTGCCGGTGATCCTTGGCATCCTGCTGGGCTCGAACATGGAAGACAGCCTGCGCCGGGCCATGGTGATTTCGGACGGGGACTGGACCTTCCTGTTCTCGACCCCCATCTCCATCGGCTTGTGGATCGCGGCGATCGCCGGCTTCATTGCGCCGCTGTTCCTGCGCACCGTGCTGAAGAAGCCGCCGGTGCCTGCCATGGAAGCAAACGAGGACTGAGGTATGACACGGGTTCTGATCCCCACCGGGGCTTTGGGCCTTGGCTATGACCGCGCGGCTTTGTCGCGCGGTATCGCCAACAGGCCGGATATCATCGCGGTTGACGGGGGGTCCACGGACAGTGGGCCCTCTTACCTTGGGCGTGGTGTGTCCAAATATTCGCGCGCCTCGACCAAGGCGGAGTGGCGCGGGCTGATGCAGGCGCGGGCCGAGGCGGGCGTGCCGCTGGTCATCGGCACGGCGGGCACCTGCGGCGCCGACAGCGCAGTGGACTGGCTGCTGGAAATCACCCGCGAGATCGCGGCCGAAACCGGACAAACCCTGCGCGTGGCCACGCTGAAAAGCGGGCAATCCCCCGCCGCGGTGAAAGCCGCGCTGGCCGAAGGGCGCATCGCGCCGCTGTTCCCGGCGCCCGAAATCTCGGATGCGCTGATCGACGCTTGCAGCAATATCGTGGCGCTGGCGGGGGCTGAGCAGATCGCGGCGGCGCTGGCGACCGGCGCCGATATCGTGATTGCCGGGCGGACCACCGATACGGCCATCATCGCGGCGCTGCCGCTGGTGAACGGCGATCATCCGGGGGGCTGCTGGCACGGCGCCAAGATCGGCGAATGCGGTGCCATCGCCACCACCCAGCCTGCCACTGGCGTCATCCAGATCGACTTTGACGCGACCGGCTTCACTATGGAGCCGATGGCCCTGACCGCCGCCGCCACGCCCTACACGGTGTCGGCGCATATGCTTTACGAAAACTCCGATCCCTTCGTGCTGTATGAGCCGGGCGGGCATCTGGATGTCACCGGCGCCAGCTATACTGCGCTGGATGCGCGGCGCGTGCGCGTCGAAGGCTCGGAATGGATCAGGGGCGCCTATACGGTGAAGCTGGAGGGGGCCCGCGTCGCGGGCTACCAGACCGTCGCGCTGGCCCTGCTGCGGGACCGCCGCTATGTGCGCCATGCCCGCGAATGGGCGGCGGATGTGCAGGCCCGCGTCGCGGCGCAGATCGTGGAGCGGATGGGCCTTTCGCCTGATGACTTCACGCTGGAACTGCGGCTGATCGGCATGGACGCAACGCTTGGCCCGCTGGAAAACCGCACGACCCCCCCGGTCGAGGTGGGGGTTCTGGGCATCGTCACCTGCCCGACCGAGGCGCAGGCGGCTGAGGCGGGCAAGATGCTCAATCCCTATCTGCTGCATCACGCGCTGACCGAGGATGAGCCGATGCCGACCTTCGCCTTCCCCTTCTCGCCGGCGGAAATGCAGCGCGGGGCGCTGTATGAATTCTGTCTGAACCATGTAATGCGGCTGGACGATCCGATGTTGGCCTTCCGTCTGGATGTGCACGAGGTGGGCCATGGCTGAACTGGGAACGCTGGTCGAAAAGGTCCGGTCCAAGAACGCCGGGCCGTTCTGGCTGACGGTGGATATCTTCTGCGGCAGTGCCGAGGCTTTCGCCCGCGTCACGACGGGGCTGGATACAACCCGCGTCGCGCATCTGTTCGGGGTTGAACCGCAGGCGATGAAACGCTTCGATATCCCTGATCTGAACGTGGTGAAACTGTCGGTGCCGCGCCCGGTGGTGCAGGGCACCCGTGCCGACCGTGACATGCACGGCGCGGGCTGGGCCGTGCTGGTCGAGGAAATGGAGATCGCCTGATCTTTCCTCCACGATCTTTCACATGCCGGGCGGTAGCGCTATCATCCTGCCGAACACGGAGGATGCCATGACCTATCGCCCGGCGGATGACCGCTATTCCCGCATGATCTATCGCCGTTGCGGCCACTCGGGGCTGAAGCTTCCGGCGGTCAGCCTTGGCCTTTGGCACAACTTCGGCCACGATACCCCGCATCAGGTCAAGCGTGACATCTGCCGCACTGCGTTTGACCTTGGGATTACCCATTTCGATCTGGCCAACAACTATGGCCCGCCGCCCGGCAGCGCCGAAGAGGCATTCGGAGAAATTCTTCGCACCGATTTCGCGGGCTACCGGGACGAGCTGATCATCTCGTCCAAGGCGGGCTATGATATGTGGGCCGGGCCCTATGGCGAATGGGGCAGCCGCAAGTATCTGATTGCCTCGTGTGATCAGTCGCTGAAGCGGATGGGTCTAGATTACGTCGATATCTTCTATTCCCACCGTTTCGACCCGGAAACGCCGCTGGAAGAAACGATGATGGCACTGGATCACATCGTCCGCTCGGGGCGCGCGCTTTACGTCGGGATTTCCAGCTACAACAGTCAACGCACCCGCGAGGCAGTGGCGATCCTGAAGGATCTGGGCACGCCGCTGCTGATCCATCAACCCAGCTACAACCTGCTGAACCGCTGGGTGGAACGCGACGGGCTGAAGGACACGCTGGCCGATCTGGGCGTCGGCTCCATTGCTTTCACGCCGCTGGCGCAGGGCATCCTGACCAAGAAATATCTGGGCGGAATCCCGGCGGGCAGCCGCGCCGCGCAGGGCAAGAGCCTTGCGCCCGAAACCATCACGCCGCGCGCGCTGGACAGCGTGCGGGCGCTGGATGCGCTGGCGCAAAAGCGCGGGCAGACGCTGGCGCAGATGGCGATTGCCTGGGTTCTGCGCGACGGTGGTATTACCACTGCGCTGATCGGGGCGTCGAAACCAGAACAGGTTGTCGATTGCGCGGGCGCCATCGGCAACCTGACCTTCACGCCCGAGGAACTGGCCGAGATCGACCGCATCGCCTCGGATGAGGACATCAACCTCTGGGCGAGATCGTCCGAGGCCGTGTAACCCGAATTGACGCTGCACGCGGTTCTGGCAGATTGCGTGCAGCGATTCGTGAGGGGTGACATGGCAACGGTATCAGTGACCGGCGATCTGGCCGGGTTGAGCGACAAGCTTCTGTCTGGATACGGCAATTCGACGGTCTATCTGGGCTATGGCCGGGCGATTTCCGTCCATATCGGCGATTTCTACTATGCGGGTCTTTCCGGCGATGGCGCGGTGATCCAGCAAAGCGGCGACACTGCGCTAAGCGGCAGTTTCGACTATGCGGCGCTTACACATTTCTCTGGCGGTTTCAAAACTCTGCTGAAGATCGACGGTTTCCGTGTCGATGCCGACAGCGTGTTTCCGCTGCACCATCGCGATGCAGGCGGGGTCTATGTGACCTATGGCCGGTCGGCACTGGTGCGCGCTGTCAACGCGCAAAGCTACGAGGTGACGGGTTCGGCCGGTGACGACACTCTTGCCCCCGGCAGCCTGTTCCTGCTGCGCGGCAATGACCGGCTGGACGGGCTGGGGGGCAATGACATCCTGTCTGGCGCGAATGGTTCCGATACTCTGTTGGGCGGCGCTGGCCGCGATGTGCTTTCCGGCGGGCGGGGCGGTGACATGTTGCAAGGTGGCGCGGGCAATGACGCGCTGTCAGGTGACGACGGTGCCGACCGGCTGGAGGGCGGGGTGGGGCGCGATGTGCTGACCGGCGGGCGCGGGGCCGATCTGTTCGTGTTTGGCGCGCGCAGCGGTGCCGATACGATCACCGACTTTCAGGACGGCATCGACCATCTTTCGGTGCGTGGTGGTTACGATCTGACCCAGAAGGCCGCGGGCGTTCTGGTGGAGCATGGCGATGGCACCGTCTTGCTGAAGGGCCTGACGCTTGACCAGATCGGAGCCGGGGACCTCCTGTAAGCCTTAGCGCCCCGCGCGGATACCAACGGAATAATCCGCCCCTTCGGGCAGGGCCTTCGCGCGGTCCGAAATCACCGCGCGGGCACGGATATCTTCCAGCGTACCCTCGTCGGCCAGAACGCCCATGCGGTAAAGCCAGTCGGGCAGATAGCCTGACAGCAGCAGGCTGCGGTCCAGCGGCAGATCGGGGTTCAGCACGCGCGTCAGTTGCCAGACAACGGTGGTGCAATTGGCAGTGACCGTATTATACCAGCGCGGCTTTTCGTTCAGTGCACTGCCCAGTTCGACATATCGCAGGAACACAGCGCGCAACTGCTCTGGCGTCAGGCGCAGGGGATACAGTCTCACTTCCTCGCCGCGAAAGTTGGTGCGCAGTTTGACCACATCCGCCTCGTCGGCTGCGATCAGTGACAGTTCGAACTGGCGGAAGAAGCCGCCGATGCTGCTGAAGGCCTCGCCTTTCTCGCGGCGGATCTCGACCGAGAATACCACATGGCGGCCATCGGCAAAGCCGAAGCTGACCAGGAGATGCGCGATTTTCGGACTGTCCCAGACCGAAGTGATCATGTCGGCCCCGGTCAGTTGCGACAGATCGTAGCTGCGGGTTTCCCAGAGCTCGGTGGCATGGGCGGCATCGGTCCAGCGGAAGGCGCGGACGTTGTGCAGCGTCACCTTGTCCCCCTCGATATCGCCTTGCACGATATGGGCGACATCAGGCGCCCAGTCGCGGTTCTGCTGTGGGCGCAGGCTCAGATACCAGCCACCGATCACCAGCGCGGACAGCGCAAGTGCGCTCCACCCCCAGCCGGGGCCAAGCCTGGCCCAGACCACCCCGGCGACCAGCAGCGCGAAAGCCGCCATCGCGACGGGACGGGCCTGCGGAAACTGCACCCAGAGCGCGGTGCCCGCCCAGGCCGACCCCAGAAGCAGCAGCGCCCAGAACAGCACGGCTTTCACCGCTTCACGCTCGCGGTGACATAGTTCACCGAAAGGTCGCGGGCCGACAGGCTCCAGTTCCAGCTGACGGGGTTGAACACCATACCTTTGCGATCCACCGGGTCGAGACCGGCGCGGCGGATCAGGTCGTAAAGCTCGTCCGGGGTGATGAACTTGGCCCAGTCATGCGTGCCTTTCGGCAGCCAGCGCATCACCCATTCGGCACCGACAATCGCCATGGCAAAGCTTTTGGCGTTGCGGTTCAGCGTGGAACAGATCATCAGCCCGCCGGGTTTCAGCAGGGTCTGACAGGCTGTCAGATAGGCCAGCGGATCGGCCACATGTTCTACCACCTCCATGTTCAGCACCACGTCGAACTGTTCGCCCGCCTCGGCCAGCGCCTCTGCCGTGGTGTTGCGATAGTCGATCGTCAGACCCGACTGTTCGGCATGAAGCTGTGCCACAGGAATATTGCGCGGCGCCGCATCGGCGCCCACCACATCGGCACCGAGTCGCGCCATCGGTTCCGACAGAAGCCCGCCGCCACAGCCGATATCGAGGATCCGCAGCCCCGCGAACGGCTGCGGATGGGTCAGATTGCGGTCGAACTCGGCCGAAATCTGGCTGGTGATGTAATGCAGCCGACAGGGGTTCATCTGGTGCAGCGGCTTGAATTTTCCTGCCGGGTCCCACCATTCGGCGGCCATCGCCTCGAATTTCGCGACTTCACCGGGGTCGATGGTGGTGATCATGGCATTCTCTCCCGTGGCGGAATGGTTCCGGGCGGTTATATAATACGATCATGGATCACAGATCAGGCCAAAAGCGCGCAGTCGAGTATCTTTATCCGCCGGTCGAGCCTTTCGACCAGCGCCAGATCGACATGGGCGACGGGCATCGCATCTATGTGGAACAATGCGGCCGCCCGGATGGGGTGCCGGTTCTGGTGCTGCACGGCGGGCCGGGCGGCGGGTGCAGCCCGGCGATGCGGCGCTATTTCGACCCCGAGGTTTACCGGGTGATCCTGTTTGACCAGCGCGGATGCGGCCGCTCGCGCCCGACGGCGGCGGTGGCGGCGAACAGCACCTGGCATCTGGTGTCAGACATCGAGACGATCCGCGAATTGCTGGGGATCGACCGTTTCGTGCTGTTCGGCGGCAGCTGGGGAGCGACGCTGGCGCTGATCTATGCGATCACCCACCCGGACCGCGTGCGCCACATGGTGCTGCGCGGCGTGTTTCTGGGCACGCGGTCGGAACTGGACTGGTTCTATGGCGGCGGGGCGGGGGCGTTCTTCCCCGATCTCTGGGCGCGGTTTGTCGAACCGATCCCCGAGGCAGAGCGGGGGGATATGATTGGCGCTTACCACCGTCGCCTGTTTTCCGGCAACCTGCTGGAAGAGATGCGCTTTGCCCGTATCTGGGCGCAGTGGGAAAACGCGCTCGCCTCGGTCAGCACCGAGGGGGCCTGGCACGAAAGCCCGTCAGACTACGCCCGTGCCTTCGCGCGGCTGGAGAATCATTATTTCGTCAATGGCTGTTTTCTGGAAAGCGATGGCTGGATCTTGCAGAACCGGGGCCGGATCGAGCAGATCGGTGCCACCATCGTGCAGGGCCGCTATGACATGATCTGTCCGCCCGCCGCCGCATGGCGTCTTGCGCAGGGCTGGCGGCGCTGTGATTTGCGCATGGTGGGCATGGCCGGGCACGCTCTTTCGGAACCGGGGATCTCTGCCGGGCTTGTATCCGTGATGAACGGGCTTCGGCCGCTGATGAAAGATCTGTAGATGGATGGCACACTTCCCTTTGACTGGGGGCTTTTCGCTTTGTTCCTGGGGGCGAGCCTGGCCGCCGGGCTGACCGGCTGGATGTTCAAGCCGGGGGACTGGTACGAAGGGCTGGTGAAACCCGACTGGCGACCGAAGAACTGGATGTTTCCGGTTGCCTGGACCACGATCTACGTCCTGTCCAGCCTTGCGGCCACGCGGGTTGCGGGGCAACCCGGCAACGCTTTTGCCATGGGCTTCTGGGCCTTGCAGATCGCGCTGAATACGCTGTGGACGCCGACCTTCTTCGGTGCGCGCCGCATGGGCATGTCGGTGCTGGTGATGCTGGCGCTGTGTTTTGCCGTACTGGGGATGCTGTGGACCTTCTGGGGTCTTGATGGCCTGGCCTTCGTTCTGATCCTGCCCTATGCCGCGTGGCTCTGTCTGGCGGCGCCGTTGAACTGGCGCGTCTGGCGTGACAATCCGGCGGGCGGTGCGGGCGTCTGACCGCCCGCACGCGGATTCCTCAGAACATGAAGTTTCCCGCATCCTGCAACTGGCCCAGTGAAAGGCCGGTCACGACGATATGGATTGCCCCCATGTCGATGCGGGTTTCGGTGGCGCCGAGGCTGGTGAAGGTAAGGTCCGTCAGGGAATCCGCCCCCGCGATCTGGATGCGGTCCGCCCCGGCTGTGAAGCCTTCGATCCGGTCGGTGCCGCTGCCGGCACCGAATACGAAGACATCATTGCCGCCACCGCCCAGCAGCGTGTCATTGCCCGCCCCGCCGATGAGCGTGTCATTCCCCAGACCGCCGGTCAGCCGGTTTGCCAGCTCGTTCCCCTCAATCCGGTCCGCGCCTGCGGAACCCTGCACATTCTCGAACCCGGTCACGGCCAGATAGCCCTTGCCCGCGCCGTCGATGTTGCCGTTCTTCGCGGCGGGATTCTGCCAGGCGCCGAGGTTGTTCAGCGTGATCACCACGCCTTTTGAGAACTGGCTCAGATCCAGGGTGTCGACACCCTGACCACCGGACAGCAGCAACCCGTTGGCCGGGTCTTGCGCCTGCACGATCACCCTGTCGTCACCCCCGCCCAGCCGCAGCGTACCGACGCCGCCCTTGGCCAGCGTCACGGTGTCATTGCCTTCGCCGGTGCTGAGGCTGTCCACCCAGCCCGCGCCGGTGCGCACCACATCATTGCCGCCGCCGTTCGTTACCGACCCGGCTCCGCCCGCGCCGAGGCTGATGGTGTCGGCGCCGTCGCCGGTGGCGATATGATCCACCCAACCGGCTGCGGTTTTCACCTTGTTGATGCCGTTACCCAGAGAAAGCGTGTTCACCTGCGCAGTGCCGGACAAGGTGACGGTATCGTTGCCCTCATAGCTCTGGATCGCGCCGATCCAGCCGCCCTTGAGGATGAACTTGTTGTTGCCGCCTCCCGCCGCGATCTGGTTGATGTTGCCCGAGGTCACGGTGAAACTGTCGTTGCCGTCATAGGCGATGACCGAGTTCACCTGCTCCCCGCTCATGCGGAAGCTGTTGTTGCCGTCGCCGAGATCGGCCTGGTTGACACGACCGTTTCCGGTGATCGTCAAAGTGTCCTTGTTGGAGCCGAGCGAAACCTGCTCGACCCTGCCCGCGACGCTCACCTTGTCGATGCCGCCGGAGAAGCCAATGCTGCGCACTTCGCCGCCTGCGCCGATGGTGACTGTATTTGTGCCGGAGAAGCTGGTGATCGCGCCGACAAACCCGCCGCTGACGACAACCTTGCTGGTGCCCGATCCCAGGCTGACGCTGTCGGCCCCGCCCTTCAGTTCGAAGGTGTTGTTGCCGTTGGAACGGATGGAGCCGACATAGCCCGAGCCACCGATGAAGGTGTTGTTGCCCTCGTCGAAGTCGATGAATCCGACATAGCCGCTGCCGCCGGTCACGGTGTCATTCCCCTGGCTCAGCATCAGCGTCTGAACCGCGCCGTCGCCCAGCGTCACTTTGCTTTGTCGCGCGTCATAAAGCTCGACATGCTTGGTCTGCTGCGACCCCAGCGACAGGGTGACATTCGAATCCGCGCCACCGCTCAGGTAACGGATGCGGGTGTCGTGCAGTGTGATGTTCACATTTCCGTCCGAGGGCAGCTGCACAAGATCCAGCCGCCGCCCGACAACACCGTCATTCGCATCGGTGATCGTCAGCGACAAAGGGGTGGCCGGCGCGGAACTGTCAAAGGAAAGACGCCGGATGGTCCAGGGCTGGCCGGACAGTTTCAGCGACAGGCTGTCGGATGTGCCGGTCGATTCGTTGTTGATGTAGACGGAGCTGATCTGGCGCTCATCCCAGTTGAAACTGAAGCCGAAGGCAGAGAACGCAGTTGCCCCGTTGAGGGTGATCATGCGCTTGGACATGGGAAACTCCGTAAAGAAAATGGAACCAGAGGCTTGGGGTCTTGCAGGCGGCAGAAATACGGCGCCGCAGCGGCATCAGGCTATCAGTGCCGTGCCCGGCCCACAATCGGCTTGAGGGGGCCTCTGGCATTCCGCCTTGCTTTCCGGGGCGGAACGGCCTATATGGCTCTCAACAGCGGCGCTGACGGGTCCAAACCGTCGGCCCATCGAAAGATGTAAACGGGCCGCTCGAGCCCGTTTTTTGCTTTTTGGAACCCGGATGACCGATCTCATCGCCAAGACCGCCATCGACCGCCGACTGGCCGACATTGTCGGCCCGGTCATCGAAGGGCTGGGATTCGAACTGGTGCGCATCCGCCTGATGGGCGGCAAGACGCGGACCCTGCAAATCATGGTGGACCGCCCGGATGGCGGGATCGAGGTGGACGAATGTGCCGCCGTCTCCACCGCCGTTTCGGCCCTGCTGGACGTGGAAGACCCGATCGAGGACAATTATGTGCTTGAGGTCTCGTCCCCCGGCATCGACCGCCCGCTGACCCGCCTGAAGGACTTCGACATGTGGGTCGATTACGAGGCGCGGCTGGAAACGACCGAGTTGATTGATGGCCGTCGTCGCTTCAAGGGTGTGCTGCAAGGCACTGAAGGCGACGAGGTACTGATCGAGATCGAGGAAGGCGGCGAGACGCTAACCATCGGGCTGCAATTCGACTGGTTGTCGGATGCCAAGCTTCTGCTGACCGACGAACTGATCGCCGAGGTTCTGCGCCAGCGCAAGGAAGCCGGCGTCATCGACGAATCGAAGTTCGACGAGATCGAAGAAACCGAAGGGGATGAGGACGACGACCTCGAAACCCCCGCGACGAAACACTGACAGGCCAAGAGGACATCATGGCGATTACGTCTGCGAACCAGCTGGAGCTTCTGCAAACCGCCGAGGCGGTGGCGCGCGAAAAGATGATCGACCCGGATCTGGTGATTCAGGCGATGGAGGAATCCCTCGCCCGTGCCGCCAAATCGCGTTACGGCGCCGAACTGGACATCCGCGTCAAGATCGACCGCAAGACGGGCCGCGCCACCTTTGCCCGCATCCGCACCGTGGTGCCGGACGAGGAATACGAGAATCACCACGCCCAGCTGACCGTCAAGCAGGCCAAAACCTATCTGAAAGACCCGCAGGTCGGGGACGAGGTGATCGACGAGGTTCCGCCCGTGGATCTGGGCCGTATCGCCGCGCAAAGTGCCAAGCAGGTTATCCTGCAAAAGGTGCGCGAGGCCGAGCGTGACCGTCAGTATGACGAATTCAAGGATCGCAAGGGCACCATCATCAACGGTGTGGTGAAGCGTGAGGAATACGGCAACCTGATCGTCGACATTGGGCGGGGCGAGGGCATCCTGCGCCGGAACGAGAAGATCGGTCGCGAAAGCTATCGCCCGAATGACCGTATCCGCTGCTACGTCAAGGATGTGCGCCGCGAGACTCGTGGCCCGCAGGTCTTCCTGTCGCGCACCGATCCGCAGTTCATGGCGGAACTGTTCAAGATGGAAGTGCCGGAAATCTATGATGGCATCATCGAGATCAAGGCCGTCGCCCGTGACCCGGGTTCGCGCGCCAAGATCGCCGTGATCAGCTATGACAACTCCATTGACCCCGTGGGTGCCTGCGTCGGTATGCGCGGCAGCCGTGTGCAGGCCGTGGTGAACGAGCTTCAGGGCGAAAAGATCGACATCATTCCCTGGAACGGCGATACCGCCACCTTCCTCGTGAACGCCCTGCAACCCGCCGAGGTCAGCAAGGTCGTGTTCGACGAAGAGGCAGGCAAGATCGAGGTCGTGGTGCCGGACGAACAGCTTTCGCTGGCCATCGGTCGCCGCGGTCAGAACGTGCGTCTGGCTTCGCAGCTGACCGGGCTGGACATCGACATCATGACTGAGGCCGAGGAATCGGCGCGTCGTCAGGCCGAATTCGCCGAGCGTACGAAACTCTTCATGGATACCCTTGATATCGACGAGATGATGGCCCAGCTTCTGGTGGCGGAAGGCTTCACCAATCTGGAAGAAGTGGCCTATGTCGATCAGGACGAGCTTCTGTCCATCGACGGTTTCGATGAAGGCACCGCCGAGGAACTGCAAGCCCGCGCCCGCGACTACATCGAGGAACAGAATCGCAAGGCCATCGAGAATGCCCGCGCACTGGGCGTCGATGACAGCCTGTTCAACTTCGAGGGGCTGACACCCCAGATGATCGAGGCGCTGGCGAAGGACGGCATCAAGACGCTGGAAGATTTCGCCACCTGCGCCGACTGGGAACTGGCTGGCGGCTGGACGACCGAAAACGGCCAGCGCAAGAAAGATGACGGCGTGCTTGAGAAGTTCGAGGTCTCGCTGGAAGAAGCGCAGACCCTGATCATGACGGCGCGCGTCATGCTGGGCTGGGTCGACCCGACCGAACTGGCAGCGGCCGAGGCTGAAGACGAAGAGGGCGACGCCGAGGAGGCCGAGGCCTGAGCCTCGGGTTTCCCATGACGCGCGGCGGCCGCAAGGACGACAGGGACAGCCCGGAACGGCGATGCATCGTTTCGGGTGACTCCGGGCCGACGGCCGGGTTGATCCGTTTCGTCGCGGGGCCGGATGGCGACGTGGTGCCCGATCTGCTGGGCAAGCTGCCGGGCCGGGGCTTCTGGGTGACTTCCACCCGCGAGGCGCTGGACCGTGCGGCGGCAAAGGGCCTGTTCTCGCGTGCGGCGCGGACCAGGGTTACGCCGCCCCCGGCGCTGGCGGACCTCATCGAGGCGATGCTGGCGAAGCGCGTGGTCGAACTGTTGAGCCTCGCCCGCAAGGCGGGGCTGGCGGTGACGGGGTACGAGAAGGTGAAGGGCTGGCTTGTGGATGGCACGGCGACCGTGCTGATCCAGGCCAGTGACGGGTCGGAACGGGGCAAATCGAAGCTCCGCCCGCCTGCGAAGACGGGGCTGTTCATCGGCTGCCTGACCGGACAGGAAATCGGTTTGGCTTTTGGCCGCGAAAGTGCCATACACGGCGCGCTTGCGGCTGGTGGACTCAGCGACCGTGTTGTAGAGGAAGCGGCAAGGCTGGCAGGGCTCCGGGGTGGAGTCGCAGGCCAGCATGACGGCGGCGAGACCGCCGGAGAGGATACGAAGACGGTATGAGCGATACGGACGGTAAAAAACCCCTCGGGCTTGGTGGCGGCGCTGGCAAGCGCCCAGGTCAGGTGAAGCAGAGCTTCAGCCACGGCCGGACCAACACCGTGGTGGTGGAGACCAAGCGCAAGCGCGTGGTGGTGCCGAAGCCCGGCACCGCAGGCGGTGCCGCAGGTGGCGGCTCGGCCTCGCATCTGGGCGATCCGTCGAAGCGCCCCGCCGGGATCTCCGACGCCGAGATGGAACGGCGCCTGGCTGCGCTGCGCGCCGCCAAGGCCCGTGAGGCCGAGGATACCGCGCGCCGCGCCGAGGAAGAGCGTCAGCGCGAGGAAGATCGTCAGCGCCGCCGCGAGGAAATCGAGGCGAAGGAGCGCGAAGAGCGCGAGCGCGAAGCGGCCATCAAGGCCCGTCAGGAAGAAGAAGAGCGTCAGGCGCGTGCCGAGGCGGAGGCCAAGGCGGCCGCTGCCGCGCAGCGCAAGGCGGATATTCTTGGCACCAAATCGCGTGCGCAGATCCAGCGCGAGCAGGAAGAGGCGCGTGCCGCTGCCGAAGCCGCCAAGCCTGCCGCGAAATCGCGTGAGGCCGCCCCGGCTGCCCCTGCGACCGAGGAAGAAGCACGCGGCGCTGCCAAACAGCCCGCAACGACTGTCAGCCCGCGCAAGACTGACCGCGAGCGCGAAGATCGTGACCGGGACCGTGGTGCCAAGGGCAAGGGCGATGATGGCCGCCGTTCCGGCAAGCTGACCCTGACTGCCGCGCTGGATGGCGAGGGCGGGCGCACCCGCTCGCTCGCCGCGATGAAGCGCAAGCAGGAAAAGGCCCGCAACAAGGCCATGGGATTCGGTCAGAAGGCCGAAAAGCAGGCCCGCGACGTGCAGCTGCCTGAAACCATCGTTGTCAGCGAACTGGCCAACCGGATGGCGGAACGCGCCGCCGACGTGGTCAAGGCGCTGATGAAGATGGGCATGATGGTCAACATGAACCAGACCATCGACGCCGATACCGCCGAAATCATCATCGAGGATTTCGGTCATCGCGCCGTGCGCGTGTCGGATTCCGATGTGGAACAGGTCATCGACACCGTCGAAGACAAGGCCGAGGATCTGGAATCGCGTCCGCCGATCGTGACCATCATGGGTCACGTCGACCACGGCAAAACCTCGCTGCTGGATGCGATCCGCAAGGCCAACGTCGTGTCGGGCGAGGCCGGTGGCATCACCCAGCACATCGGTGCCTATCAGGTGAAAACGCCGAATGGTTCGCTGGTCTCATTCCTCGATACGCCCGGTCACGCGGCCTTCACCTCGATGCGTGCCCGTGGCGCGCAGGTGACGGATATCGTGATCCTGGTGGTCGCGGCCGATGACGCCGTGATGCCGCAGACGATTGAAGCTATCGCCCACGCCAAGGCGGCGAAGGTGCCGATGATCGTCGCGATCAACAAATGCGACAAGCCGGATGCCAACCCGCAGAAGGTGCGCACCGACCTGCTTCAGCATGAAGTGGTGGTCGAGGCGATGTCGGGCGACGTGCAGGATGTCGAGGTTTCTGCCAAGACCGGCAAGGGCCTGAATGACCTGCTGGAAGCCATCGCTCTGCAGGCGGAGATCCTTGAACTGAAGGCCAACCCGAATCGCCCCGCCATGGGCGCGGTGATCGAGGCAAAGCTGGATGTCGGTCGCGGCCCGGTTGCCACCGTTCTGGTGCAGAACGGCACGCTGAAACGCGGCGACATCTTCGTCGTGGGCGAGAAGTGGGGCAAGGTTCGCGCGCTGATCAACGACAAGGGTGAAACCGTCACCGAAGCCGGACCGTCGGTTCCGGTCGAGGTGCTGGGCCTGAACGGCACGCCCGAAGCCGGTGACGTGCTGAACGTGGTGTCGACCGAGGCGCAGGCGCGCGAGATCGCGGATTACCGCGAACAGGCCGCCAAGGACAAACGCGCCGCTGCCGGTGCCGCGACCACGCTGGAACAGCTCATGGCGAAGGCGAAGGCCGATGCCGATGTGGCGGAACTGCCGGTGCTGGTGAAGGCCGATGTGCAAGGTTCAGCCGAGGCCATCGTTCAGGCGCTGGAAAAGATCGGCAACGACGAGGTGCGCGTGCGCGTGCTGCACTATGGTGTGGGTGCGATCACCGATACCGATGTGGGTCTGGCCGAAGCCTCGAACGCGCCGATCATCGGCTTCAACGTCCGGGCGAATGCGACCGCGCGCAACGCGGCGCAGCAGAAGGGTGTGGAAATCCGCTACTACTCGATCATCTATGACCTGATCGACGACATCAAGTCGGCGGCCTCGGGGCTGCTGAAGGCCGAAGTGCGCGAAAACTTCATTGGTTACGCGCAGATCAAGGAAGTCTTCCGCATCACCGGCGCGGGCAATGTGGCGGGTTGTATCGTCACCGAGGGCGTTGCGCGCCGTTCGGCTGGTGTGCGCCTGCTGCGCGACAACGTGGTCATCCACGAAGGCACGCTCAAAACGCTCAAGCGCTTCAAGGACGAGGTCAAGGAAGTGCAGTCCGGTCAGGAATGTGGCATGGCCTTCGAACGCTACGAGGATATCCGGGCGGGCGATGTCATCGAGATCTTCGAACGCGAGGAAGTGCAGCGCTCGCTGGCCTGAGGTCAGTGGCGCGCAAAGCAAAAGGCCGGGCAAACTGCCCGGCCTTTTGCTTTTTCATCGGTTGTCTCAGTTGCGCGCACCGGACACCGGATAGCCAACGAAGGTCTTGTCATCGACCCGCACCATCAGCTTTCCGTCCTGCGTCGAGCCGACCACAATTCCCTGCACGGATACACACGAACCCAAGGCGATCGTTCTCAGCATCTCTCCCCCCAAATTCAGCCAGAACGGGTAAAGAATACGGGGGAAGTGGTTAACCCGCTACTAAGAAAATTTCACAAAAGAGGCAAAATTCTCGTTGCCTGCAAAAAATTAAAGCCAGTCGCGCAAGATCGGGATGAGTGGAATATCGGCGGGCGGCATCGGGTAATCCTTCAGTGCCTGTGCCCGCACCCAGGCGATTCGCTGCCCTTCGCGGCCGGTGGGAATGCCTTCCCAGCGCCGGCAGGCGAAAAGCGGCATCAGCAGGTGGAAATCCTCATAGGCGTGGCTGGCGAAGGTCAGCGGCGCGAGGCAGCTTTTCCAGGTGTCGATGCCCAGCTCTTCCTTCAACTCGCGGATCAGGCAGGCCTCGGGTGATTCGCCGGATTCAACTTTGCCGCCCGGAAACTCCCACAGCCCGGCCAGAGATTTGCCCTCGGGGCGTTGCGCCAGCAGCACGCGACCGTCAGCGTCGATCAGCGCCACGGCGGCGACGAGAAGAATCTTCATGGCAGATGTTCCGCTTCTGGCAGGTGCCGGGGGACTTCGCGTCCCCCGGACCCCCTGTGGGATATTTATGAACAGATGAAATCAGGAGCGGTAATCCGCGTTGATCTCGATGTAACGGCTGGTCAGGTCGCAGGTCCAGATCGAGCGTTTGGCCCGGCCCATCCCCAGATCGACACCGATCACCAGTTCCGAACGGCGGAAATAGGCGGCGCCGTCTTCCTCACGGTAGTCGGGGTTGCGCCAGCCTTTTTCGGCGACGATCAGATCGCCGAAGGTGATACGCAGCTTGTCACGCTCTGCCGCCGCGCCGGATTTGCCGATAGCGGCAATGATGCGGCCCCAGTTCGGATCTTGCCCGGCCAGCGCGGTCTTGACCAGCGGGCTGTCGGCGATGGCTTTGCCGACGCGCAGCGCGTCCTCCGCCGATGCGGCGCCGGTGATCTGGATTTCCACGAACTTCGTGGCGCCTTCACCATCCTTCACAACCTGATGCGCCAGATCCATCATCACACTGCGCAGCGCGGCCTCGAAGGCCTTGGCGACGGGTCCGGTGGCCTTGACCTCTGCCGCTGCGCTCTGGCCGGTGGCGCAGAGGAGCAGCGTGTCCGAAGTGGAGGTGTCGCTGTCGACGGTGATCGAGTTGAAGGTCTCGTCCACATTCCGCGACAGCATCTTTTGCAGGTTGGCGGCACTGATCTTCGCATCGGTGAAGATATAGACCAGCATCGTCGCCATATCCGGCGCGATCATGCCCGACCCCTTGGCGATGCCCGAGATATGAATCGGACCACCTTCGCCTTCGATCACGGCGCTGGCCCCCTTGGGGAAGGTGTCAGTGGTCATGATGGCTTCGGCAGCCGACTGGATCGCCTCTTCCGTCAGGCCCTCGACCAGCGCGGGCATGACGGCGGTGATTTTCTCGAAGGGCAGGGGTTCACCGATCACGCCGGTGGAGGAGGAAAACACCCGGCTGGCGGGCAGCCCCAGTGCCGCGGCGGCGCTGCCGGTGACCTCGGCCACCGCCTTGTCCCCGATCTTGCCGGTGAAGGCATTGGAATTGCCCGAGTTCACCACGATGGCGGCGCCGGCATCGGCCGGCACCTTCATCGCCAGTTTCTCCTGGCAGTCACGCACGCAGCCCGAGCGGGTGGAGGAGCGGGTGAACACCCCGGCCACGGTGGTGCCTGGGCACAGGCTGACCAGCATCACGTCGCGGCGGTTCTGATACTTGATCCCGGCGCCGACTGCGGAAAAGGCCGCACCCTTGATGACCGGCAGCACCGGGAAGGCCGCAGGGGCCAGCGGCGACACCGGCTTGGCAGCCTTCTTCACCGCAGCGACCGCAGCTTCGGCCAAATCCTCGGCGCGGTCTTTGGCGGTTTCTGCCGCCTCTTCCAGTTGCGCCGTGAGGGTGGCGACCTTCTTCTTCAGCTTCTTCTTGAGGGCCTTGGCTTCGGCCTTCCAGTCGGTCTTGCTCATGGCGCAACTCCGGCAGAGATTACTTGTCCAACAAGCTCTCGTCTTTCAGGACGGCCGGGTCAATCCCTTCGCCCGGTTTCTCGACCTTCGCATCCTTCTCCAGCGCGGCGAGGTGATCGGTGATCGCGGTTTTCTCGATCTCGGCTGCAAGCTCGTCGCGCACATCGTCCAGCGCGGGCGCGGCGGAAGGACGCGTTTCGACCAGCTTGATCAGGTGCCAGCCGAAATCGGTTTTCACCGGACCGACCAATTCACCCGGCTTCATCGCCACAACTGCATCCTCGAAGGGTTTGACCATCATACCGGGGCCGAACCAGCCCAGATCCCCGCCATTGGCGGCGGTGCCGTCGGTGCCGTGGGTCTTGGCCGCATCGGCGAAATCGACGCCGCCCTCGATCTGTGCCTTGATTTCATTGGCCTTCTCCTCGCTGTCCACGAGGATATGCGCGGCGTGATATTCGGTGCCGGGCTTGAAGTCCTTGTATTTGGCGTCATAGGCGGCTTGCAGTGCGGCATCGGTCACGGCCGCTGTCACCACCTGTTGCAGCGCGATGGCCGAGATCTGGCCACGGCGTTCATTTTCCAGCGTGATCTGGTCGCGCTTCGACAGGTTCTTTTCCACCGATTGTGCCAGAAGTGTCTGTTGCACAAGCTGATCCAGGATCCCCTTGAACAGGACGTCATCGGGCAGCGCCTGATATTGCGGCGGCAGCGAGGCGCGCATGGCGATCATCTGCCCCAGCGTCACCGGGGTACCGTTCACATCGGCCACAACGGTTTCGGCCGTGGGGTCGGCAGCGAGTGCCGGGGCGGCGAGGGCCACCGTCAGCGCAAACGCCCCAAGGATCGTTGTTATTTTCGCCATATCACCGTCTCCTGATCGGGGCGCGTGCCGCGCCACGTTGACTTGGCGCTTCCGCCCCCTTACATCCGCGAAGGTCGCGCGAGACGGGGCACCTTCCGCGCCTTTCCGGGTTCTTCTATGAAAGCTGGGTGAGGCGGGCAAGGCCCCCGTCTCGCACGTTTCTGTCAGCAACCGGACACCGGAGAAAACATGCTTGGTCTCGGAACGCTCGCGCGGAAGGTTTTTGGCACGCCCAATGACCGCAAGGTCAAATCGGTTCGCCCGATGGTCGCCAGGATCAACGCGCTGGAGCCGGAGTTTCAGGCGCTGAGCGACGAGGATCTGATCGCGCGCACCCGCGCCCTTCAGGACCGCGTGCAGAACAAGGGCGAAAGCCTTGACAGCATCCTGCCCGAAGCCTTCGCCAACTGCCGTGAAGGCGCGCGCCGCGCGCTGGGCCTCCGGGCCTTCGACGTGCAGCTGAAGGCAGGGATCTTCCTGCATCAGGGCAATATCGCCGAGATGAAGACCGGCGAGGGCAAGACGCTGATGGCGACTTTCCCGGCCTATCTGAACGCGCTGGCGGGCAAGGGCGTGCATGTCGTCACGGTGAACGACTATCTGGCCAAGCGCGACTCTGAATGGATGGGCAAGGTCTTTGCCCAGCTTGGCCTGACCTGCGGCGTGGTCTACCCCTATCAGCCCGAGGCCGAGAAACACGCGGCCTATCGCGCCGACATCACCTATGCGACGAACAACGAGCTGGGCTTTGATTACCTTCGTGACAACATGAAGGGCAGCATCGATGAGATGATGCAGCGCGGCCATTTCTTCGCCATCGTGGACGAGGTCGACTCGATCCTCATCGACGAAGCGCGCACGCCGCTGATCATTTCAGGCCCGAGCCAGGACCGCAGCGACCTTTACACCCGCGTCGATGCGCTGATGCCCGAACTGACTGAGGCGCATTTCAAGCTGGACGAAAAAGGCCGCAACGCGACCTATACCGAAGAGGGTAACGAGTTCATCGAAAGCCGTCTGCGCCAGTCCGGTTTGCTGCCCGAAGGCCAGACGCTTTACGACCCCGAAAGCACGTCTCTGGTGCATCACATCAACCAGGCCCTGCGCGCCCACAAGCTGTTCCACCGTGATCAGAATTACATCGTGCGCGACGGCGAGGTGGTGCTGATCGACGAATTTACCGGCCGGATGATGCGGGGCCGCCGCCTGTCGGACGGGCTGCATCAGGCCATCGAAGCCAAAGAAGCGGTGCAGATCCAGCCCGAGAACGTGACGCTCGCTTCCGTGACCTTCCAGAATTACTTCCGTCTCTACAACAAGCTGTCGGGAATGACCGGCACCGCCCAGACCGAGGCGGAAGAATTCATGGAAATCTACAAGCTTGGTGTGGTCGAAGTGCCGACGAACCGTCCGGTCGCGCGGAAGGACGAACACGATCAGGTCTATCGCACCGCGCGCGAGAAATACGAAGGTGTGGTCAAGGCCATCGGCGAGGCGCATGAAAAGGGCCAGCCGATCCTTGTTGGCACTACTTCGATTGAGAAATCGGAATTCCTGTCCGACCTGCTGAAACAGGCCGGTGTGCCGCATAATGTGCTGAACGCGCGGCAGCACGAACAGGAAGCGCAGATCGTGGCGGATGCAGGGCGCTTCGGCGCGGTGACCATCGCCACCAACATGGCCGGGCGCGGTACTGATATCCAGCTGGGTGGCAATGTCGAAATGAAGGTGATGCAGGCCATCACCGCCGACCCGCATCTGCACCCGGACGAAGTGCGCGCCAAGGTCGAGGCGGAACATGCCGCAGAAAAGCAGAAGGTGATCGAGGCGGGCGGCCTGTTCGTTCTGGGCACCGAACGCCATGAAAGCCGCCGCATCGACAACCAGTTGCGCGGCCGTTCGGGCCGTCAGGGCGACCCCGGCCGCTCGGTCTTCTTCTTGTCACTGGAAGACGATCTGATGCGGATTTTCGGCTCGGAACGGCTGGACAGCGTGCTGTCGAAACTGGGGATGAAGGAAGGCGAGGCCATCGTTCACCCCTGGGTCAACAAGTCGTTGGAACGCGCGCAGGCAAAGGTCGAGGGCCGCAACTTCGATGTCCGCAAGCAGCTGCTGAAGTTCGACGACGTGATGAACGACCAGCGCAAGGTGATCTTCGGTCAGCGGCTGGAGATCATGCAGGCCGAGGATCTGTCGGAAATCGCGCAGGACATGCGCTATCAGGTCATCGACGATCTGGTCGAACAGTTCATGCCGGCGAAGACCTATCCTGAACAGTGGAACACGACCGGCCTTTATGCGGCGCTGCTGGAAAAGATGGCGCTGGACGTTCAGGTGATCGACTGGGCGAAGGAAGAGGGCGTCGACCAGGATGTGATCCGCGAACGGCTGGAGAAAGCCTCGGATGCCATGATGGCCGAGAAGCTGGAAAGCTTCGGGCCGGAAACCATGCGCAACATCGAAAAGCAGCTTCTGTTGCAAACCATCGACGGCAAGTGGCGTGAACACCTGCTGCGGCTGGAACATCTGCGCTCGGTCGTGGGCTTCCGTGGCTATGCCCAGCGTGACCCGCTGTCGGAATACAAGACCGAGGCTTTTGCCCTGTTTGAAACCATGCTGGACGGGCTGCGTCAGGATGTGACTCAGAAGCTCGCTCTGATCCGGCCGGTGACGCAGGAAGAACAGCAGCAGATGATGGCGCAATATCTGGCGCAGCAGCAGGCCGCGCAGGACGCCGCCGACGCGGCGGCGGCTTCGGGTAGCCATGAGGCGGTGGAACATATCGCAGCGGCTGGCTTTGACGAGGCCGACCCCTCGACCTGGGGCAACCCGTCGCGCAATGACCCATGCCCCTGCGGTTCGGGTGAGAAGTTCAAGCATTGCCACGGTCGCCTCGTCTGAGGCGGCCCACCGGCGCGCTGCTGGAAACATTCCCCGCTTTCGCCACGGAATGGCCCGGTTTCCTGACTAGTCCTGACCGGGACAAAAACTCGGGAGCCTTCCGATGGACATGAAACGTCGAATCGCACTTGCCGCCGCGCTGCTGGCTGTCGGGCTGGGCGCTGGTCATTTCGTGCAGAACCGTGCTGCGGAAGAGAAACTGGCCGCGCAACGGGAGGCCGCCGTGAAGGTGAAATCGACCAGCGTGGTGCCGCTGGCTGCCGAATCCGACCCGGCCCCGATCATCCTGACGCGGCCCGCTGCCGAGGTGCCCGCTGCGCCAATGCTGACGCCACAGCCGGACAGCACCCCCGCGAAGATTGCGCCACCCGCCATGCCGCAGGATACTGCCCCGACACAGGCCGAGGCCTGCCCCGTGACGCTGGATCTCGCGGCCAAGGACCATGCCATGCTGGGCCTGACCCTGCTGGCCCCCTGCCAGCCGGACGCGCGCGTTGTCATCAAACAGGGCGGGCTGGCCGTCACCGGAAAGACATCAGCCACCGGGGCGCTGTTTCTTGATCTGCCCGCGATGACGACGGATGGCACCGTGACAGTCAAGCTGGCGGATGGCACCCGGGTCGAGGCAACCCGCCCGATGCCCGAGGTCGCGGGGCTGCGCCGGTTCGCGGTGCAATGGCTCGATGCCGATGCGTTCCAGTTGCAGGCGTTTGAAAACGGGGCCGATTATGGCCAGCCCGGCCATGTTTCGGCCAATGCGCCGCACACGCCGGTGCCGGGCAAACCGCTGACCGGCGGGTTCCTGTCCCTTCTGGGGGACGATTCGGTCGATCTGCCGATGCTGGCCGAGGTTTACACCTTCCCGGCCAACGGCATGCCGGATGTGGTGGTTGAGGCCGCTGTTACCGATGCGACCTGCGGACGCGAACTGCTGGGCGAAACTGTGGCGTCGGTCGGCGGAAAAAGCGACAGCTCTGAACTGACACTGGCCATGCCGGACTGCGCAGCGAAGGGCGATATTCTGGTATTGAAAAACCTCGTGTCCGGGACGAAACTCGCCACAAGGTAACTTGAAGGCCCGATATGCGTTTGATGCTTTGGTGCGCGGCGGTTTTCGCCGCGCTCTCGTTTTGCGGACAGGCGGCACAGGCGCAGGATGTCACCCTGACCGCGCGCGACGGGTCTTTGTCGATCGACGGCACGCTGATGGGCTTCGACGGTGAGTTTTACCGGGTCGAAACCCGGTTCGGCATGCTGACGGTGGATGGCGAAGGCGTGATCTGTGACGGACCGGGCTGCCCCGACCTGACCGCAACACTTGCTGTTCTGCGCATCACCGGGGCCGAGGCGCCGGGCAAGGCGCTTTTGCCGCCGCTGCTGGCCGCTTATGCGAAAACGCGCGGGCTGGCTCTGAAGCTGGAACCGCAGGACGCCGGTTTCATCGCGGCTTTGTCGGAAACCGGAACCGATCAGGTGCTGGCGCGCATCACCTTCATCCCGTCCTCGCCGGAGGAGGCGCGGGCGGCACTGTTGTCCGGCGCGGCAGAGCTTGCGGTTTCGGCAACCGCCGATAAGGGTTTCGGCGCACGGGCCATGGCGCTGGATGCGCTGATCCCGATTGTCGCGCGCGACAACCGGCTGCCCCGGATCTCGACCCCCGATCTGGCGCAGGCGCTGTCGGGCGAAATTCGCAACTGGCAGGCGCTGGGCGGGCCTGACATGCCGCTGGCGCTGCATGCGCTGGCAAAGGATACGTCGGTGCAGCAGGCTTTGGTGGTGCGTCTGGGGCGTGATGTGCCTGCGGTCGTGATCCATGACACGCCCGAGGCACTGGCCGAGGCAGTGGCGCGTGACCCCTGGGCGCTGGCGATCACCGGGCAGGCGCAGCGCGGCGCCGCACGGGCATTGCCGCTGACCGACAGCTGCGGCTTTCCGCTGTTGGCGGACCGGGCACTGGTGAAGGCCGGGGATTATCCTCTGACCTTTGCCATCAGCCTCCTGACGCCGCGCCGCCGCCTGCCGCTGTTCGCACGGGAATTTCTGGATTTCCTCGACCATCCGGCAGCCGAAACTGCCGTGGCCGGGGCTGGATATATCGACCGCGCCCCAGAAAGCGTGCCGCTGACTGCGGACGGGCTGCGCCTGCTGAACGCGATCAAGGGGGCAGGGGGTGATGTGCCGCTGGCCGAGCTGAAACGTCTGGCCGATGCCATGGCGGGCGCCAACCGGTCGTCGCTGACCTTCCGGTTCGAGGATGGGTCCGCGACGCTGGATGCGCGCTCGCGCGAAAACCTGCGCCTGCTGGCGCGCTTGATCGAGGTTGATGCCTTTCGTGGAAACAGGCTGATCCTCGCGGGATTCTCTGATGGTTCGGGCGATGGCGCGGCCAATATGCGGCTGTCGGAAAGCCGGGCCATCGGTGTGCTGACCGCGCTGTCTGCGACATTGCCGGGCGGCACCGATCCTGCACGCCTGCCAGAGGTCGAAGCGTTTGGCGAGGCGCTGCCCATGGCCTGCGACACCACGGCCGCCGGGCGCCGCGCCAACCGGCGGGTGGAGGTCTGGTTGCGCCCGGTGTTCACAGATAGCCCTGAGACCGGAAACTGAGCTCCCGCTCTTTCCCGATGATCAGATGATCGTGCAAAACAAGGCCCAGCACCTCCGCCGCGTCGCGGATCTGCATGGTCATTTGTATGTCTGAATCCGAGGGTGTCGGGTCGCCGGAAGGGTGATTGTGCACCAGAATCAGTGCGCTGGCATTCAGTTCCAGCGCCCGTTTCACCACTTCGCGGGGGTAGACCGGCACATGATCCACCGTGCCGCGTGCCTGCTCCTCATCCGCGATCAGCACATTCTTGCGATCCAGAAACAGGATACGGAATTGCTCGGTTTCCCGATGCGCCATGGTGGTGTGACAATAATCCAGCAGCGCGTCCCAGCTTGACAGCACCGGCCGGTGCATCACCTTCGCCCGCGCCATCCGCTGCGCCGCCGCCTCAACGATCTTCAATTCCTGCACCACCGCCTCTCCCACCCCTTTCACTGCCAGAAGACGCGGCACCGGGGCGGCAATCACGCGGTTGAAATCGCCGAAGGTTTCCATCAGCAGCCGGGCCAGCGGCTTCACATCCTGCCGGGGGATGGCACGAAACAGCAGAAGTTCCAGCAATTCGTAATCCGGCAGGGCGGTGGCGCCGCCCTCCATGAACCGTGCGCGCAGGCGTTTGCGGTGGTCGGCAATATACGAGGGCAAGCGCCCCGGCAGGGCCGCACCTGTCGCCTCATCCTCGTCGCCTGACGGGGCGAAAAGGGGCAGGGGAGCTTCGGCGAAGGCGCGGGATCTGGTCATGCCGCCAGCTTGCGCCCCGACTCGTAAACGGGCGGTTAACCGCAGCAGGGCTTGTCATCCGCCAGTCCTCCGGCTTCGATGGCAGAAAACAGGAGGCAGCATGACACTCGGTCAACTGAAAGCCCAAGGCACCCCGCGCGAGATCGGGCGGGCGGCAGTGCTGACCCATCTGCGCGGCAACCCCTTCTGGCGCGAGGTGGTCGATCCGGTACACGCAGGCCGCCGCGCCCGGATGGCGGAAACCGTGCGCAACTGCTTTCCGGCGATCTGGGCTGAGATCGAGGGGCTGGCCGAAGGGCTGGACCTGTCTTTCGCCGAGGTTTTCTCCTGGCAGTGCCGGGGGGACATCCTCGCCGCGCTGCCGCCGTTTGCTGAAGCCGAGGGCTGCACCTCGGTCCTGCGCCCCGGCACCCCGGCGGTTATGGCGCATAACGAAGACGGCTACCCCAGCCTGCGCGGCCAGTGTTTTCTGGCTGATCTGGCGCCAGAGGGTGCGCCGCGGTTCGTCAGCTTCTGCTATCCGGGGTCCATTCCAGGCCATACTTTCGCGATGACCGACGCGGGGCTGGGGATGACGGTGAACAACATCCGCCTGCAAGGGGTGGAGCCTGCGGTGCCACGCATGGTTCTGGGCCGGGCGATGCTGGCCTGCGCCACAGCGGCAGATGCGGTGGCGCTTCTGGAAAGCGCGAACTCTGGCGGCTTTCACATCGGGCTGGGCGAGGCCGCCAGCGGGCGGCTCTGGTCTGTGGAATATGGCGGCGGGGCGCTGTCCGCGCAGGAGGTGACTGCGCCCTTCGCCCATGCCAATCACGCGCTGCACCATCCAGGCGGGCTGGCATCGCAATATATCACCCGGTCTTCCGCAGACCGGCAGGCGCGGGCTGAGGCTTTGCTGGCTGGCGATCCGCTGGCGGTGCTGGCCGATGCCGCCGGGCCGGGCCTGCCGATCCGCCGCAGCGACCCGCGCGACCCGGATGAGGAGAACACGCTGGCCACTGTGGTGATGCGGCTTGACGGTGGCGGGATCGACTGGCGGGTTTATGACGATCCCGCGCAGCCGCCGACCCACGCAGGGTGGATCGGCGGCTGAGGCGGCTCAGGCGGAGACCGCGAGTTCCGTCATCATTCCGGTCGCCAGATGGCCCATGTGGTGACAATGCAGCATCCAAGGCGCGACCTCACCCGCGTCAAAGGCGATGGTCACGCTGCCCATGGCGGGCACATGCACCGTATCGCGCAGCGCACCCGCGAAACGGGTGCCGTTGACCTCGACCACCTGAAACACATGGCCATGCAGATGCATCGGATGTGCCATCATCGACATGTTATGGAACATCAGTTCCACCCTCTCGCCGTTTTTCGCGGCGACCGGGGTCCGGTTGTCCCATGTCTGGTCATTGATCGTCCAGACATAGGGCTGCATCGCGCCGCCCAGCATGACCATCTGCCGGTTCTGCACCGGGCGCTCGGGGAGCGAGGTTACGGCACGCAAGGCCAATTCCTGCCGCATGTCGCCGGAAACCGGCGGATGCGCCTCGTCGGAAAGCGTGGCCATCCGGGGGATTGCGGCGCCCTTCGGGGCCAGAACGATGCCGGTGCGTTCGCGCGCGCCTTCGCGCAGGGCGAGTATGGGCAGTGCGGCACCATCGGCGGGCAGGTTGATCTCGATATCCAGCCGCTGTGCCGGGGCGATGGAAAAGCGGTCGCCGGAAAGAGGCTGCACCGGCTCGCCATCCACCGCGACCAGCCGGGCCGGGGTGCCGGTATCCACCCAGAAAGCGGTCATCGAGGCACCGTTGATGACCCGTAGCCGGATGCGCCCGCCCGGTTCGACGGCGATGACCTCTGGGTCGTCCAGCGTGCGGTCATTGGCCAGATAGGCGTCGAAGTTGAAATCGTTGAGGTCCATGGCCATGTCAGCCATACCGCTCATCTCGCCCATGGTCCCCATGCTGCCGTGCCCCATGGCGGAATGATCCATGCCAGCCGGCGCGCCGTGGTTCATGCTGCCATGATCCATCGCCATGCCGCCCGTTACCTCTGCCAGCACTTCTTCCGGCGAACGGAAAGCGAAGTCGTGCAGGAACATCACCACCTCTTGCCGGTCGGCGCGCAGATCCTCGGCGCTGCGCAGGATCAGCGGTGCGGCCAGAAGACCGATTTCCTGCTCTGGCAGATGGCTGTGCATCCAGAAGGTGCCGGGGCGGGGCGTGTAGTCATAGCCACGGGTCTCGCCCGGTTTCAGCATCGGGTTGGTGTTGGGCACGCCATCCTGCGCATTCGGGGGGATCTGGCCGTGCCAGTGGATGATCGTCTCGACCGGCAGCGCGTTGGTCAGATCGACGCGAAAGCGTTGATCAGTGTCGAGCGTCAGGCCAAGGCCGCCCTGGGCATTCATCAGCCCCATGACGGTGGCCGCGCGACCGCCAACCTCGATTACGCGCGTGGTGGCGGTCAGCGACAGCGGGGCGGTGGCGGCACGCAGCCGGGCGGGCACTGCAAGCGAAGCGGCCATAGCCGCAGAGGCGGCCATGAAGCCGCGGCGGGAAAATCGGGTCATCTTGATCTCCGGTCAAAAGTGGGACTTTGGGACAGGAGTCAAAGGCGTGGTGGCTTGCCTTCCGGTTCGGGGCCGGTGGAGGCTGCAAGGGCAAGAACCGGCGCCGGTTCGAACGGCACGACACGCTGCACCAGGCCAGGCGGCGCGAAGGCTTCGGTCATCACCGTCTGGCCCAGACAATGCTGGCGACAGGTTTCATTCATCCTGTCAGCGGTCATGCTGTGGCAATCGGGGGTGGTCATGGCCTGCGCCCTCTGCGGCTGTGGCATCGCATTGGCGATGGACACCGCGCCGGGCGACAGGCCGACAGCCGCCATAAAGACGGTGACAGCCAACAGTCGAAACAAGGCAGCCCTGAAACCCATGATTGCAGCTTACTGCGGGGGAACGAGCCTGTCAGATGAAATTTCCGGCACCGGACAAGGCGTCGTTCGCGAGCCTGCCCGTCGCATCGGGCAAGTTCTCACACCAGCGCCGCCACTCTTTCGGCCACGGCTTCGCCCAGAGCCGCATGGGCCTCTGCCTCGAAATGCACGCCATCGACCGGGCTGACGCTGATCACCTCCCCTGCGTCCAGAAAGGCTGCCCCGCGAGAGGTGGCGAGCGCGCGGTAGAGTGGGGGCAGGGCCAGAGATTTGGTGCGGGCACCCCAGAAATCCGGCGCGAGGACGCCGGTTTCCAGCACCGGCGGCGGGCAGATCAGCAGCACGCGGAAGCCACCATGCCGGGCCTGCATCTCGACCCCGAGCGCAAGGTCCAGCAGCCCGGCGATGCCGCCCATTACCGTTTCGGGGCTGGCGCCGAAGCGGGTTTTCACATCATTGGTGCCCAGCATGATGGTCAGCACATCCAGCGGCCCGTGGCTTTGCAGCGCCTGCCGCAGCGCCGGATGACCGTTCATCAGCCCGTCCATGCATGGGTCGTCGAATTGCGCGGTGCGGCCTGGCAGACCTTCCTCCACCAGTTCCCACTCCGGCCCCAGTGCCGCCAGCGCCCGGCGCGGCCAGCGGACATCCGGGCCGAAGCGATGATAGCTCACGCGGTCGGTCATCGGGGGCGAACCGTGGGTATTGCTGTCGCCGAAGGTCATCAGAACGGGCATCGCACTCTCCGCTTTTCCGGCAGGCTAGTGCCGGACGCAGGAAATGCAATTCCCCTTGGCCTTTTGCGGCACTGCGCCCATATAGGGGCAAAGCTGCAAGACACGAGGACGCGATGTTCGGACTGGATTCCCAAAAGACCGCCCCCGCCGGGGCCGATCTGATCAAGGATTCGTCGGAAGCCACCTTCATGGCCGATGTGATCGACACAAGCCGCGAAGTGCCGGTGATCGTCGATTTCTGGGCGCCGTGGTGCGGCCCATGCAAACAGCTTGGCCCCGCGCTTGAGGCGGCTGTGACCGCGGCCAAGGGCCGGGTCAGGATGGTCAAGATCAACGTTGATGAAAACCAGATGATCGCGGGGCAATTGCGTATCCAGTCGATCCCCACGGTCTATGCCTTCTGGCAGGGCCAGCCGGTCGATGGCTTTCAGGGCGCGCTGCCGGGGTCGGAGCTGACCAAGTTTATCGAGCGCGTTGCCGCCATGGCAGGTGACGGCGGTCTGGGCGAGGCGCTGGAGATGGCGGAACAATCGCTGACCGATGGCGATGCCGTCGGTGCGGCCGAAATCTTTGCCGCGATTCTGGGCGAGGAGCCGGAGAATGCGGCCGCCTATGGCGGGTTGATCCGTGCGCATATGGCGGCGGGCAATATCGAACAGGCCGAGGCATTCCTTGCCGGTGTGCCCGCGAAGATCGCCCACGCCAAGGAGGTCGAGGCGGCTCGGGCGCAGATCGAGCTTGCCAAGCAGGCTGCCAATGCGGGCCCGGAGGCGGAGCTGCGCGCGGCGGTCGAGGCCAATCCCGACAATCATCAGGCGCGCTTTGATCTGGCGGTGGCGCTGAATGCCTCGGGCAAGGTGGACGAGGCGGTGGACGAGTTGCTGGACCTGTTCCGCCGGGACCGCGAATGGAATGACGGTGCCGCGCGTGCCCAGCTTTTCACCATCTTCGACGCGCTGAAGCCGCAAGACCCCATCGTGCTGAAGGGGCGGCGCAAACTTTCGTCGATGATATTTGCCTGACCTGCCGCGCGGCCTAGTTTGATGGCCATGATCAAAGCTGCCGACCTGCCCGACCTGATCCCGGTCTTTCCGCTGCCGGGCGCGCTGCTTCTGCCGCGGGCCCGTTTGCCGCTGCATATCTTCGAGCCGCGTTATCTGGCGATGCTGACCGATTGCATGAAGACCGAACAGCGGTTGATCGGGATGGTCCAGCCCCGCGAGGTGCCGCGGGCCGGGGTACCGCGTCTGCATGCCATCGGCTGCGCTGGTCGCCTGACCGGGTTTTCCGAAACCGAGGACGGACGCTATATGATCACCCTTTCGGGGGTGTCGCGCTTCCGCCTGCGGGAAGAGGTGCAGGGTTTTCAGCCTTATCGCCGCTGGGCGGTGGACTGGGCGCCCTTCGCCCGCGATCTTGGTGCGGCGGAAACCGATCCGGGTTTTGACCGCGACGGCTTTCTGGATCTGCTGGCGCGGTATTTCCAAAGTCAGGGCCTGTCTTCCGACTGGGGCAGCCTGAAGGAGGCCGAGGCCGAATTGCTGGTCAATTCGCTGTCGATGCTGTGTCCGTTCGAGCCGGCGGACAAGCAGGCGCTGCTGGAGGCCCCCTCGCTGCCCACGCGACGCGAAACGCTGGTGACGTTGATGGAAATCGCCCTGCGCGGCGGCACGGAAGGAGAGCGTCTGCAATGACCGATCAGAACACCCCCGAACGGCGGATGCTGGAGGCGCTGGTCTGCCCGATGTCGCAGGCGCAACTGACCTGGGATGCCGAGCGGCAGGAACTGATATCCAAGGCCGCGCGGCTGGCGTTTCCTGTGCGCGACGGCATCCCGATCATGCTGGTCTCGGAAGCCCGCGCGCTGGACTGATCCTCAGATCGGCTTCCCGTCCAGGAGTTTTGGCAGATCGCCTGTCAGCCCCGCCGCCTGCCGCATGAAACCGCGCCGCAGGCCGGGCAGGGCGTTCACCGCGCCAAGCCCCAGATCGCGCCCCAGCCGCAGAAGTGGATTGCTGTTGGAAAACAGCCGGTTGACCGTATCCATGCCAAGCGCCAGCGTCGTGGAATCGAACCGCCGCCAGCGTTGATAGGCGTCGAGCGTCGTCAGGCTGCCAAAATCCTCGCCCCGCCGATGCGCCTCGATGACCACCTGCGCCAGCGCGGCCACATCGCGCAGGCCGAGGTTCAGCCCCTGACCGGCAATCGGATGCACGCCATGCGCGGCATCGCCCACCAGTGCCACGCGCGGCGCGATGAAGCTGGTGGCCAGCGTCAGGTTCAGCGGATAGGTGAAGCGGGCGCCCGCCAGTGCGATCTCGCCCAGAAAATCGCCGAAGCGCGGACGCAGCGCGGTCAGATAGCCTTCATCGTCCAGTGCCTGTATGGCGCGTGCGGTCGCGTCGGCCTCGCTCCAGACGATGCTGGAATGGTGGCCGCCCGCCAAGGGCAGGATGGCCAGCGGGCCGGAGGGCATGAAGAACTGATGCGCCACCCCTTCATGCGGCTTTTCATGCCGGATCGCGGTGACAAGCGCGGTCTGCCCATAGCCCCAGCCTGTGCGTCGGATACCGGCGCGGGCGCAGGTGCCTGATTGCCGCCCGTCGCAACCTGCCAGCAGCCGTGCGCTCAGCCGCTGACCCGAGGCGAGTGTGACAGTAATGCCCTGTGCCCACGCCTCCTGTGCGGTGACGGTTTCACCCGACAGCAACGTGATGCGGGGTTCGTCCCGCATGGCTTCCAGGAAGGCCGCATAAAGATGCCGGTCCTCGACCATGAAGCCCATCGGGCCTTCCTCAAGCTCGGCCGAATCGAATCCCAGCACCCAGGGCGCGGCGCCTTGCCCCGCCTCGCCATCACTGGCCCTGATCTTGAGGATCGGCTGGCTTTGCGCGATGCGCGGCCAGACGCCGGTTGCCATCAGCAGGCGTTTCGACGCCAGCGCCAGCGCATAGGCGCGGCCGTCGAACCCGGCTTCGGCCCGCGCGGGGGCGGGGCGACTGTCCACCACGGTGACACGCAGCCCGCCGCGGGCCAGTGCAAGGGCCAGCGCGGGGCCGTTCAGCCCGCCGCCCGCGATCAGAATATCGGTATCCGGCATCATGCGCCCAATATGGCGCGCCAAGCGGGATTGTCCATGCGCCGTTGCGTCGCTAGCCTGCGCCAAACAGCGGAGTTTGCGGCGATGATGGACAAATGGCTCGGGCGCAGTGCGGCGGATCTGGGACGGGCAATCGACGCGGGAAAAATCAACCCGGTTGACCTGACCGAGGCTTTCCTCGACGCCATCGCCCGCCACCCTGATGCGAAGCGCATCTATGCCCGCACGACGGCGGACCGGGCGCGCTCCACCGCAGTTTCCGCAGTCGGTCGTGCGCGCGCCGGAACCCGCATCGGCCCGCTGGATGGCGTGCCGCTGAGCTGGAAAGACAATTTCGATGCGGCGGGCGTGCCTTGCGAGGCCGGATCGGCGCTGCTGAAGGGCCGGGTGCCGGATACGGATGCCGAGCTTCTGCATGGAGCGACGACGCAGGGTCTGGTCTGTCTGGGCAAGACACATATGACGGAACTGGCGTTTTCCGGCCTCGGGCTGAACCCGGTGACGGCAACGCCGCCCTGCATCAACTTCCCCGATGCGGTGCCGGGCGGGTCATCCTCGGGCGCGGCGGCTTCGGTGGCCTTCGGGCTGGCGCCTGCTGCCATCGGCTCGGATACCGGCGGGTCGGTGCGGGTGCCAGCGGCCTGGAACGATCTGGTCGGGCTGAAAACCACGCATGGCCGGCTGTCGACCAAGGGGGTGGTGCCGCTGTGCGACCGTTTCGATACGGTCGGCCCGCTGGCGACGACGGTGGAGGATTGCGCGCTGATCCTTTCTGTCCTGTCAGCCCGTCGTGCGGCGGATCTGAACGGAGCGAGTCTCACCAACGCCCGTTTCGGCGTGCTGAAAACCGTGGCGCTGGATGATCTGCGCGACGCGCCGGCTCAGGGGTTTGACGGGGCATTGCGCCGCATGGCCAATGCAGGCGCCACCATCGACGAGTTCGATGCCCCGGAAGTGGCCGAGGCGATGCGGCTGGCTGCCGACCTCTTCACGCCCGAAGCCTATGCAATCTGGGGCAAGACCATCGAGGCGGCGCCGGACAAGATGTTTCCTCCGGTGCTGGAGCGTTTCCGGGCCGGTGCTGCGGTCACGGCGACAGCCTATATCGCGGCCTGGCGGCGGCTGGAGGATCTGCGCAAGATCTGGGAGCGCCGGGTTGGCGGTTTCGATGCCGTGCTGATCCCGACCTCGCCCATCCTGCCGCCAGATGCGAAGCGGCTGATGGAAGATCACGCCTATTTCACCTCTGAAAACCTGCTGGCGCTGCGCAATACCCGCATCGGTAACGTGCTGGGCCTGTGCGTGCTGACCCTTCCGACTGGCCAGCCGTCCTGCGGGATTTCGCTGATGGGCCCCGCGATGCAGGAGGAACGCCTGCTGCGGCTGGGCGCCGCGGTGGAACGCGCGCTGGGCTGAGGGCGCAAAAGTCACATTCGCCCGGCACATACAACCGATTGTGTCACGATCTACTGGACCGGGCAGGGCTTGCCCGCTATCCTCATCGCAAACGGGGCGATATGACCCCGAGATGAGGCAGTATACCAATGGCGTTTCCTGAGCGGTTCTCGAACCTGCCGGATTATGCGTTTCCGCGTCTGCGGAAATTGCTGGATCATTTGCCCCCCGGCGGGGCGCCGGTCGCCATGACGATCGGCGAGCCGAAACATGCGATGCCCGATTTCGTCGGGCCGATTCTGGCGGCGAATCTGGACGGCTTCTCGGTCTATCCGCCGAATGACGGCACGCCCGAACTGCTGGCCGCTATTTCTGGCTGGGTGCAGCGGCGCTATGGTGTGGCGCTGGGGGCGGATCGTTTCATGGTGCTGAACGGCACGCGCGAGGGGCTGTTCAACGCCTGTATCGCGCTGTGCCCGGAAACCAAGAACGGCAAGCAGCCCGTGGTGCTGATGCCGAACCCGTTCTATCAGGTCTATGCCGTGGCGGCGCTGACTGTGGGGGCGGAGCCGGTCTATGTGCCAGCCACCGCTGCGACTGGCCATCTGCCGGATTTCGCAGGGCTTTCTGCCGATCTGCTGGACCGGGTGACAGTCGCCTATATCTGCTCGCCCGCCAATCCGCAGGGCGCGGTGGCCAGCCGCGACTACTGGAAAACCCTGCTCGCGCTGGCTGAGAAGCATGATTTCCAGATTTTCGCGGATGAATGCTATTCCGAGATCTGGCGCAACAGCCCGCCGCCCGGCATCCTTGAGGTCGCGGCCGAGGTGGGTGCCGATCCCGAACGGGTGCTGGCCTTTCATTCGCTGTCAAAACGGTCAAACCTGCCCGGTCTGCGGTCGGGTTTCGTGGCCGCCGGGCCGCAAAGCATGGAGCGTCTGCGCAAGCTGCGGGCCTTTGCCGGTGCGCCACTGCCGCTGCCCTTGCAGCGCGTGGCGGAAGCCGCCTGGAGTGACGAGGCGCATGTGGCCGCTTCGCGCGCGCTGTATCAGGAGAAATTCGCGCTGGCCGACCGGATCTTCGGCGGCATGCAGGGCTATCAATCGCCCGAAGGCGGGTTCTTCCTCTGGCTGCCGGTCGAGGATGGCGAGGCGGCGGCGCTGAAGCTCTGGACCGAGACGGGCGTGCGGGTGTTGCCGGGCGCCTATCTGTCGCGCGATGTCGGCGGGCAGAATCCGGGCAAGCCCTATATCCGCGTCGCTTTGGTGGCGCCAAAAGACGAAACGGAACGCGGCCTGACGAAGCTGCGCGACTGCATTTACGGCTGAGGTGGCAGATGGCTTTGTATCAGATGCGTCAACGTGATCCGCTGGTGGACCCGAACACCCAGGCCGCGCTGGAGCGCCGCGCGCGCGAGTTGATCGGGCTGGGCCTGATCGCCGCCGCGCTGCTGTTCACCGTCATGCTGCTGAGCTACTCGCCCGAGGATCCGGGCTGGATGGTCGCCACCGATCAGCCTGTGCGCAACTGGCTGGGTGGGATCGGCGCGGCTATCGCCTCGACCCTGATGATCATTACTGGCAAGGGGGCCTGGGCCATCCCGCTGATCCTGTTCGCCTGGGGTATGCGCTTCGTGCTGCATCGCGGTGCCGAACGTGCTGTGGGCCGCGTGGTCTTCGCCCTGATTGCTGTGGCCATGGCCTCGGTCTTTGCCGCGACCCATGTGCCGGGTGCCGACTGGCCGCATGCCTTTGGCATCGGCGGGCTGTTCGGAGATACCGTGCTCGGGGCGATGCTGGGCGTCGCGCCGGTGAAAGCGACGTTCGGGCTGAAGGTCATGTCGCTCATCTCCGGGCTGGCGCTGCTGGGTATGCTGCTGTTCGTCACCGGCTTTGACGCAGAAGAGCTGCGCGTGCTGCGGCATTTCCTCGCCCTGGGCAGCGTGATGGCCTATTCGCAGATCATGGTCTGGGCGGGCCGCGGAACCGCTGGTGCGGCGCGCGCGGCACAGGCGGCCCAGGCGCGGCAACGCCAGCGTCGGGCAGAGGCCCAATCGGCACGGCTTGCCGAACCTCCGCCGCAGATGCAGCCCGCGATGATGGCCCCTGCGGCCCTGTCGATGCCGGGCGGAGCCGCCCGCCGCAATCGTGTCATCCGCGCCGATCTCCAGCCGACGCTGCCGATGCATCTGCCGGTCGAGAATGATCTGCTGGAAGCCGATGAGGATGATGGTTTCGTGCCGGACTTCGGCGCTCCGGCCAAGCTGGGCGGCGGGGTAGGCCGTGCGCCGGCTCGTCTTGCAGCACCTCAGATGGAGGCGCCCGCGCCGCGCCGGAAGGAAGGGCTGCTGGGCCGTCTGCGCCGGGTGGTAGAGCCTGATCCGATGCCCGAACTGCCGGTGATGCAGGCCGCAATGCCCGAGGCCGATCTGGCCCCGGAAGACCGGATCAAGGCCCGCATCTCTGACGTGATCCGCAGCCGCGTGCGGCATGGCAAGGGTGTGGCTGCGCCGCAGCCGCATATGACGCCGCTGCAAGCCGCGATTGCCCGCCGTGAACCGGCGCTGAACCGTCGTGGCCTGCGGATCGAGCCGCCGGTCATGGCCCCAGCAATGGCCGCACCCGAACCGGCGATGGCAGAGCCCGCGAATGCGATTTCCGCACCCCGCAGCCTTCAGGGCGCTTTGCAGGGTGGTTGTCCCGGTCTTGTGTGAGCCGATGTG
>NZ_LJSC01000024.1:0-18395 GCF_001303875.1 Gemmobacter sp. LW-1 | reverse complement strand
GCGGCGCGGCGCGGGCTGGGCTGATAATGCCCCTCCGGCCCCAACACATGCGACACCACTTCGCACCGCGCCGGGGCAAAGCTGCGACGCAGGAAATCGGCATTCACCTCGGCCCGCGTGCGGCGCTTCGGCCCGTGGCCGATGTAGAACCACAGCATCGGCGACCGCTCCTGCATCAGCAGGTTCGCCACCTGCCAGCGTTCCAGATCCGGCAGCCGGTTAAAGGCGGCGGCAGAGGCGCCGGTCAGCGGCGGCTCCCATCCGAACTGGCCTGACAGCCGGTCGAACTGGTTCACGCAAGGCTGCCACAGCACCAGCCCTGCCCCGGCACAAAGCGCGGCAAGGGTTTCGACGGAATAACTGAATTCCACCGGCTGAAGCAGCGAATCCGCCACCGCCGGTTCCGGCAGGCCCCGCTGCGCGGCAAGGAAATCGGCCATGGTGCCGGGCAGCGGAAAATCCGCCACCATTTCCTGCGCCATCGGCAGTTCCGCCTCGATCAGCCCGCCGCGCCCCCCGGCCCCCGACAGCAGGCGGATCGCCTTCTGAAAGGCGGTGGTCTGGATGCGGTGATAGTAGTTGTAGACCATCAGCTCCATCACGCCGCCCGGCTTCAGCGCGCGCGCCAGCCGTGCCAGCGGTTGCGCCGGTTCGGCATTGTGGTGGATGACGCCGGTACAGATGACGTGATCAAAGCGCGCCTCATGCGGGGCATCGTTCAGGCTCGCCTGTTCCAGCCGCAGGTTGGTCAGCCCCAGATCGCGGGCCGACGCCTCGGCCAGCGCCAGCGACCGCGCGGAAAGATCGGTGCCCAGCACCCGCGCGCCCGGAAAGCGGAGCGCAGTGATGACCGCCTGATTGGTGCCGCAGCCCGCGACCCAGATCTCGCCGTCCGGGGGCAGTGCCGCGCCGTCGAAATCCCCGGCCTCCTGACAGAGGAAGCGCGGGGCGAAGGTGGGGTCGGCATGGCCCGTCAGGCTCAGCGCGCGCCAGGGATAGTTGAAGCGACCGTAGAAGTCGGCATTTATCCGGTCGATTTCAGCGGCATCGAGGTTGTCGGCCGCGTTAAAGGACAGATGCCCGGTCATTCCGCTGCGCTCCTGCTGGCCGTGGTCATCAGTTGCGCAATCCCTTCGGCCAGCGTCACGGCCCCTGCCCCCTGAAGAACCGAGAAGTGATCGCCGGGCAGGACCGTGGTGGCAAGGCCGGGCAGCAGCGCCTCCCACGCCGCGCGGCGCAGGTCGATCTGGCCCTGCCCCTCCGCCAGCCACAGACGGGCCGGGCAATGCAGCGGCGCCTCCGGCAGATGGCTGGCCAGCGCCCGGACATTGCGGGCCCAGACGCGGGACAGTGCCTGAAGATAGGGTTGCGCCGCGGGCTCTCCGCCGCCTGCGAGGCCAAGCGCGCGGCGATGGGTGATCTCGGCCAGAAAATCGCCCTCCTCCGGCCGGTCGGCCTGATGCGGGGACGGCGGGTCGATCAGGGCGAGGCCCAGCACGCGGTCAGGCGCCTGCGCCGCCATTTCGCAGGCCAGCACCCCGCCATAGGACCAGCCGCCCAGCCAGACCGGCCCGTCCGGCAGCCGCGCCAGCAACGCGCTGGCCTGTTCGCGCAAGGTGGCTTCCGGTAGATCGGCGCTGTGGAAAGCCGGATCATCCAGCGCCAGCACCGCCGCGCCCCCCCGCATCGCCTGTGCCAGCGCGCGGTAAGAGGCGACATCGCCGCCCACCGGATGCAGCAGCACCAAAGGCGGCGCCGCGCCGGGGCGCAGGCATATCGGGGCATCCTTTACCGCTTCCGCCGCCGGGGCCAATGCCGCCGCCAGATCGCGCAGGCTCAACCGCCCCGACAACAGCGCTGCGGGCGGCTTTATGCCCAGTTGCTGCTCCACCGCGTCCAGCAGATCGAGCGCCAGCAGGGAATCCCCGCCCAGATCGAAGAAAGAGGCCTCGGGATCGGCGCGATCGACCCCGAGGAACCCGGCGAAGATCTGCGCCAGATCGGGCGCGGCAGGCGCGCGCGGCGGCTCGGGGTCCAGCAGCATGGGCAGGTCGGGCGGCAGCGGCGCCACCATCAGGTGCGGCAGGCCAAGCGCCACGGCGCGGCGCAGCACCTGCATGCCCTCCCCGACCGAGATCGCCCCCGCCTCCAGCCGCCCGGCCAGATCGGCCATGCGACCTTCCAGCCGCGCCGACATGCCCGTGCCCTGCCAGGCCGGCCAGCCGACCGAGATCACCTTTGGCCCCGCCCCGCCCGGCTGACTGTCGGCAAACCCGTCCAGCCAGGCATTCGCGGCGGCATAATCCGCCTGCCCCGGCGCGGGCCGCTGCGCGGAAAGCGAGGAACAGAGCAGGATGAACCCGTCGGTCAGCGGCGCCAGATGCCGAAGGATCGCCCGCGCGCCGTCGCGTTTGGGCGACAGCGTCGTGGCGAAAGCTTCGGGCTGCAACAGCGGCAGCGCCCGGCCCCCGGCCAGACCGGCGGCATGGATCACCCCGGCAAGGCGCCGCCCCTGCCCCGCCAGATCGGCGGCGAGCGCGGCCATGGCGGTGTCATCGGTCACATCCGCCGCGATATGCCGGATGCGCGGCCCCTGAACCCCGGTTCCGCGCCGCGACAGCAGCCAGACCTCGCGCCCCGGATCGGTGGTCAGCGCCTCGGCCATGGCGCTGGCCATGCCGCCACTGCCGCCGGTCATCACATAAAGCCCCGGCGGCAGGTCGGAGTCGGGGGTCGTTTCGGCGGACATCAGCGCCGCCTCGAACACGCGGCCCCCGCGCAGGGCGATCTGGCGGAAGGGCGCGGGATCGGCGGGGGGCAGCAGATCGGGCGCCGCCCCATCCACCAGACCCAGCCGCAACCCCGGCAGTTCCGCCGCCGCCGCCCGCATCAGCCCGGCCAGCATTGCGCGGTCGGGATCGGTGGTGCCCTCTGGCCCGAAAGCCCCACTGACCAGAACCCAGAGCATCCCCCCCGCGTCACGCAGGCGCCGCCCCTCGGCCCCCAGCAGGGCCAGCAGCGCCGAGGCCGGATCGGGGCTGTCGCGCAGATCCAGCACCAGTTCGGACGCCTCGGGCAACGGGGTGCCCGGCCGGCAAACCGGCCGCTTTGCCGCAACGGGCACGGCGGCGCAGCGCCGCCAGACGGGTTGCAGGAACCAATCCTCGAAAGGCAGCCGCGCGGGCGAAGCCTCGCCCGACAGCGCGGGATGGATATAATCCGTCAGGTCGAAAGCATAGGGCGGCAGATCCCAGGCCGCGATACCCGCCGCCGGGGGCAGATGCCGGGACGGCATCCCCTCGGCCCAGGCGTGGGCCAGCGCCTCGGCCGTCTGCGGCACCGTGCCGGACCAGTCGGTAACGCGCCGGGGCTGCGCCAGATCCAGCCCTGCCACGGCGGCATCTGCCGTATCCGCGACGACCGCCGCGCGCCACGGCAGGCCATCGCGCAGCCCGCGCCGCAGACCCGCCGCCACGGCCGCCAGATCGCCCCCTCCGGCGAGGTGATCGGCCACCGCCATCATCCGCGCCCGCAGCGCGGTTTCGGAATGCGCGGCAAGGCACAGCAGATGCAGGGGCGACGGCAGGGCGGGCCGCCGTTCCGGCGCCGGACCAAGCACGACATGCGCATTGGTGCCGCCGATGCCAAAGCTCGACACCCCGGCCAGCGGGCGATCCGCAGGCCATGGGCGCAGGTGACGCGCCACGGCGAAAGGCAGGCGCGTGAAATCCAGCGCCGGATGCGGCGCGGTAAAGCCATGGGTCGGCGGCAGGCTGCCCTGCATCCGGCCCAGAACCGCGCGGATCAGCCCCGCGACCCCGGCCCCGGCCCCCAGATGGCCGATCTGGCTTTTGACCGAACCCAGACCGATGGCCCCGGCCGGTTGTCCGGTGAACACCCCCGCCAGCGCCTCGACCTCGATCGGGTCGCCAAGTGCCGTGGCGGTGCCATGCGCCTCGATATAGCCGATGTCGGATGGCCCGGCCCCCGCCGCTGCCAGTGCCGCCGCAATCACCGCCTGCTGGCCCTGCACCGAAGGCGCGGCGAAACCGGCCTTGCGCCGCCCGTCATTGTTGATGGCGCTGCCCTCGATCACGCCAAGGATGCGGTCACCCGCCGCCTCGGCCGCCGCCAGCGGTTTCAGCACCAGAAGGCCCCAGCCGCTTGCCGGAACCGTGCCCTTCGCCTGATCCGAGAAGGGCGCGCAATGGCCATCGGCGGAATGGATATGCCCCTCCTGCCAGCCATAGCCCGCCGCCGCCTCCAGATCGACGGCCACGCCGCCCGCGATGCAGACCTCGGCCTCGCCATTGCGCAACAGGCCACAGGCCTGATGCACCGCGACGAGCGAGCTGGAACAGGCGGTCTGCACGGTCAGCGCCGGGCCATGCAGGCCCAGAAGATGCGCGATGCGGGTGGCGAGGAAATCCTTTTCATGGATCATCGCCAGCGCCGCATCGCCGATGCCATGCGCCGTATCGCGCAGCAAGGCACGGTAATAGCTGCTTTCGCTGCTGGAAAGCACAAGGCCGACAGGCCCGGCCAAAGCTGGGTCGATCCCGGCATGATCCAGCGCCTGCACCGCACCCATCAGCAACTGGCGTTGCTGCGGGTCCATCAACAGGGCGTCGCGCGGGCTCAGCCCGAAACATCCGGGGTCGAACCCGGCCGGGCGGTCTAGCATGGAAACCGCGTTCACATGGCCGGGCCGGTCAGACGGCGTGACACGGATCGCCTCGGCGCCCGAGCGGATCAGCGCGGCAAAGGCGGCCAGATCGGCGGCACCAGGCAGGCCGACTGCCATGCCGATGATCGCGATACGCCCCTCGGTCCGCGCACGCAGCACCGGCGCGGGCGCCACTGGCGCCGCCGTCTGGTCGATATGGGCGGCGAGGTCCGCAAGCGTCGGGAAGCGGAAGAAATCCACCATGGCCAGATCGGGCGCCACATCCCGCAGCAGCCCATGCACCCGCATCAGCGCCAGCGACCCCGCGCCTGCATCGAAGAAATGCAGGTCAGGCGGGATCTCCTGCCCCAGCACCTCGGCAAAGACCTGTGACAGATGCGCCAGTGTCTGCGTGGCGGGCGCTGCGGCAACAGGCTGCGCCACCTCCGGCGCGGGCAGCGCCGCACGGTCCACCTTGCCCGAGGGCGAGAGCGGCAGCGCCGCGCAGGCGATCAGACGCGCGGGCCGCATATGGGCGGGAAGGGTCGCCGCCAGATGCGCCTCCAGCGCCGCACGATCCACCCCTTCGGGTGCGATATAGGCCAGCAGATGCTCGCCCCGCACCACCACAGCCGCCGCCGCGACATCGGGGCGGCGCAGGATCGCGGCCTCGATCTCGCCCGGCTCGATCCGGTAGCCCTTGAGCTTGATCTGGTCGTCGTTGCGGCCCAGAAACACCAGATCGCCCGAGGGCAGCCGCAGCGCCCGGTCGCCGGTATGATAGCTGATCTCACCCGCTGCATCGGGGCGGAAGCGTTCGGCGCTGAGGTCCGGACGATGCAGATAGCCCGGCGCCACGCCAATGCCGCCAATCACCAGCTCGCCGGTTTCCCCCCAGGCCGCCAGGCTGCCATCCGTGCGGCGCACCGACAGGCGCATGCCCCGGATCGCGCGGCCAATCACCATGGCGCCGCCATGTTCCGGCACTTGGCCCTGTTCGGCCCAGGCCACCGCACAGCCAACGACGGTTTCGGTCGGGCCATATTCGTTGATCACCCGCGCAGCCGGCAGCAGATCCAGCAGCCGCGCCACCGTCGGCGCGGGCAGTTGCTCGCCCCCGACAATGAACAGATGCGGCGTCGCGGCCTGCCGCCCCTGCCCGTGTGCCAATAAGGCGGCGACATGGGCGGGCGTGACCTTGAACAACAGCGGCTCCGCCCCGAAGGCCCGCGCCGCCAGCGCTGGGATCAGTTCCCCTGCCAGCACATCGACCCGCCGCCCGGCGGCCAGCGGCCCCAGGAGCGAGGTCACCGTAGCGTCGAAATTCAGCGAGGTGCTGACCACCCCCGCCATCAGCGGGCCAGAGCCAAAATAGGCCTCCGCGACGTGATCGAGGTAATTGCCCAGCCCGCGATGCGGGATTGGCACGCCCTTGGGCCGCCCGGTAGACCCCGAGGTGAAGATGACATAGGCGATGCGGTCGGGGTCGAACGCGGGCAGCGGCACGGCGCCGCTGCCTTCGGGCGGATGGGGCGTCACATGGGCGGGCAGCGCCGCCGCGCCATCGGTGATGACATGGGCAAGGCCGGTATCCTCGATGGCAATGGCCAGCCGGTCGGCGGGATAATCCGGGTCCAGCGGCACATAGGCCGCGCCCGCGCGCAGGATGCCAAGAACCGCCGCCACCAGCCCGATCCCCGGCCGCAGCGAGACGCCGACCAGATCGCCGGGGCGCACGCCTGCCGCCTGCAACCGTGCCGCAATCCCCTGCACCCGCAGATCCAGCGCCGCGCGGCTGATCCGTTCCCCCCCATGGGTCGCGGCAATCGCCTGCGGATCGGCGCGGCGGTCAGCCTCGATCCGGGCCAGCAGGTCTTGCGCGGGCCGCAGATCCTCCAGCCGCGCGGGCAGGTTCACCAGCGCCGCCAGCACCTCGGGATAGACCTGCGCCATCTGCTGCGCGAAATCGTGGTCGAAGCGCGTCAGATCGTGTTCGATCTGGCACGACAGCCCCGCGCCCTCGGGCGTCACGAACAAGGTCAGCGGGAAGCGCGGCACCACCTTTTCGGGGTAACGGAAGCGCGCCTGCACGCCGGGCAGGCGGTATTCGGTGTTTTCCAGCACGAACATCGTGTCGAACAGCCCGCCACGCTGCCCGGCTGCCCGCAGATCCTCGACCACATGGTCATAGGCAAGGTCATGCGCGGCGCGCATTGCCGCAACCTCCGCCTCCGCCGAGGCGAGCCAGTCGCTGGTCGCGGCCTCGGGGTCGATGCGAAAGCGGCAAAGCTGAGTGTTGACGAACATCCCCACCGTAGCGTCAAACCCCGGCGGGCGCAGGCCGACCGGCAGGCCGATGGACAGATGCCGCCCCAGCCCCATGCGCCACTGGCACAGGGCAAAGCCCGCCAGCAGCAGGGAAAACAGCGTCTGCCCCCGCCGCGCGGCCAGCGCCTTCAGGCGGTGGGTCAGTTCGGGCGACAGATCGAAGCCCAGCATCCGGCCCGTCGCAGCCTCGGGCGCATAGAAGGCGTCCGCCTCGGGTTCCGGCGCGGCCAAGAGATTGGTCACGCGCGCCCTGCGCATCGCGGCGTAATCCGTGCTGGCCTGCCGTGCGGCCTGAAGCGCCGGATAGGCGGAATAATCGCCCGGCGCCACTTCAGGCTCCTCGCCGCGATACAGCGCCGCCAGATCGGCCAGCAACAGGTTCAGCCCAGCACCATCGACCACGATATGATGCAGGCACAGCAGCAGGCTTCGCCCCGACACCCCGGCGCGCAGCAGACAGCCTTCGGTCAGATCGAAGGGCCGGGCGAAGAACGCCTCGGCCTCGGCCACCTGTTCCAGCGGTACGGCGCGCGGCGGCGCAATGTGGACACGCAACCCGGCCCCGGTTTCGACAAAGGCTGAACGCAGCGCGGCATGGCGCGCCAGCAGCGCATTCAGCGCCGCCTGCATTGCCGGTTCGTCGATGGCCCCGGCGAAATCGAACCGCAGCGGGATGGAATAGGCGGTGGAGCCGGGCAAGACCTGCTGCATCAGCCAGAGCCTGCGCTGTTCCGCGGCGGCGGGGTAATCCTCCTGCGGCGCGGGCAGCGGCTCCGCCTCGACCGGGCGGGCCTCTGCCAGAACCGCCGCCAGCGGGCGGTCAGACAACAGGTCGGACAGGTCAACCGCCCGCCCCTCGGCCCGCAGGCGCAGCATCAGCCGCGCCGCCGACAGGCTGTCGCCGCCCTGCGCCACGAAGCTGAGCCCCTCGGGCAGCGGCAGGGCGCGCAGGGCGGCGCGGTCGGTCTTGCCGTTCTCGGTCAGCGGCAGCCGGTCATGCAGCGCAATCCGGGCGGGCAGCATATAGCCGGGCAGCCGTTCGGCCAGCGCCAGCCGCAGCGCGGCGGCGGTCTGACCGGGGGCAGCGACATGCGCCACAAGCTGCGCATCCTCCAGCAGCACGGCGGCCTGTTCCACCCCCGGCAGGGCCAGCAGCTGCGCCTCGATTTCCGGCAGTTCGATCCGCTGGCCCCGCAGCTTCACCTGATCGTCCAGCCGCCCGCCGCATTCCACAACCCCCGCCATGACCCGGCCCTGATCCCCGGTGCGGAACAGCCGCGTGCCGTCCGGCCCCGGCCGGAACCGCGCCGCCGTTTCCTCGGCCCGGCCAGCATAGCCCAGGGACAGACCCGAACCGCCCAGCCAGATTTCGCCCCAGTCCCCTTCCGGCACCGGCGTGCCCGCATCGCTCAGGATCGCAACCGTGGTCTCGCGCAGCGGGCGCCCCACCGGCACGGTGGCCAGATGATCCGCCCGTGCCCAAAGCGCGGGGTCAATGCGGTGCCACAGCGCGAAAGTGGTGCATTCCGTCGGGCCATAGCAATTGGTCAACCGGCATTGGGTCGCCGGATGCGCGGTCAGCAGCCGGTGCAGCAGCCCGGCATTCGCCTGCTCGCCCCCGAACAGCACATCGCGCAGCCCCAGCAGCGCCTCGGGCTTTTCGCTGGCCAGAAGGTTGAAATACGAGGTGGTGAGAAACGCTGTCGTCACCCCGTCCGCCACCAGCCGCGCCGCGAAACGGTCGAGGTCCAGCACCTCGGCCGCATCGAAAGGCACCAGCGTCGCCCCGTTCAGCAGCGCGCCCCAGATCTCGAAGCTCAGCGCGTCGAAAGCGGGGTTCGCCAGATGCGCCACCCGCGACTGCGGGCCGATTTCGCAATATTCCGGTCGCCGCGCCATGCGCAGCAGGCCGGGTTCGGCAATCGCCATGACCTTGGGCCGCCCGGTGGTGCCGGAGCTGTGAAACAGGAAGGCCGCCTGCCCCGGATCGCGGGTCAGCGCCGGCAAGGGCAGATCCCCGGCAGGCGCGTCAAAGTCCGGTGCTTCCATCCCTAGCCAGGCGCCTTGCGGCAGCGGTGCAAGCCCGGCGTCGGTCAGCACCAGCGTGGCGGCCGCTTCCTCCAGCAACATCGCCAGACGCGCGGGCGGCTGCGCGGTGCCGACCGGAAAGACCACGCCGCCCGCCTTCAGCACGCCCAGAATGGCGATGACCAGCCGGGTGGAACGCGCCATGCGCAGCGCCACCACCTGCCCCGGCCGCAGCCCTTCCGCACAAAGATGGCGGGCGAAATTGTCGGATGCCGCATCCAGCGCCGCATAATCCGGGCCGCCCAGAATGGCCGGATGCCCCGGCGCGCGGGCCACGTTTTCGCGGAAGGCAAGAACCAGCGCGCTCATTTCATCCCCTCCGGCGGCAACAGCCGCCCGTCCAGCACCTGCACGATGATCCGCCCGATCCGTTCCACATCGGCACCTTCCAGCAGGGTGGAGTGATCGCCGCCGGTAACCTTGAACAGGAACGGCCCCTGCGCCCGCAACTGCCAGAAGAACCGCAGCAGCCGCAGCTGCATCCGGTTGCGCCCGTCGATGGCCTGCACCAGCACAACCCGCCCGCGCGTCGGCCTGAACTCCCACTGACGCGAACATAGCGTGTTGTGGTTGTAAAGCGCATGGTACTGCGTGACCTGTGCATCCTCGATGCCCGGATACATGCCGTTATAGGTGATCAGCTTCTGGCGGAACTCTGCCGCATCCGAGGTGCGGGTATCCTCCCGCACGGAAGGATCGTCGGTGCCCATCGCATCCAGCAGAAGGGCGGTGACATGGGTAATGCCGCGCTGTTCCAGCCGCCGCACCATCTCATAAGCGACGAAACCGCCGAAAGAGGCGCCGGTCAGCACACAGGGCCTGTCCAGCAGATGTTCGACCAGCCCGATATAATGATCGGCCATGGCGCCGATGTCGGGCAGGAAGGACTCGTCCGGGTCCACGCCGACCGACTGCACGCCCCAGACACCCAGATGTGCGGGCAACACCCGCGCCAGCGACAGATAGCCGTAGGCCGTGCCGCCCGCCGGGTGAATGCAGATCACATTCGCCCGCCCGTCGCCGGGCCGGAAGCAGACCGGATTGACCGAATGTGACCGCCCCTTGCCGCCCCGGATCAGGGCGGCCAGCGCCTCGATAGTGGGGTGTGCGATGATCTCGGTCGTGGCCAGCGTCGTACCGAAAGCCGCGTTGATCTGGTGCACGGTCTTGATGGCCGACAGGGAATTGCCGCCAATGTCGAAGAAATTGTCGCGCAGGCCGATGTCGGGATGCAGCAGCACCCCCGACCAGATGTCGTAAAGCCGGTGCTCGATCACATCGCGCGGGCTGGCGGTATTCACCTGACGCGGACCGCCGCCATCCAGATCCGCCAGCGCGCGACGATCCACCTTGCCGCGTTCGGTCAGCGGCAGATCATCCAGCCAGACGAAACGGTCGGGCAGCATGTAGCTGGGCAAGACCTGCGCCAGCGCGGCTTGCGCGCGTTCCTGAAGGCTGTGACGGTCCTGCCCCGGTGCTGCCACGCAGAAGGCCACCAGCCGTTTGTCGCTGCGCACTGCCAGATCGACAAAGGCCGCGCGGATGCCCGGCTGGCGCAGCAACTCGGCCGCCACCTCCTGCGGTTCGATCCGGTAGCCCCGGATCTTCACCTGAAAGTCGTTGCGGCCCAGACAGTCGATCAGCCCGTCGGGCCGCCAGCGGGCCAGATCGCCGGTGCGATACAGGATCTCGTGCCCCGGCGTGGCGAAGGGATTGGGCACATAGCGTTCCGCCGTCAGTTCGGGCCGGTTCGCATAGCCCGGCCCGACATAGGGGCCGGACAGGCACAATTCGCCCACGATGCCCTCGGGCACCAGATGGCCGCGCGCATCGAGGATATAGCAGTTGGTATTGCTGTTCGGTCGCCCGATCGGCGGCGGCTCGATATCCTGCGGACCCAGGACATGATGCACGGTAAAGACCGAGGCTTCGGACGGGCCATAGATGTTCAGCAGCGGCAACCCCCGGTCGCGCGGCAGGCAATAGCCTTGCAGCCGGTCGCCGCCGGTCGAAACCCATTCAACCGAGGCAGGCAGGTCCAGTCCGGCGGCGCACATCGCCTCCATCAGCCCGGTTGGCAGCCAGAAATGCGTGGGCTGAAGCCGGTCGGTCGCCGCCTGCAACAGATCACGGTCGCGCAGCACCGCATCGGGCTGAAAGCCCAGCGTGCCGCCCACGGTCAGCGTGGGCCAGATTTCCCAGATGATCGCGTCAAAGGCCGGATTGGCGGAAACGGTATGCAGCGACCGGCGGGTGATCCTGCTCAGCCGGGTCTGGAACAGACAGAGGTTATGCAGACCCAGATGGGTGTTCAGCGCCCCCTTGGGCTGGCCCGTTGTGCCCGAGGTAAAGACGATATAGGCAATCTCGCCCTGCGGAAGTTCGGGGTTCTCGGGGCTGTTTGCCTGCCATGCGGCATCGTCGTCCACGGCCAGAGCATCGGGCAGCGCCAGTTCCGCAGCCCGCGCACGGATGGTCAGCACCAGCTTTGCCCCGCAATCCTCGATCATGCGGCGCAGACGTTCCGGCGGGGCATCGACTGGCAGTTGCGCGGGCGCGGCCCCGGCCTTGTTCGCCGCCAGCAGGGCAATGACCATTTCCGCACAGCGCCCGGTGGCCACGCCGACGGGATCGTCCGGGCCAAGCCCCAGCCGGTGCAGATGCCGCGCCAGCCGGTTGGCGGCGGCGTTCACCTCGGCATAGGTCAGGCGGCAATCGCCGTCGATCAGTGCCAGCGCCCCGGGCGTTTCGGCCGCCCAGTGTTCGAACTGGCGGAAGGGCGCGGGGGGATCGTCCAGAGCGATCACCTCGCCCCGGCCCAGATCCAGCAGCCGCTCCGCCTCGGCCGGGGAAACCACCGGCAGATCGCCCAGGAGCGTTTCCGGCGCGGAAGCCACACCGTCCAGCAGCGACAGGAAGCCCCGGTTCAGCCGGGAAATCCCTTCGGCGGTGAACAGGTCGGTGGCATAGGTCCAGTCCAGATGAATCGTATCCGCCCCGTCCAGCACCGCCAGCGACACCTCGTATTTCGCCGGGGTCAGATCGGGATCCAGCGGGCGGAAATGCAGACCCTGCGGCAGCGCAGGCACCTCCGGCTCCGGCTGGCTGAGCGAGAAGGCCAGTTGCACCAGCGGCGCGCAGGACAGGCTGCGCGGCGGGTTCAGGCGCTCGACGATCAGCTCGAACGGCAAATCCTGATGCGAAAACGCCTCGGCCACGCGGCGGGCGCAATCCTTCAGGAAGGCGCGGAACGGCAGATCCGGCGCGGGGCGCGCGCGCAGGGGCACGGTATTGACCAGAAACCCCACGAGGCTTTTCAGCTCCGCCCGCTCCCGCCCGGCAACCGGGGTGCCGATCACCAGATCGTCGGCCCCCGACCAGCGATGCAGAAGCGCGGCATGGGCCGCATGCAGCAGGGTGAACAGGCTGACGCCTTCGGCCCGCGCGAAGGCCCGCAGGCGCTGCGCCAGATCGGGGTCAAGCTTCTCCACCAGCCGCGCGCCCGCGCTGCCCAAAACCGGCGGGCGCGGCTTGTCGGTCGGCAGGTCGTGGACATCCGGCACCCCGGCCAGCGTTTCGGCCCACCAATCCGCCAGTGCCGCGCCGCGCCGTGCCAGCAGGCGGCGCTGCCAGCGGGCATAATCGGCAAACTGCACCGCAGGGGCGGGCAGCGCATGACCTGCGTAAAGCTGCGCCAGCTCCTCCAGCAGGATCGCGTTCGACCAGCCGTCGGTGGCGATGTGATGCAGCGTCAGGAACAGCACATGCTCCTCGTCTGCCAGACGCACCAGACGGGCGCGCAGCATCGGCTCGGCTGCAAGATCGAAGCGGTGCCGCGCCTCGGCCTGCCCCAGCGCGCCGAGTTGCACCGCCGCATCCGCCGCCTGTGACAGATCGGTAAAGTGCAGGTCCACCGGCGCGGCGGGCAACAGGTGCTGAAGCGTGCCCGCATCGCTTTCGCGAAACACCGTGCGCAGTGCATGGTGACGCTCCACCAGCGCCGAAACCGCGCGGGCCAGGGCCGCACGGTCCAGCGCGCCGGTCACCGCCAGAACCATGGGCACGGTGTAAAGCCCCGCCGCCGCCTCCATCTGCTCGATCACCCAGAGCCGCGACTGCGAGAAGGCCAGCGGCTCCGCCACCACGGGGGGGCCGGGCAGGATGGCATCTTCCTGCGCCGCGGCATCCTCGGCCAACCGGGCCAGCCAGTCGGTGATCTGGCCTTTCTGGGCGCGAATCCGCTCCAGCAGCGCGGGCGGCACACCGCCGCGCGCCGTCACGGCCAGCGCGCCGTCCTTCAGCCAGAGGCGGACCCCGGCCCCCTGGGCCTCGCGCAGAATATCGGCGATGGTCATAGCAGGATCGTCTCCGTCTCGGCAGTGTCGTCTTCGGGCGGGGCGGTCAGCCCCGTCATGGCATCCATGGCAACGGCCAGCCCCGCCACCGTGGGATCGGCCAGAAACAGCCGCAGCGACAGCACAACGCCGGTTTCGCGCTGAAGCTCCGCCAGCAGGCGCAGGGCGAGGATGGAATGCCCGCCGATGGCAAAGAAGCTGTCGGTCACACCCACCTGCGGCAGGCCCAGAAGCCGCGCCCAGATTGCGGCGATCCTCGCTTCGGAGGGGCTGCGCGGCGCGATATGCGCGGCAGCAGGGGCCGCCTCGGGCATGGGCAGGGCCTTGCGGTCCACCTTGCCATTGGCCGTCACCGGCAGCGCGGCCAGCGGCGTGATCGCCTCGGGCAGCATATGTGCGGGCAGGTGCCGCGCCAGCGCCGCGCGCAGGGTGTCAGCTGGTGCGTCCCCCGTCACCCAGGCCAGCAGGCGCATCGTGCCATCCGGCCCCGGCGCGGCCAGAACCACCGCCTGATCGGCCCCCGCCGCGCGCAAGGCGGCCTCTACCTCGCCCGGCTCCACCCGGAAGCCGCGGATCTTCACCTGATCGTCGGCCCGGCCAAGGTAATCCAGCGCCCCGTCGGGGCGGAAGCGCGCCAGATCGCCGGTGCGATACATGCGCGCGCCGGGCGGGCCGAACGGGTCGGGCAGGAAGGCCGCCGCCGTCAGATCGGGGCGCCCGACATAGCCGCGCGCCAGCGCGACCCCGCCGATATAGAGATGCCCCGCCACCCCCGACGGCACCGGGTCCAGCGCGGCATCCAGCACATACATCCGCACATTGGCGATGGCGTGGCCGATCGGCACCTGATCGCCCGCATCCCCGGGTGCGCAGGTCCATGCCGTCACATCCACCGCCGCCTCGGTCGGGCCATAAAGGTTATGCAGCCCCACCCCCGGATGCGCCCGGTGGAAGGCGGCCTGCGTCGCGCGCGGCAGCGCCTGCCCCGAACAGACCACGCAGCGCAGCGAGGGCAGCGCGCGCGGCGCCGCACGGTCGAGGAACGCCTCCAGCATCGGCGGCACAAAATGCAGCGCGGTCACCGCCTCGTCGCGGATCACCCGCTCCAGATAGGCGGGGTCGCGGTGGCCTTCCGGTTCCGCGATGACCATGACCGCCCCGGTCATCAGCGGCAGGATCAGCTCCCATACCGAGACGTCGAAGCCCAGCGGGGTTTTCTGCAACACCCGGTCTTCGGGGCCAAGCCCATAGGCCGCCGCCATCCACAGCAGCCGGTTGACGATGGCCCGATGCGGCACCGCCACCCCCTTGGGCCGTCCGGTGGAGCCGGAGGTGAAGATGACATAGGCGGTATCCCCGGGTCCGGCCAGCGGCTCGGGGTTGTGGTCGGGCATGTCTTGCGGCGCGTGCTCCGGCCCGATCAGCATGACCTCCACCCCCGGCAGATCGGCCAGATGCGGCTGTGCCAGCACCAGAACCGGCGCCGCATCCTCAAGGATCATCGCCAGCCGCGCGGGCGGGTAATCCGGCGGCAGCGGCACCCAGGCCCCGCCCGCCTTCAGGATCGCCAGCACCGCCACCATCATCTCGAAGGAACGGTCCACCGCCAGCCCGACGAGGCTGTCCGGCCCGACACCCCGCGCCCGCAAGGCATGGGCCAGCCGGTTGGCCCGCGCATTGAGCGCAGCAAAGCCGAGGCTTTCGCCCCCGAACCGCAGCGCAGTCCGGTCGCCTTCTGCGGCAATCCGGTCCTCGATGATCCCGACCAGCGTCTGCCCGGCCTGAGGATAGCGCGTTTCGGTCCGGTTCCACCGGGCCAGCAGCGCCCGGTCCTCTGCCGGGATCAGCGCCGCCACGCGATGCGGCGCGGCCGGATCGGCCAGCATGGCCTGCAGGATCGCGCCATAGCTTTCGGCCATCCGCCCCGCCAGACCGGCGTCAAGCCGCGCCGGATCATGGGCGAAATCCACCACCAGCCCGTCGCCTCCCAGCACCGCATGCACCCCGAGCGCGAAATTCGTCGCCTCGAAAGCCGTCATGCCGCGCAGCGCGGGCGTGCCATCGGCCCCGGCCATTCCGGCCAGCGCGTCCTGCACATGGAAATGGATGAAGTTGAACATCACATCGAAGGGCGGCACATGGCCATTCGCCTCGACGATAGCGGCCAGCGGGTAATGGCGATGCGCCGCCAGATCCACTTCGGCCGCAAAGGTCGCGCGGACCAGATCCTGCCAGCTTTCCTGCCCCAGCCGCAGCCGGACCGGCAGGGTATTGAGGAACAGGCCCAGCATCTTTTCGGCATCGCGCGCCTCGGGCCGTGTATGGGTCACGAGGCCGGACACCACATCCGCCGTGCCGCCCCAAAGCGCGAGCATCTTCAGATGCGCGGTCAGCAGGAGACTGCGCAGCGGCAGGCCCAGCCGGTCGGCCAGCGCGCGCAGATCAGCCAGAACCTCAGGCCCGAAGCGCAGCCCCACCCGGCGCGGCGGCAGGTCAGCGGCGGGCGGCGGCAGGCGCAGCACCTCGGCATCCTCCAGCAGTGCCGCCCAGAAGGCCCGCGCCCCGGGCGCGTGCAGCGCCGCCTGTTCCGCCACCGCAGCCAGTGCCGGGGTCGCCGCCAAAGGCGGCAGCCCTGCGATGTGACCGGCCCGCGCCTGCTGCCAAAGCTGCATCAGCTCCACCTGCATGGCGGCCACGCTCCACCCGTCCAGAATGGCATGGTGGAACCCGAGCGTGATCTGCACATCCGCAGCACCCCGCAGATGCACCATCAGGCGCAGCAGGGGCGGGGCGCCGATCGCGAAGGGCCGCGCCTTTTCGGCGGCAATATCCGCCGCAATCGCGGCCCCGGCGTCAGGCTCCGACAGGCCCGACAGATCGCTGACCGCCAGCGGCAGCGCGACCTCCCGGTGCACCTGCTGCATCGGCCCCTCCGGCCCATGCAGGTCAAAGCTGCTGCGCAACACCGGATGCCGCGCGGCAAGCGCCGCCAGCGCGGCGCGGAAAGCGGGCTCGTCCCAATCCAGATTCAGGCGGAAGCTGAAGACGTCATGATACACCGCCGCCTCGGCCGCCACCTCACCATGGAACAGCATCCCCAGTTGCAGCCGTGTCATCGGCCATGCGGTTTCCAGATGCGCGGGCAGATCGGCGGGCGGCAGATGCTCCACCACCGGCGCCGCACTGCCCACCGCGCGCGCCAGCCCGCGCAGCGTCTGGTGACGGAAGATCGCCTCGACCGTGACAGGCAGCCCAGCCTCTGCCGCGCGGGCGGCCAGAGTCACCGCCCGCATGGAATCACCGCCACTGGCAAAGAAATTGTCCAGCGCACCTACAGACTCTCGCCCCAGAACCTCGGCCCAGATCGCGGCCAAAGCCTGTTCCGCCGCACCCTCTGGCGGCACGACATCCGGCTCTGCCGCCGCAGGCTCGGGGTCCGGCAGCGCCGCCACATTGACCTTGCCATTGGTGGTCAGCGGCAGGTCCGGCAGCACCACAAAAGCGGCGGGCAGCATGTAATCCGACAGATCCCGCGCCAGCGCCATGCGCAGCGCCAACGGCTCTTGCGGTGTGCCACTCGCCAGCCAGGCCACCAGCCGATCACCCCGCAGCCGCACACAGGCCGCCGAGATGCCCGGCAAAGCCGCCAGCGCCGCCTCGATCTCGCCCGTCTCGATACGAAACCCGCGCAGCTTCACCTGCGCATCGGCCCGCCCGACATAGTCGAAGCCGCCATCCGCCCGCTGCCGCGCCACATCGCCGGAACGATACATCCGGCTGCCCGGCGCGCCCCAGGGATCGGGCACGAAGCGATCCGCCGTCAGACCGGAACGGTTCAGATAGCCGCGCGCGACCCCCGGCCCGGCCACGCAGATCTCGCCCGGAATACCGGGCGGCACCGGCTGCAAAGCGGTATCCAGCAGCCGGATTTGCAGATCCGGCAGCGCCACCCCGATGTCGGCGGGTCGTCCCGGATCGGCGCTCAGCTCCAGATGCGTCACATGCACCGTCGTCTCGGTGATGCCATACATGTTCACCAGATTCGGCTGCCGGTCGCCATAAGCCGCGAACCACGGCGCAAGTGCGGCGCGGTTCAGCGCCTCACCGCCAAAGATCACATGCCGCAGCGCAAAGGCCGGCGGCACTGGCTGGCGCGCGCAATGCGCGGTCAGTTGCTGGAAGGCCGAGGGCGTCTGGCTCAGCACCGTCACCCCCTCGCGCAGCATCAGATCCGCAAAGGCACCCGGATCACGCGTCACCACGCGCGGCACGATGACCAGCCGCCCGCCATAAACCAGCGCCCCGAATACCTCCCAGACCGAGAAGTCGAAGGCGAAGGAATGGAACAGTGTCCAGACGTCGGTTTCATCGAAACCGAACAGCGGTTCAGTGGTGCTGAACAGCCGCACCGCCGCCCTGTGCTCGACGCAGACGCCTTTTGGTTTTCCGGTGGAGCCTGAGGTGTAGATGACATAGGCGGCGTTTTGGGGGGTTGTTCGGGTTTCCGGCGGGGTTTCGGGGAGGGAGCGGGCCTCGCTCTCGCCGTTGGCGGGATCGGGGTGGGTGGCGAGGGTCAGCACCGGGGCGGGGGTCAGGGATTGCAGGCGGCTGGCCTGCGCGCTCTGGGCCAGCACCAGCACCGGCGCCGCGTCTTCCAGCATATAGGCCAGCCGGTCGTCGGGGTGTTCGGGGTCCAGCGGCACATAGGCACCGCCCGCCTTCAGCACCGCGAGCAGCCCCACGATCATCTCGAACGAGCGTTCGCAGCACAGGCCCACCCGCGTCTCGGGGCCGACGCCGAGCTGCACCAGACGATGCGCCAGCCGGTTGGCGCGCGCCTCCAGCGCGGCATAGGTCAGGCTGATGCCCTCGCAGCGCAGCGCGATCCGGTCCGGGTGCCGCGCGGCGGCGGCACTGACCAGCGTGTCCAGCCGCCCGGTTCCCGTTTCGGCTTCCCG
>NZ_LJSC01000023.1:0-28622 GCF_001303875.1 Gemmobacter sp. LW-1 | reverse complement strand
GCGGGGTTTCGGCATCGAACCGCTGCACGGTCAGCTGGACGAAGAGGTCCAGCCGCTCCAGCGCCTCGTTATGGGTGACGTGTTTCTGCGCCTGTGCCGGCAACAGGAACGGCAGGTCGAGATTGGGCGAGGTATCGGACATCGGCGGCGGCTCCTGCGCATCACGGGGTTGCGCCGATCCTTTCCGGTCAGGGCTGACAAATCCCGAAGCCTGAGCGCCCTTGCGGGTTTTTCGTTAACCCTGCCGCCACACCCGCCTCAGCCCCGGCGGGCGCGCACCCAGCCAAGGAAAGCCTTGTCCGGCGCCGACAGACGTGGCCGTCCGGCATCGGCCCAGAAGGCGCGCCAGTCCGCCTCCAGCGCATAGACATCGGCACCGGGGGCCAGCGCGCGGGCGGCCTCCAGCACCTCGGGGCCGAACAACGGCGCAGAGGCGGCGGGCGCCTCCTCCTCGATCACGCCGGAGCGGGTGAAGCGGATCAGATCGCCCGGCTCTTCCGTCATCCGGTAATCGGGCAGGCCCGCCTCCTCGATCATCTTGCGCAAGGCCGCGCGGAACACCCGCACCGGCGCCGCCGATCCCGCCTTCTTGTGCAGTGTCGCGACCGAGACGCGCCACTCCGGCTGCCGCCCGCAATGCTTGCGCGCCAGCTCGTAGATCCGCCGCTCCAGCGGTTTGCGCAGCCCGAAATAATCGGGGCTCAGCGTCAGCACCGACCGCGCCAGCACCGCGCGGAACAGCCAGTCCGACAGCGTCACCATAACCGAGATCATCCGCCCGCCCCGCGTCTTGCGCAGGATCTCCCAGCTTTCGATCAGGCCAAAGCCGCTGGTGCTCTCGATGCCGCCGGTGGCGATATTGGTGGTGATACGGGTGCCCGCCAGCCGTTCGAAGGCCTCGCGCAGCCGCAGATAGCTGTCGCCGCCGGTATCGCGCTGCGTGGCCGTCAGCAGATCATGCGCCTTCAGTTGCAAGGTCCGGCTGATCTCGCGCCCCGCGTTCAGACCCGCCATCAGCTGGCTGATGCAATAGATCAGGATATCCTTGTCGAAGATCGTGGCGCGGCCCTTCACCGAGGGCGTCACCTGCACCGAGGCGCCGTTGTGATCATAGCTCAGCACCCGGAGATCGGGCTTGGTCGAAAGCGAGAAGATCGGATGTTCCATCGTGCCAAGGTCATCCTTGGCGCTGGCCGCCAGCACATCGCAGACGAACAGATCCCCGATTGCCGGTGCGATCTGCGCCCGAATGCCCTGCCGTGCGGGGCCTCTGCCCGCAACCGCCTGTCCTGCCATTGCCGCCTCTTCATGCCCGTCTGACGCGGGTTTTCTGCTCGATCCTGCCCCCGCTTTTTATCGGGGTTTCAGTGACACCCAGCCTAGAGTTATCCACATCCCCCGTCCAGTCCGGCGAATGGCGGATCAGAGTCACCCGAACGGGGGATCAGAGTCACCCCATCGTCGGATCAGAGTCGCAAGGACATTTCCCGTTGGACATTTTCCCATGAAAAACAAGGCTCTGAAGAAAAGGATCGGCAGCCGTAACAGAATCCTTTAACATCCATCTAACAAAAAAGCGCATGCGCCGCCGCAAAATCCCAGGCGCCTTCCGCAGAACCCGCGCGGAATTTCCGGCACGACAAGCTGCAAGCCATAGAATCAGCTTGGAAAATTCATCCACATGCCGAGTTTTCTTCCATGTGCCGGGTTTTGCGGTATACTGATGAAAACAGCGCACATGAGGAAACCATGAAGCCCGAGGCAGGCACCCCTCTTCCCCCCTATTTCGGCATTGACCCCGATGCGGCAATGGCAGCTCTGGGAAATGCCACCACCACCGAAAGCTTCGGGGCCATTGCGCGGGCCTGTGAGATCGGCCGCGACGATCTGGCGGGCCGGGGTCTGGATGCGGGCGGGCATCGCCGGCTGCGGCTGTTCTCCACCTGGGAGATCACCCGCTATCTGATCCCGGTCGCACAGGCCCATTTCCGCCGCGTGCTGAAACAGAACCCGGACCTGCCGCAGGGGGCTTCGGAAACCGACGGTGGCGCCAAATGGTTCACCCTGGACGAGGTGCTGCGGCTGCGCGCTTTCTTTGCCGCCGAAGGGTCGAAGGCCAAACCCTATCAGCCCTACCGGCCGAAGGATCTGCCCGCCAAGATGCTGGCTGTCGCCAATTTCAAGGGCGGCGTCGGCAAGACCTCGACCTGCGCGCATCTGGCGATGTCGGCGGCGCTGGATGGCTACCGGGTGCTGGTGATCGACCTCGACAGCCAGGGCTCGATGACCTCGATCTTCGGGGGCCGGGTCGCCGATGAATGGCAGACCGTCTTTCCGCTGCTGGCACGGCATTATGCGGCGCATCTGCGCATCGACAACCAGCGCCGTCTGGATCGCGGCGATGCCCCCGTGCCGCTGGACGAGACTTTGACCGAGGCGCTGACCGTGAAGGCCGACAGTCTGATCCAGAAGACCCACTGGCCCAACATCGACCTGATCGGGGCGCAGCTGAACCTCTATTGGGCCGAGTTCCAGATCCCGGTCTGGCGCATGCAGTCGCGCGGCTGGAAGCTGTGGGATGCGCTGACTGAAAGCCTCGCCGCTGACGGGGTGCTGGACCAGTATGATGTGATCTTCCTCGATACCCCGCCCGCGCTGGGGTATCTGACGATCAACGGACTTGCCGCCGCCGATATCCTGCTGGTGCCGATGGGAGCCTCGTTTCTGGAATTCGATTCCACAGGGCGGTTCTTCGACATGCTGCATTCGACCTTCCGGTCGATCGAGGACGGCGAGAACCTCGCGGCCCGCGCGCTGGGGCGGCCCGAGCTCAGCTTTGAATGGGATGCGGTGCGCGCGCTGATCACCCGGTTTGACGGCAGCCAGCAGGCCGAACTTGCGGCGCTGATGCAGGGCTGGATGGGCAAGACCCTGTCGCCGCAGCGGCAGGAATTCACCGCGCTGATCGGGCAGGCGGGCGAACAGGTGCGCGGCATCTACGAGGCTGATTACCGCGATTTCAACCGCGAGACCTATGCCCGTGGCCGCGAGACCTTTGACGAAACCTGGGCAGCGGTGAAGGCGCTGATCCTCGGTTCCTGGCGCCGTGACGAACTGGCACAGTCCCGGGAGGCCGCACAGTGACGGTTTCCTTCCGGATGTTTCGCGCGCGAAACACAATCGAACGGCGGTTTAGAGCCTTGTTTCCGGCTGCCGCCCTACCCTGCCCTCCCCGCAAGCGGAGCTGAGACATGGCCAAACGCAAACGCCTGACCCCCTTTGGTGATCCCGCCCTCCCCGAGGACGCCACCCAGGATCTGCCGCCGGATCTGGAAACCAAGGCGATGTTCACCCGCTATCCGCAGGGCTATGCGGGCACCTATGTCCGGCCCGCGCCGATTGCCGATATGGCAGGTGCAGCCGCCGCCACCGCTGCCATGGAAGAAATGGCCGAAGTTCTGCGCAATGCGCGGGAAAGCGGCCGTATGGTACTGGCCCTGCCGCTGGATCAGGTGCAGGCCGATCACCTGATGCGCGACCGGATCGCGCTGGATGATGACGAAATGACTGCGCTGGTCGACTCGCTGCGCGCCCGTGGCCAGCAAACCCCCGTCGAGGTGGTAGCGCTGGGACCGGAGCGTTACGGGCTGATTTCCGGCTGGCGGCGGCTCAAGGCCCTGCGGCAGCTTCTGGCGGAAACCGGGGATGCCGGAAAATACGGCTCTGTGCTTGCACTTTTGCGGCAGCCGGAACAGGCGTCGGATGCCTATGTCGCCATGGTCGAGGAGAACGAGCTGCGCGTCGGCCTGTCCTTCTACGAACGCGCCCGCATTGTGGCCAAGGCGGTAGAGGCGGGGGTCTATGCGGATGACAGATCGGCTCTGCGCGGCCTGTTCGGCTCGGTTCCCCGGGCGCGGCGGTCGAAGATCGGCTCCTTCCTGACCGTGGTGCGGGCACTGGATGGTGCCCTGCGCTTCCCCGAGACGATCAGCGAGAAGCTGGGTCTGGCGCTGGCGCAGCGGATCGAGGCCGATCCCGCCCTGCCCGCCCGCCTGCTTTCCGCGCTGGAGGCGAAAGCCCCGGCCACCGCCGAAGCCGAACAGGCCGTGCTTTCGCGGTTGGGCACGGTTGAAAAACCGTCTCAAAAGGCGGTCACAGAGACTGTTCTGAGCGTAGCGCCGGGGTTGCGGCTGCGCGATCTGCCGGGCGGCGGTTTCGCCCTTGAAGGCGACAGGGCCGATGCCGCCCTGCGCGCCAGACTGCTGGACTGGCTGCGCCAGCAATAGGCCGTCTGCGGATGTTTCGCGCGCGAAACATCCGCCCTCCGGTGCGCTGTTCGGGGCGCTGAAAGATTCGTTTGACGGGAATCATGGGCCACCGCATCCTCACGGCCTGCGGTATTTGCGCAGTGACTTTCCCGTATCAACAACCTTCAGTGATTTCCCGGAGCGTGCAATGTCCCTGCTCAATCTCTCCGCCCGCAGTCTGCCCATCACAATTTACGGATACGACATCGGCGGAAGCTGGTCCGATACCTCCGGTGCTTCGGGGGATTTCGACAGCCTCGTCGATGTGATCCGGCTTGGCTCGGGGGCCGACCGGGTCGAATACATGCAGCCTGCGCATGGTATGACGATCTTCGGGAATGGCGGGGCCGATACCCTGCTGGGCTCGGCCTTCGGCGACAGCCTCGATGGCGGGGCGGATGCCGATCTGCTGATTTCGGAAGGCGGCGACGATACGCTGACCGGCGGCGGCGGCAATGACGTGTTCCGCATTACCGGCTTTCTGCCGCAGGGCAGCTACACGACCCAGGACAGTGCGCGCACCGTCACCGTTACCGATTTCCAGTCCGGCGACCGGCTGGACCTCAGCCATCTGCCCGTCACCAGCCTTGCCGATCTGGCGCTGTTCACCAGCAATGCAGGCGGGGCGCTGGTGCTGTCGTTCTTCGTCAACGATTACCTTCAGACCATCCGCCTGAATGGCGTCTCGGCGCTGGCGGCGGCGGATGTGATCCTCGCCACTTCAACCAGCCCGGTGTACGGCTATGGCACCGGCGGCCGGGATGACCTGTTCGGGGCGAATGGCGGGGATCAGATCGACGCCGGGGCCGGGGATGACCGGGTGCTGGCAGCGGGCGGCAATGATGTCGTCTATGGCATGGAGGGCAATGACAGTCTCTATGGCGGCGCCGGTTCCGACACGATCGTCGCCGGGGCTGATGACGACCGGGTCGAGGGCGGGGATGGCAATGATTTCATCGAAGGTGAGGATGGCGCCGACTCCCTGAATGGCGGCGACGGCAATGATACGCTGTTCGGCGAATCCGCCACCCAGCCTGATGCGCTGTGGAATGACACACTCTCGGGCGGCGCGGGCAATGACCTGCTGGCAGGCGGCGCAGGCGAGGATCAGCTGACCGGCGGCAGCGGCGCCGATACGTTCCGCATCCATGCCCAGCAATATTCCAATGCCCAGCTTACGGCGGACACCCGCGATACCGTGACCGATTTCAGCGCCGAGGACCGGATCGACGTGTCCACGGCCGGGATCAGCGACATCACCACCCTGCGCTATCTGCTGGAAAGCCAGGGTAGCACCGGCATGATGCTGACGATCTGGAACAATGGCTATCGCACCGAACTGGCGCTGAACGGTTCTGTCAGTGATCCGCAGAGCCTTGGCGCCGGCAATGTCGTGCTGTCGAATGTCACGCAGAACGATTACGTCTATGGCACCGAAGCGCGGGACGATCTGTTCGGCGGCCGGGGCGATGACATCCTCAGTGGCGGCGGGGATGATGACCGGCTGTTCGGCGAAAGCGGCAATGACAATGCCGATGGCGGCGCGGGCAATGACCTGCTGTTCGGCGGCGACGGTTCGGACACGATCACCGCCTCCTTCGGCAATGACAGTGTCGATGGCGGCGCGGGACGTGACCAGATCACCGGCGGCGAGGGCACCGACAGCCTGGCCGGCGGCGCCGATGATGACCTGATCCGGGGCGATGACGAGGATACCAACTGGCAGCAGGCTTTCAACGACACGCTGGAGGGCGGGGCCGGGGCCGATACGCTGGCCGGGGGCGCGGGCGATGACCGGCTGACCGGCGGCGCGGGGTCCGATGCCTTCCGGCTGAGCTTCGGGGCCTACTGGGCCTATTCGGGCCTGTCGCTGGCCGCCGATACCACCGATGTGGCGGTGGATTTCAATGCGACGGAAGACCGGATCGACTTTTCCGAAGCCCGTATCTCTGATCTTGAAACCGCGCGCATGCTGCTGGTCGACAATGCGGGCGGCACCGCCTCGTCGGTGGTGGTCTGGCAGAACGGCTATCGCACCATCCTGTCCCTGGGCACGCTGTTCCGCCCCGAGGATCTGACGGCGGCGCGGGCGGTGCTGTCTGTCGATACCACGGCGGACTGGATTCAGGGCTCCGAGGCGCGCGATGATTTCTTCGGCGGCGGCGGTGACGACAATATCTCGGGGCTGGGCGGCATCGACCGGCTGTTCGGCGAGACCGGCAATGACTGGATCGACGGGGGCGACGGCGAGGATGCGCTCTATGGTGGCGCGGGTTCCGATACGGTCTTCGGCGGGGCGGGCGCCGATCTGGTGCAGGCCGGGGCCGGGCTCGACAGTATCGAGGGCGGCGCGGGGGCCGATACGATCAACGGCGGCGCCGATGCCGATACGCTGGTGGGCGATACGGCGATCACCACCTGGAACCTGATCTACCATGATGTGCTGACCGGCGGGGCGGGTGACGATCTGCTGGCGGGTGGCGCCGGCAATGACACGCTGACCGGGGGCGAGGGCGCCGATGCTTTCCGTCTGGCCTATAGCAGCGAGGGCTGGAACACGCTTTCAGCCGATACGGTCGATGTGGTGACCGACTGGACCACCGCCGACAGGATCGACGTGACCGAGGCGGGGATCACCGAATTTGCCACGGTGCAGGCTCTGCTGGCCGTCAGCGGCGAGACGACCGAACTGGTCAGCTACATGAACGGCTATCGCAATGTGCTGCGGCTTCTGAACTGGACGGATCTCGCGGCCATCGGCTCGGCCAATGTGGTTCTGGCGGTGAATGACGAGGCCGATTACAGATCCGGCGGAAATCAGGCCGATGATTTCTTCGGCGGCGGCGGCGATGACAACCTGTCGGGCGGCGGTGGCCGTGACCGGCTGTTCGGCGAGGCGGGCAATGACAGCCTGTTTGGCGGCACCGGCGCCGACCTGCTGTCAGGCTCCGGCGGATCGGACCGGCTGGAAGGCGAGTCGGGCGACGATACGCTGGATGGCGGCGCGGGTGCGGATGACCTGCTGGGCGGTATCGGCCGCGACAGCCTGTCGGGCGGCGATGGCGACGACCGGCTGTTCGGCGATACAGTGACCGAAAGCGAGGAAGATGCCTTCGTCTATACCGACTGGGCGCTGTCCTATGACGATGTGCTGACCGGCGGGGCCGGGGCCGATACGCTGGCCGGGCAGGGCGGCAATGACACGCTGACCGGCGGCGCCGGGGCCGATATGTTCAGCATGGCAGGCAACCGCACGGCCAGCATGATCGAGGACAGCATCGACCGCATCACCGACTGGACCGCCGAGGACCGGATCGACCTGCGCGAACTGGGCATTTCGGATGTCGAGACGGTGCAGCGGCTGCTGATCACTGAAAACGGCTCTATTTCGCTGCTGGTGACGCAGAACGGCTTCCTCAACAAGCTGGAGCTGGGGGCCGCCGCCACAGTAGGCACGCTGAATGCCGGGAATTTCCTGTTCTCGACCAATGTCTCGGCCGACAGCATCACCGGCACGCGCAGCCATGATGATCTGTTCGGCGGGCGCGGCAATGATGCGCTGGACGGCGGGCTGGGGCAGGGCCGTGACCGGCTGTTCGGCGAGATCGGCAATGACAGCCTGTCCGGCGGAGCCGGAGCCGACACGCTTTATGGCGGCGCGGGCACCGACGAGATGGAAGGCGGCGACGGCTCGGACCAGCTTTATGGCGGGGCCGGCAATGACGAGGTTTCGGGCGGGGCCGGATCGGATACCATGTATGGCGGGGCCGGGGCCGACCGCTTTGTCATGGGCTCCTGGACCGGCTTCATCGACAGTCTGAACGATTATGGCCGCGGCACCTCGAACGGCGGGGCGGTGATCGCCGATTTTTCGCGCGCGGAAGAGGATCTGATCGACCTGCGCGAACTGGGGATCGAGAATTTCACCACGCTCAAGACCTATTTCTGGAAGGATCTGGGCGACGACGGTGCCATCGACATCACCGCCTACGGCTTCACCCAGCGCATCACCATCCTGGGCTTCGACGATCTGGAGGAACTGGGCCGCGCGGCTTTCATCTTCGATACCAGCAAGGTGGCGGAACGTTATACCGGCGCCATCGTGGCCGATATCGTGGCGCTTGGCGCAGGCGATGACACGGCCTCGGGCGGCGGCGGGGCCGACCAGCTGATCGGCGAGGGCGGCGATGACAGCCTTGATGGCGGGGCCGATGCCGATACGCTGGATGGCGGGTTGGGGTCTGATGCGCTTGAAGGGGGCACGGGCGATGACAGCCTGTCGGGCGGGGCCGGGACCGACACGCTGACCGGTGGGGCCGGGGCCGATACACTGTCGGGCGGCGGCGGCGCAGATACGTTCGAGCTGGTCGATGACGAGGATCTGGTCAGTGGCGGGGCGGGGCGCGACCGGGTGATCTTTGAGGAGGCGGCCATCTTCGATCTGGGCGACCAGCCTGCGGCGCGGGTGGGCAACCTGGCAGCGGCGGTGACCCCGCGTTTCGTCTCGATCGAGATCTTCTCCGGCTCGAAGAAGGCGGACAGCATGACCGGCGACGGCAAGGCCAATGTCTTCCAGGGCAATGGCGGGCGCGACGTTCTGTCGGGGCAGGGCGGGGCCGACCGGCTGGAGGGCGGCGCGGGCAATGACCGGCTGTCAGGCGGGGCCGGGAAGGATGTGCTGACCGGCGGCGCGGGCAAGGATGTCTTTGTCTTCGATACGGCCCTGGGCAAGACCAATCTGGACCGCGTGACCGATTTCAACGTGGCGGCGGATACGTTCGAACTGGATCGCTCGGTCTTCCGCAAGCTGAAGGCGGGCGATCTGGCGGCGGAGGCCTTTGCCATCGGTGCGAAGGCGCGCGAAGCCGATGACCGGATCATCTATGACAGCAAGACCGGCGCGCTGTTCTACGATGCCGACGGGTCGGGGAAGGGGGCGGCGGTGAAATTCGCCGTTCTGGACAGCGGGCTGAAGCTGACTGCGGCGGATTTCGACGTCATTCTCTAGGCGGCTGGGACAAGGTCCGGTGTTTCGCGTGCGAAACACCGGAACGGGTCGCAGAGCCGGTCAGGGCTGCGCCATGGCCCATCGCAGCTCGGACAGCAGGGCGGCGCAGATCCGGTCTGTATCGGCCCGGACCAGAGCAGGGTCGCCAAGCTGCCGGGCCAGCCGCTGCTGGGTGGCGGCATAGGCCCCGGCCTCGGTCAGGGTCACCGGCCGGCGCGGGTCAAATACCGGAGCGACGGGGGGCGTGGCATAGAAATTCAGCCAGCCATCCGACCCTGCCAGCCGGTGCACGGCATGATCCGGTGCCGCGAAATACAGCGGCATCGCCCCCAGGGCGAAAGCATCGAAGATCTTTTCCGACACATAATCCCGTTGATGGGTATTCTCGAAAGCACCCAGATAGCGGCATTGCCGGTCAAGCTGCGCCAGCTTGTCGGCATGCCAGTCGGGCAGGGCCTGCCGGGGCGGCCCGGCCACCCAGCCCTTGCCAAGCCGCAGCACCCGGCCCCCGTCGCTGCCGCAGAGCTGGGCAAAGCGGGTGCGATACCAGGACAGCCCCCAGACATCCTGTTCGGCAAAGCCGATGCGATCCCGTTCGGCCAGCCGCTTTTCCCCCATGAAGGCGGCATCCAGCGGGGCGCTGCGGAAATGGGCCAGCCACTGGGCCACCGACAGACCGGCATTGCGGTCCAGCAGCGGCCGGTAATGCGCCAGATAGCGCGGGTCCGTCAGCAGGAAATAAGGGATATGCCCGGCGCGGAAGATCCCGGTCGTCTGATGGTTCAGCACGCGATAGGCCAGCGTCCCGCGCGGGGTTTGATACAGCTGGTCGCGGCGGAACGGATCCTCCGCCCAGCCGGTATCCCAGAACGGCTCTTCCGACAGAAGGACCAGCCGCAGATGCCGGTGCCGGGCCATGGTTTCGTAAAGATCGGTGCCGAACAGCTCCAGGTCCATGTGATGGCTGATCAGCAGCAGATCGGCCTCTTCCGCCCGGTCCACCAGCGCGAGTTCGGATGAAAGCCGGCGCCGGAAGGAGGCATAGGCAAGGGGATTACGGTTCTGGAAGCCACCGCAGGTCAGGATACGGATCATGCCGGGCGCTCTTCGGGATCAGGGGCCGGATCGTCGCCGGGTTCGGGCCAGCCCGGACGCAGGGCGTCATATTCGGCGATGCGGCACAGGCTGTCGATCCCCCGCCGCAGGGCGGCCAGTTCGGCCAGCCACTGTTGCAGATCCTGCAACCCGGTTTCCAGCTGTTCCAGACGCGCTTCGGTGGCGGTCTGGGTCCAGAGGGCGACAACCTCCAGCACCTGCCCCCGGCGCAGCGTATCGGCTTCGAGGGCGGCCTGCCGGTGGCCCTGTCCGGCCATGATCTGCTGCCAGAGCGGATCGGGACAGCGGGCCAGCCGTACAGAGAGCTGTTGCGCCACCTGCCAGCGGGTTTCGGCCGTCAGGCGCGGCGGCAGCTTTGCCAGCGCGCCGATCAGCCAGCCATGGGCCAGATCGGCTGGAAGCTCTTCGGTCAGGGCCTGATGCAGCGCCAGCAGCGTATCGGCATCGCAGGGCGCTTCCCCGGACAGAGGGGGGGGCAGGGCGGCGGGCTGTGGTCCGTGGACCAGCGGGGCCGCCTGCCAGCCCATAGGGGCGGCGCGGGCGCAGATCTGCAATTGCCAGCGCCATTCGGCGGCCGGGCCGCTTTCGGGCAGGCGCAGACCCTGTGCCAGCAGCCAGTCGCGCCGCAGCAGCAGCGGCGCGGGCGCGCGGGTCAGAAGCCAGTCGCGCCGGCGCTGCGTGTCCCCTTCCCCGTCGGGCAGGGCCTCCGGCGGCGGCGTGCCACCGGCCAGCAGGACCCCGGCGCCGCTTTCGGCCATCCGGTCGCGGGCGGTGTTCAGCGCCTCGGCCATGACAGGATCGGAGGCAGACAGCAGCAAGAGCGTTTCGCATGCTTCGGCTTCCGCCAGGGCGACATTGGCCTGTGCGCCCGGGCTGCCGGGCGGCGTGGCGCCAAAGCGCAGCACGGTCAGCACGGCCCCGGCGGGCAGGGCTTCGGGCTGTGCCACCCGGTCGAGGGTCTCGGTCAGATCCGGGTCGCTGCCGCTGTCGGTCACGATCAGATGGTCGCCTGGCCGCAGGGCGGCGCAGGCCGCTGCAAGGCCGGAGGCCAGATCCGCGGCCGCAGTGCCTTCGGTCAGCAGCACAAGACCCAGAATCATGCCGCCCTCCCCTGCATCCGGGCCAGCAGCCGGGCCGCCAGGCCGGGGGCCTCCAGTGCGATCAGCGTGAAACTGCCCCGGTCAAGGCTCTGGCGCAGATGATCCCGCGCCCGTTCGGCGAAGGGCTGCCGCAGTTCGGGGTTCAGCGTGCCGCCGATCCAGTCGAAGAGCCGCAGGCAGAACCCGGCGAAGGGCGCAAGGAAGGGGCGCCCCTCTTGCCGCAGGGCCGCCTGTACCGTCTCCAGCGCCTCGAAGACGGTGAAACGTTCGGCATCACGCTGGTTGGTCAGCCGGTTGCCCTCTTCCGATACCACATGTTCGCAGCCCCTGAGGGTGGACACCAGAATGCGCTCTGCCTTCAGAAAGCCCAGCCAGTGCAGCGCGATATCATTATGCACCATGATCTCGGTGCAGCGCAGGTCATGATCGCGCAGAAAGGCGGTGCGGTAGACCTTGTTCCAGGGATAGGCCGCGATCTGCACCATGACAGGGGCCAGCCCGGCGGGCAGCGGGCCTGGCTGGTCGGTCGCGCCGACACTGCGCCAGATGCGGCTGTCGTCGGGCATCGGGTCGTGATCCGGGCTTTCCCGGCTGTCGCGATGGCGGAACAGGCAGAAATCGAAATCCTGCCGGGCCATCGGGCCTTCCAGCGCATCCATCAGGTCGCGCATCGCGGGCAGGAACAGATCGTCGGAATCGAAGAACAGCAGATACGCGCCCTGCGCCCGCTCCAGCCCCAGATTGCGGGCATGGCCCGCCCCGCGGCGGCGGTCACTGCGCAGCCAGACCAGCCGGGTATCTTCGGCCACCGCCTGCGGCAGTCCGGGCATGTCCGGGCCGCAAGGCAGATCGGAGGCGTCGTCCACCACGATGATTTCGGACACCCAGCCCAGTTCCTGAGCCTGTATCAGCAAACGGATCAGGCCTTCGGGATCATTCCAGACCGGGATGACCAGAGACAGGCTCATACAATGAACAGCCGCAGATCCTGCAGGTCGATCCGGCTGGTTTCGGGACGGAAAAACAGCACCAGTTCGCGCCAGGGGGCGGTGCGCGGCAGTTCCGGGTCGGCTTCCATCAGCAGGGCATCCAGATGCAGGCTGGGCTGGCCATGGGTCAGCACCCGCTTGCGGAAGAAGTGATCCGAAAATCCGCCTTCGGCCAGGCCGGAACGCAGGCAGGGCTGGAAGGTGGTGGCATAGGGGCTGGCCGATTTGCAGACGAGGCCGAAGGTCTGCGCCCCGGTCAGATCCGCCGCGCCAAGCGCCACATGCAGCGAGAGCCATTGCCCGGGGCGGCTGGCGGTGAAACCCGCCTCCAGCAGCTGGCCGGGCTGGCTCTTGCCGGTCACCCGCATTTCGCTTTCGCCATCCCAGGTGAAGAAGATGCCGGGCACCAGCGCCTGACCGGGGGCCAGATCGCCCTCGAAGCTGAGCCCGCGCAGAACTGCAAGCGCATGATTGGCCTGCGCATCAGGTCCGAGATCAAGATTATCGGTCATTGAAATACTCCGTTTTATACGTACCGGGCATCAGCCGCGGTGCCGCCCCAGCATGAGGCTGACCCGGCGCAGCGGGGCGGTGACTTTCCAGGAATTCGAGGTGAGGATCGCGGCCGCTGAAGACCGCATCTCGGCAAGATCGTTCTCTCGCGCGATCAGTGTGGCATGCAGCGTGGCCAGATCTGCTGCCATCCGGTCGACATGGGCGCGGGTCTCTTCCAGCTGCTCGGCCTCGCGGTAGAGCCGGTCGCGCTCGCCATAGGCTTCGGAAAGTTCGGCCTCGGCCCGCGCCCGCGCCTCGGCCGCCATCCGTGCCTCGGCCAGCGCCTTGCTGACCGCACGGTCACTGTTGAGGGCCAGCTCGGCCAGTTCGCTCTGCTTGCCGTCCCGCTCCTGCGCAAGCGCATCCAGTGCCTCCTGCATCAAGCGGATATGGTTACGCAGAAGAACGGTTTCTTCCGTGGCTGGTTGATCGCGATCTGCGTCCCGCGCGGTGGCCTGTTTCTGAAGCTCTGCGATCTGCTTCTGGCCCTCTGCCAGCCGGGTTTGCAGGGTCTTGACCTCGACGTTTTTCTTGTCGCGCTCAGAGGTCAGCGCGGTGGCCTGTTTCTGAAGCTCCGCAATCTGCTTCTGGCGCTCCGCCACCTGGGTTTGCAGGGTCTGGGCTTCGGCAGAGTTGCGGTCGCGCTCGGCGGTCAGCGCGGTGGCCTGTTGCTGAAGCTGGGCGATCTGTTTCTGCTGGGCGTCAATCTTGCTGCGCAGGGTCTCGTTCTGCGCGGCCAGTTCCTTGTTCCGGGTTTCGGCTGCCTGGCTCTGGCGGCGGATCTCCGTCAGATCGGTCTCGCGGGCGCGCTGGTCAAGGCGCAGCTGATCGGTCAGAAGGCTCTGACGTTCGTGATCCTGCGACAGCCGGAGACCGGCGCCTTCCAGCCGGGCCGGATCGAAAGCCGGGCGAGGACAGAAAATGCTGCTTGCCTCAAGCTCCGAAAGCAGCGGGCGCAGCTGATCAAGCTGTGGCACGGCCAGCCAGGCCAGCAGGCGGGGCAGATCTTCCCCGGTGGTGCGGGCCGGGGCCGCGGGCAGGCCAGGACCGCCGCTCAGCCCCAGCCGGTCGTGAAGCTGCGCCCGGGTCTCGGGATCGTCCGATGCGAGAGCGGCTTCGGACAGCAGGACCAGCCGGCGGCGATTGCGGCGGAACAGGGCAAGCAGTGCGCCGGCCGTCTCCTGCCAGGTTTCCAGCACCGGACCGGGCGGCTGGCCCGAGGCCAGGGCCTCGGCCAGCATGTCCGAGGGATCGCGCCAGATCGCCGCGCAGGGTTTCCCCGCCTCCAGCGCCGCAGCAAGGGCGTCAAGGTCATAGCTGTGCAGTACCACGCCATGCTCCGGCGCCCCGGCCCCTTCGGGCAGCAGGTTCTGTTGCTGCGCTCCGCTCCAGACGAACAGGTTCAGGGGCGTCGGCTCCTGCGGTTTCCTGTCTTCATGCATCATGCAACCCTCGCTTCTGCCCGTGCAGGCGCGCGTAAATGAGGCGCCATGCCGGTATTCCTGTCCTGTCCGGAGGCTTGCGCCGCACCGGCTTATCCTTTCGCACCCTGCCCGCGGGCATAGACGTCCTCGTAGCGGATGATGTCATCCTCGCCAAGGTAGCTGCCGGTTTGCACCTCGATCAGCACCATGGGCAGTTTGCCGGGGTTTTCCAGCCGGTGCTGCGTGCCCAGCGGGATATAGACCGACTGGTTCTCGCTCACCAGACGGACCTCATCGCCGATGGTGATGCGGGCGGTGCCCTCCACCACGATCCAGTGTTCCGCCCGGTGGAAATGGCTTTGCAGGCTCAGCGCGCCGCCCGGCTTCACCACGATCCGCTTCACCTGAAAGCGCGGCCCGGTCGCCAGGCTTTCGAACCAGCCCCAGGGGCGGAAATCCTGCGGGAAGGTCTCGGCCTGGGCGATCCCCCGGGCCCTGAGCTGCGCCACCGCCAGTTTCACATCCTGCGCCCGGCTGCGATCCGCGACCAGAACCGCATCGGGCATGGCGATGGCCACGATATTGGTCAGGCCGATCCCGACCAGCTGCATCGTTCCGGCTTCGGCCCGCAGCAGGCTGTCGGTGCAGCCGATGGCCGTGGCGCCGCCATGGCAGACCACGCCTGTGGCATCTGGGCGGCCCTCGCGCCAGACGGCTTCCCAGCCGCCCAGATCCGACCAGGCCCCGCCATAGGGCACGACGCTGAGGTTCCGGGCCGTTTCCATCACCGCATAATCGATGGAGATATCGGGCAACGGCTCCCATGCCGCGGCATCCAGACGGGTGAAGGCCAGATCCTGCCTTGCGCCCTGAAGGGCGGCGCGGACCCCGGCCAGGATGTCGGGCGCATGGGCCTCGAAAGCGGCGATGAGGGTCGTGGTGGTGAACAGGAAGATCCCGGCATTCCACAGATAGCGCCCGTCGGCCAGCATGGCTTCGGCGGCGGCGGTGCCGGGTTTTTCGACAAAACGGATCAGGGGGCGGGGCAGGGGGGCCCAGTCGGTGACCGGGCCATCAAGCTCCATCCAGCCATAGCCGGTTTCCGCCCGGTCGGGACGGATACCAAAGGTGACGATCCGGCCTTCGGCCGCCGTCGGGGCTGCGGCCTGCACGGCGGCGCGGAACCGTGCGGCATCGGGCAGCACATGATCGGAAGGCGCCACCAGCATCAGCGCGCCGGGATCGCGCGCCTCGATATCCAGTGCGGCGGCCAGAATGGCGGGGGCGGTATTGCGGGCGGCAGGCTCGATCAGGACGGCAGCGGGGGCGGTTTCGATCGCGGCCAGCTGTTCCAGCACGATGAAGCGGAAATCCCCGCCGGTGACGATGACCGGTGCGGCGAAGCCGTCACCACCCAGCCGCCGGGCCGAGGCCTGGAACAGGCTTTCCTCGCCGGTGAGCCGGGCGAATTGCTTGGGGTGGCTCTTGCGCGACAGCGGCCAGAGCCGGGTGCCGGAGCCGCCACACAGCAGGACGGGATGAATGGTCTGGATCATGGTTGTCATCCCGGTCTTGCTCAGGTTCTGAGGCTGTCCCGGTGATCGCGAAACCACTTCCAGGTTCCGGTCACCCCCTCTTCCAGACCGATCTTCGCGCTCCAGCCCATATTTGCAAGCCGCTTGACATCCATCAGCTTGCGCGGTGTCCCGTCCGGCTGGCTGGTGTCGAAGCGGATCGCGCCGGTGAATCCGGTGATCCGCGCCACCAGCCGCGCGAGATCCGCGATCGGGATTTCGCGCCCCGAGCCGACATTGATATGGCTCAGCATCGGCTGCGTATGGGCCGCAAGGATGTCCCTCGGCAGGTCGAGCACGAAAAGCGCGGCTTCGGCCATGTCATCGACATGCAGGAATTCGCGCAACGGCGTGCCCGTGCCCCAGATGGTGACCTCCGGCGCCCCGGTTTCCGCTGCTTCGTCGAAGCGGCGGATCAGCGCGGGCAGGACATGGCTGTTCCGGGGGTGGAAATTGTCCCCCGGCCCGTAAAGGTTGGCGGGCATGACCGAGCGGTAATCGGTGCCATATTGCCGGTTGAAGCTTTCACAGAGCTTGATCGCGGCGATCTTGGCGATGGCATAGGGCTCGTTCGTGGGCTCCAGCGGCCCGGTCAGCAGCGCCTCTTCCGGGATCGGCTGCGGCGCTGCGCGCGGATAGATGCAGGATGAGCCGAGGTTGAGCAGCCGCGTGACCCCGGCCTCCTGCGCGCCCCGGATCACATTCAGCGCAATGGCAAGGTTCTCCGCGATGAACTCGGCCGGGCGGGTATTGTTGGCCTCGATCCCGCCGACCTTCGCCGCGGCAAGGATCACCACATCGGGTCGCTCGGCCTGAAGGAAGCCGGTTACGGCTGCCGCATCTGCCAGATCCAGCTCGGTCCGGCTGCGGGTGAGAAGCTCAATCGGCTCTCCGGCCCTCTGCCGCGCCTGCAGCCGGCGCAGGATGGCAGACCCGACCATGCCGCGATGACCGGCGAGGAAGATGCGGATGGGGCGGGTCATGGGGGACGCGGGCATTTCAATAGTCCCAGCGCACATTATTCCTGACGACCTTGGCGGGGACGCCGGCCAGAATGCAGTTGGGAGTTTCGAACATGCCGGTCACGATCGAACCGATCCCGACGATGCAGCCATCTGGAATGACGGCACCTTTCAGAATGCTGACCTGTTCGCCGATCCAGACGTGGTTGCCAATCCTGATGGGGGCAGGGGGATTGATCCTCTCTCCACTGGTGAGATCGAAGATCCTGTGCGCATCAGAGGGGCGAATGGAAATGCCATGCGAAAACAGGCATTGTTCGCCAATATGAACCTCTCCAGCCTCATGCACATGTATCCCGGCGCCATGGATGATTGTTCTGGCGCCAATCATGACTTTGGCACCGGATGACAGGAATATTTTGCCTGCCAGCTTGCAGTTGGGTCCGATGACGAGTTCAGCGCCCGATCCGGTGAACTGAAGGGTAAGGTTATCGATCTTGCATGAGGGATCGATTGCAATCCTGTTTTTCTCAAAAACATCAGGGGTAAGGTTCTTATGGACAAACATTGCACCGCTCTCCGTTTTTTTTGCTATGAGAGTGCTCTTATCCTGTGTGATCTGGATGTTTTTACTCTTCTCAGAGGGTGCGCTTTTCAGCAAGTCTCTGATGAACGGAGGATGATTCTTCTGAATATTGAAATCAATAATGGATTTCAGGTCGGCGCATTCTCCGTATAATTTGTAGAATGAACCAACCAGATCAGAGTTATCTACAGCCTTTCCGCGAACCTTGTAGCTTGGCTGATGGTAGGAAAGTGACAGGATTTCCGAGACGGTCGTTGGAACAGCAGAAATCACTTCTGACAGCATTTCTTGTGCTGGAAATGTCTTTATTCCATCATGCGGCAGATCAAGTTTTTGAATCAGGTCAAGAGTTGCTGACCAGAGGATACTGTTATCCGGATGGTTGAACGAATACATCGTTTGATGTTGTGGCAGTCTGTCAAGAATGCGGTCCATGACGGTTATGTCCAGCCCATATTCCCTCTGCCTGCTTTCTTCCACGCAGGAGGTGAAGTAGTCCCGCACCGGAAAATCGTATTTTTCCAGGTTCCTGATGCATTCTGCCTCTGACTTTCCTTTCAGGAATTCAGCAAGGATGCGTATATCGTGGTAGTCACCGAGCCGACCGCGAAGCGTCCCCCCTTCGGGCTTGCGAAGATAGAAGAGTTGCGGAAGCGTTCCTGAAAAATATATGGAGGGGAATGATACCAACTTCACTCCGATCCGATTTTTCAGACTCTCCGTCGACAGCTCACCGAATACATTAGACAGTGGTTGATGTATTACAAAATCAGCGTTCTCTAGATCCCGGGCCCATTTTCCGAGATCAGACTTTCCGATCGTATGAACCGGGGGGACTTCCATGATATTTACAGCGCTGGATGCGGCGGAGAGAAGGCGGCCGATCGGGCGCGCCTGACAATTCGCAATGACTGCAATCTTCACGATGTACTTCTTTCCCCGTCAAATGCATTCCAATCCGCCGCCACCATCTCGGCGCACATCTCGCGGGCGGTGATCTCCGGTATCCAGCCCAGCCTTTCCCGTGCCCTGGTCGCGTCCCCCAGCAGCGTCTCCACCTCGGCGGGGCGGAAATAGCGCGGGTCGATGCGCAGGATCACGTCGCCGGGTTTCAGCGCCGTGGCGCGGGCGCCGGTCACTGCGGTGACAATGGCGTGTTCTTCGGTGCCGCTACCTTCGAAGGTCAGTGTGATGCCCAGTTCCGCCGCCGTCCAGGTCACGAAATCGCGCACCGAATGCTGCACCCCGGTGGCGATGACATAATCGTCGGGCCGGTCCTGTTGCAGCATCATCCACATGGCGCGGACATAATCCTTCGCGTGGCCCCAGTCGCGCCGGGCGTCGAGATTGCCGAGATAGAGACAGGGGTCCAGCCCCGCTGCCACCCGGCACAGGCCCCGGGTGATCTTGCGTGTCACGAAGGTTTCGCCCCGGCGCGGGCTTTCATGGTTGAACAGGATGCCCGCGCAGGCGAACAGGCCATAGGCCTCGCGGTAATTCACCGTGATCCAGTGGGCGTAAAGTTTGGCCACCCCGTAGGGCGAGCGCGGGTGGAACGGCGTCCGTTCCGTCTGCGGGCTTTCCGCGACCAGCCCGTACAGTTCGGAGGTCGAGGCCTGATAGAACCGGGTCCGGCTCTCGAGCTTCAGGAAACGGATCGCCTCCAGCAGCCGCAGCGTGCCCAGCCCGTCCACCTCGGCGGTATATTCCGGGGTTTCGAAGCTGACGCCGACATGGCTTTGCGCCCCGAGATTGTAGATCTCGTCCGGCTCCAGTTCGGCAATCAGCCGGGTCAGGCTCAGCGCATCGGTCAGATCGCCATAGTGCAGCCGGAACCGGCCGTCACCCAGATGCGGGTCCTGATAGAGGTGATCCACCCGCTGCGTGTTGAAGGACGAGGCCCGCCGCTTCAGCCCGTGCACCTCATAGCCCTTGCCCAGCAGAAGCTCTGCCAGATACGACCCGTCCTGCCCGGTGATCCCGGTGATGAGCGCGCGGCGGGTCATGCCGCCGGTATGGCTGCTGAGGGGAGGGTGCGCGGGCCGGATCTGGGGCGGACGCCCTGCGCATGTGCCAGGGTTTTCCGATAATGGGCGACGAGCGTATTGTCTTCGCCAAGCGCGGCTGTCGCTTCCGCCATGGTTTTGGCCAGGGGTGTGCCATCGCCGAGCTGTTCCAGCGTGACGACCGGATCCAGCAGAAGGGCGGCCGCACAGGCCTGAAGCAGCTGTGCATGGCGCGCCGTGTAGTCCGGGTCAGCTACCAGGCGATCCAGCAGGCTGCCATTCGCGTGGGGGAGGCTGCTTTCAGGAACAGATGCGGGAACCGCTGCGGAGGAAAGCCGGAGGGCACGCGGACGGACGAAATCCTGTGCTCCAGTCTTGAATGCAAACCTGTCCGGCGGATTGGAAACGACTTCGGCGATGGCAGCGGCCGCCAGTTCCGAAGGATCCCGGCTGTCTGCCGTATTGCAATGGAAATGCAGGAACAGGGCCGCGCGGTCACGAACGCTGCCCCCGTTGTCCACGAAGTCCATTTCCCGCTGCAAGGCCGCCTTCAGGCTTTCGACATCATGGGACATGCTGTAGGCCCCGAGAGGCTGGCCGAATTTGGGAACGCGTTCGTTGATCGGATTGTGATAGATCACAGGCCGGCCCATCGCCAGAGCTTCCAGCATGGTGGTGCTGAAGCGGCTGATCAGCAGGCTGCCTTCCGCGAGCATGTCGTAGACGCTTTCCTTCCCGACATTATAGGCGGAAAGGTCCGCCTTGTCGGCGGGATGCTGGGTGATGATGTAGTCGAGACCCATTTCCTGACAGGCGCGAACGGCGCTTTCCACATAGCTGTCACGGCGGTCTTCAAGCACACCATAGGTGAAATTCACATTGATGATGGCCCGACGCCGGGTGGGGGGCGCATAGGGCTTGGCCAGCCAGCTCCGCACGTTGGGCAGGCCGACGATGCGGCATTCGCGGTCACGATAGAAGCCCTGCTGGTAGATTCCGGGCAGCAACAGATAGTCCACGCTGCGATAAGGCATACGGGGGGATATCCGGTCGAGATTCCAGTCGTCGTTGATACCTTCATAGAAACCGAACGTCGGTACGCCAAATCCGAAGTTTTCGAAGATCAGCCTCTTTGTATAGGTCAGATCGTTCATGAAGATGAAGGCAGCGGCATCTGTAGCAAAGGGCAGGGTTTCACCCACATTGAAGGGGCGGAGGTTTACGTCAGCGTAAAGTGGCAATTCCTCATCGGGCAAGGGCCGGTTAGAGGAGAATGTCGTCGAGCGAGAGGCATCGACAATGATGCTGTCAATTCCGCGGGCCTTCAATTCTCGTGCAATCGGAGCTGCACTCCGGATATGATAATTGACTTCACAAAAAAATATGACCTTATCCATGAACTCATCACGGAAGTCTTTGGGCCAAGGATTATACCGGAAATTTTCCGGATTTTTCTGAGTTGCAGCTCCTGCGGCGGAGGCCGGAGGCTGCGCTGCTGTCTGAAGTATTTTTTCACCCAGCCCCGCATCGAGCTTTTCAAGCAGGTGGCCCGATCTCAGCCCGTCAACGAACAGTTGTGCGAGGCGGTCTTTTTCCTCAGGGGTATTGCTGCTGTCACGCAGGCGCTGTGCTTGCAGCATCAACCATCCCGAAGACTTTTTTAAAAATGCGTCTTGATCGCCTTTTGTTGCGGTTCCTGCAATCAGGCCGTAGACATCGGCGATTGCAGCGACCGAGTCACGCAACTTCTTCTCGTTGACGGAGTTTACAGTCGAGCTGTCACGTTCGATATAGTAATACAGGGCTTCTTTTGTGATGGCATGCGAAGTCGCATTCAGGAAAACCCTGATATTGAAGTCGATATCTTCGAAATAGACGCCTTCGCGAAATCGGATGCCATGATTATCAAGCATCTGGCGCAGGATTAACATGCCGAAGGGCCACCAGCCGACAGTGTTTTCAAGGGCTGCAAGGCTCAGCGTTGTTTTTACATGGCGGTTGCTGACGGTACGTTTATGCGGCTTGTCATAGCGCGTTTTGATGTGCTGACATACAGCGACATCGGCGTTTCCGATTACATTCAACATGACTTCCAGCGTATCAACGCGCAGAAAGTCGTCTGAATCCAGGAAAAATACATAACGCCCACGGGCCGCATCCAGCCCGGTATTGCGTGCCGCACCCTGCTTTCTGTTTTTCACATGCCGTATGATGCGCAAGTTGGCGATCCGGCCTTCGTACTTGCGCAGTACTTGCAGGGTGTCGTCTGTAGAACAGTCATCAATGCAGATGACCTCAAAACGCGCCTGGGGCAACGTCTGATGTATGAGTGACTCAAGACATGGATGCAGAAATGCCGCGCTGTCGAAGCATGGTATGATTACAGAAACTGCAAGCTCTGCGTCCCTGTCCAGTCTTACAGCCTCTGCAATGTCCATGCTGAGATTAATGAGAGGCGTTTTGAGCATGTCGGCAGCGAGAGACATCAGCTATTTTGCCTTGCTTGGAGCTAAAGGTGCCCGCGCATCCTCCTAGCGGAAGCACGGGCAGACCTTTTAAGTGTTCAGGAAACCCGCCAGCCGGTCGATGGCGGTGTGGCTGGCACGGATGACGCCGTCGATGGTGTTCGAGCCGTTATGGGTGCCGAAGATGCAGCGTTCCATGCTGCGGAGCGGGCTGTCCATCGGCAGGGGTTCCACCTCGAAGACATCCAGCGCGGCGGAATGCACATGGCCCGATTGCAGGGCGGCCACCAGTGCCGCCTCGTCGATCAGCGGGCCGCGGGCCACGTTGACGATGCGGATGCCCGGCTTGCAGCGCGCCAGGACACCGGCGTCCAGCATGTGGAAATTGTGCTTGTTCAGCGCGCAGGTGAAGACGAGGAAGTCCAGATCCTCCACGGCTTCCGGCCAGGCCGCACGTTCGAGGCCGGGGATACCGGCATCGCCCTCGACGCCCGGATCATAGGCCACGACCTTCAGACCCAGCGCCTGCAGCCGTGTCACCGCATTGCGCCCGATGTCGCCCAGACCCACCACCCCGGCGCGCCGGCCCGGCAGGCTGATGCCCGCGGGTTTCGGCCAGTTGCCGGCCCGGACCCCGCGGTCGATCAGGAACAGTTCGCGCGCCAGCCCGATGACGAAGGCGGTGGCGACATCGGCCACCTCGGCGCCGAACATCATCGGCGTGTTGATGATCGGAATGCCCAGATCCTTGCAGGCCGCGAAGTCGACATTGTCGACGCCGATGCCCCATTTCACCGCCGCGGTCAGCCGCCCGGCCTTCGCGGTCTCAAAGACCGACCGGGTGGCCGGGTCGTCGCCGATGATCCAGCCGTCATATTGCGGCAAGAGCGCCTTCAGCTCGTCTTCGGACAGGGTCTGGGTGACCTTGGCGGGATGCAGCTTCAGGCCGCGTTCGGCGGCATAATCCATGAAACGGCCGATCTGGCCCAGCATCGGCGGACAGGTGACGAGAACGTCTTTCATTGCAGTTCCTCAGCGGGCAGGGGCGTTTTCCGGGGCGCGGATGGCGGCAACCGCCTCGGCCAGGGCCCAGTCTTCGGGGGTATCAATATCCACGGCTTCCATCTTTTCCATGACATGCAGCAGCGGCTTCTTGCCGATCCGTGCCTTCGTGCGGGCGAAACTGTCGGCGGTGAAGATGTAGAGGTTCGAGTTCTCCTCGAACCAGGGCTCCAGATCCTGGGTCTGGATCAGGTTGTCAGGATCGTGGTTCACCGCGCTGCCGTCGGCCCGGTAGAAGCGCGTCTGGATCTTGTTCACGGTGAACAGCGAATCCGCCGTGCCCGCCGCCACACCGGCCTGGTACTGCGCCAGCGCAGCCCGGATCGTTGTCGCGCTCAGCATCGGATTGGTGGTGTGGGTCATCAGATAGGTGTCTGCCGGCACGGCCGCGATGTCATCGGCAAGGATGAGGTTCATCGAGACAGTATCGCCGCAAAGCTCGGGCTTGCGGTCGCGGATGCGCACACGGTCGCTTTCCACCAGACCATTCTCCGCCAGGATATGGCGGGCGTCGGTGTTGATGACCACTTCGTCGATCTCTTCGATGGCCAGCAGCGAGTCGAGGATCCAGCGGAACAGCGGCTTGCCGTGGAGGGGGCGGAAGTTCTTGCCCTTAACCCTCTGGCTGTTGGCTTTCATGGGGAGGAGTGCGACGCAGCGGCCTGAGCCAGTCATCTTGTGCGGCCTTTTCATTGACTTGGGGGTAGAAGAACCGCTCTTTCGCGCGCTGCGACAGGCGGCGGTGTTCATGGTTGCCCTTGAAAGAGCCGACATACTGGTTCCAGCGGTAGCGCAGCATGTCGGTCTTCGAGGTCGATTGCACGCCATGTTTGCGCGCGGCCTGCCAGTCGCCGCGCACGCTCGACAGGAGGCAGCGCATCACATCGACCCGTGACAGATGCACCTCGGGCATGATCGAGCGCAGCGCCAGGGCCTCGCGCTCGAAGCGCCGCCGCACCTGAGCCCAGCTTTCCTGATGGTGATGGAAAACCGGGGCTTCGGCGACATAGGCGATCTTCTCGCCCGCCTGCACCAGCCGCTTGGCCAGTTCCATGTCTTCAAGCCCGGTCAGGTCCTCGTCGAAGGGATGCGCCTCCCAGGCGCTGCGCAACAGGGCGGAATTCGCATTGTTGCAGAAGAACCCTTCCTGCGGGATGGCCGAGGTTTCGGGGAAATACTTGGCGAAGATGCGCCGTTCGCTGTAATTGCTGTCGTCATCCCCGATCTGGCGGCCATAGCTGTAGGCGGCACGGCCGTCGATCAGAGGCTGGCACAGGGCCTGCAGCCAGTGAGCATCCACCGGGATGCAATGCCCCGAGATATAGACGAGGATGTCGCCGGTGGCGAAGCAGGACCCGCGGTTCAGCGAGCGGCCGAAGGAAAATTCATTCTTGCGGATATGGGTCACGCGGGCGCCGTGACGGGCGGCGATTTCCAGCGTGCCATCGGTCGAACCGGAATCAATCAGAACGGTCTCCACCTCGATTCCCGGAGTTTCCTGCCGGGCAATCATCAGCAGAAGATCCTCGAGGTAGCGTCCTTCATTGAGGGTACGGATTACTATACTTGCACGCATGGTAACTCCTCCTCAGGCAGTTTGGCCTTGGTAAAGTACAGGGCGTTTATGACGGCGTTTCAAAACTTGTCGGGGCTATAGTCACTGAAAAGTATCATGTCCAGACTTCGCGGGCATCGCCAGAATTTTGGGCGGATCTGCGCCCGGATGCCGCAGATCGCCCCTTTTGCAGGCTGATTTGCAGGCAAACTACCTGAAAATCAGCCGATGGTCGATCTTTTCGAAGACCTGGCAGGCGCCGTCCACGGTGGCGTCGAGGATGCGCCGCCCCGTGGATTCGAAAACCTGACGGGCCACGGCATAGGAGGCCTCGGAGCGGGCCAGATCCGGGTTGTCCCAGGTCTGGCCGGCGAAATAGTCCGGGCTGAAATGATTGGGGTCGGGTCCGGCCATGACCCGCGCCTCGTGCGGTGCTCCCTCGAAGGTGAAGCGGTGATCCATGCCGATGATCACCACCTCGGAAAAGCCCATCCACCAGGCCACCTGAAGGGCGGCATGGGTGACGGTTCCGCCTTCACGGAACCCCTGGGTCAGGTCACGGGAGAAGACCACGGGCGGGTCGAGCACGGGCACATGATGGGTGAAGGCATCTTCCGGCAGATGCGCCGCCGCACGGGCGCCGATGAACCTGATGGCGCTCATGGCTGCCAGTTCGGCCCGGGCCTGTTCCACCACCCGGGGGTTCACGGCGACAAGGTAGCGCGGGTAGAAGCCGAAGCGGTCGAGGCCGAGATGGATCTTGTTCAGCCCGATCACGATTTCGTGTCGCAGGAAGCCCAGATCCATCGCGTTGAGCGACGGGCCGTTGCACACGATAACGACCCTTTCGTCGCGATGCAGGTCACGGAACCGGGCAAGGCGGGAGGTGGTCATCCTGCAACACTCCCCGAGCAGTCTCGCCGGAGCATGGCCAGGGGACGGGCCGAGCCGCCCGCCCGCGCGGTCATCGGTCCTGTCCTGACGATGCGAGGTATCCGTTCGTGATCAACCAGGCCTCGTGCTCGCGCTCGATGGCATGCACGGTGGGGGGATCGAGGCTGTCCATATAGCTCAGCTTGCGCTCGGGATCGGTAATGTGGGTCGGGGTGAGCAGCGTTGTCTGATAATCATCGACTGGCAATGCCGACACCTGCTGCGTCACCTGGGCCGCGAACCTTGTATCGATTCCCAGCCGCCCGAATACCTCGGAAGTCACTTCCACGGGGTTGGACATATAGCGTTCGTAGATGAATTGATAGTCGCTGAGCGGCGCCCAGATTTCATGTAGCATACGGTTGTATTTGGCGTATTCGAGCGGTGAGCCGAGCCGCTTCATGAGGCCGAAATTACGCCGGGACGCCGAGGCCACGGTATCACGCAAGTCCCGGCGGGTAGTCAGAATGATGGAGGCGATCTGGCGCACGTCATCCCGCATCTCGTGGGTCTTCACGATTGTGGGCCGGACGGAATGGTTCGCCCTCGAGACGATATCACCGATCTCGGAATAGCCGACAAGTGGTTCGCTGCCCATCGCGGCAAAGCCGAGGCGGACGGTATTAAAGAGGGCGGTGGAACCGGAGTGGCGCATGCCTGCAATGACGACGACCGGGGGGGCGTCTGCCATCCCCGTCATTCCGGCTCTGTCCCGCCCTGTGTTCTTCAGCCGCCCGAACTGCCGCAGGCTGTCCCGTGCCCCTGGCGGCAATGCCAGCGGCCCCTCAAGCGCATCGGCAACCAGTGTCGCCAGCGCCATCCCGCCATTGCCCAGCGTCAGCAGCACCTCGGCGGCCAGCAGGCGCAGCGGGCGGTCGCCGGGACGGATCCGCAACTCGGCTTCGGCCAGCAGGCCGAGGCCATGGATCGCTTCGCCGGCTGCGGTGTAATGGGCGGCACAGCTGATCAGGAGCAGCGCGCCATCCGCAGGCGAGAGCCCCGCCAGCAGCGCATCAAGCCTTTCATAGAACCCGTCCGGGTGGCCGAGACAATCCTCGACCATTGCGACGACCTGCGCGGCATCCAGCCGCCGGGCGGGGGCGGGCAAGGGCGTGGCTTCGGCCAGCCGGTCGATCCGGGGCAGCAGCGCCGACAGGCGCGCCATCGGTCGTCCCGGCTGCGGCTCCGGCAGGGTGCCGCGTGTGCGGCCGTCACTGGTCCCGTATCCGGCCGGGATGGTACGGGTCCGGGGCGGCAGGTCCAGCCGGTCGGGCGCATAACCGAGCAAGGTGCAGAGCTCGACATAAGCGGGGCTGTCGAGGGGTTCCTCCGTGGCGGGGGCGCCGGCGGCATCCAGAAGCACCGGCCCGCCCGCAGGCAGGCCCGGCCAGAAGTCGCCGGTGTCGAGCGTGGAGACTTCGTCTTGCAGCCCGGACCAGAGCTCTGGCGACAGCGGCAGCGCGAGGCTTCCCGCAAGCCGGTGCAGGGCATCGGCCGGATTGGCCTGCACATCGGCCTCGGTGATCACCGGCAGGCCGGCGTGGTCATGCAGGAAGGCCAGCTGGCGCCCGGCATAATCCTCCAGCCGCGCGGGATGGTAGCCGGCCTCGCCGCGGTGGCGCATTTCCATCCAGCTTTGCAGCGGATGGCGGGCAAGTATGACCGCGGCGACCGGCTGCCGGTCCCGCAGAGAGGACAGCAGGCTGTGGCCGGGATCGGCAGGGAGCCGGTCATATCCGGCGCGGCTGTCGAGACCGAGTACAAGGGATCTGCCGCGTGCGCGGCAGCTTGCGTCCAGTGTCCCGATGGCCGCCGCTGCCGCCCTGTTCCATTCTGCCGGACCGAGCGCCGGTTCCGGGTCGGACAGGGCAAACGGCGGTGACAGAGACGCGAGGGGGGGGCTGGCCAGGGCAGGCAGCAGATGCAGGTTGGGCAGCATGTCCAGAAGGGCCATGCCGGCATGGCGCGCGGGGTCGTCAAACCCCAGAACCAGCCGGATCGGCGCAGCCCCCCCGGAAGCGGCCAGCAGCGCCTCGCAGCGGTCGAGCAGGCTGGGCAGTGGCGGTGCGAGGGCGCGGCGCGTGTCTGCCGGGGCGGGATAGCGGGGCTCCAGCAGGGCCAGTGCCTCGTCAATCATCCGCGCCAGCCCTTCGGCGGGCAGGCCGGGGCCTGTACTCGGGCCTGTATTCGGGCGTGCGGAGGGGCGGGCGGTGGGGCGCTTCTTGCTCATCGCCGGGTCTCAGGCTCCTGCCTTCTTGCGGCGTTTGCCGGGGGTCGCTGGCAAAGCGGGGGATTGTTCCGGCGCTTCCATCAGCGAGAGCGCCTGCAACTGTTGCGAGGCCTCGCGCAGGCGCGGTGTCAGCTGCTGCAACAACTCCTCATATTCGGCCTTGCTGGCCAGCGCCGTCTGATGGCGGGTTTGCAGGTCGCGCAGATCGCCCTGAAGCCGGGCCTGCATCCGCAACGCCAGCCCGAGATCCGTCCGGGCCTGCCGCAGGTCAAGCCGCAGGCGCTCGGCTTCCTCGGCCTGAAGGGCGGCCTGCGCGCGCAGTTGCGCAACCGCCTTGTCGAGCGTGGCGATCCGGTCGGTGGCGGTCTTGAGCCTGGTCTCGGTCTCTGTGAGGGCGGCGGCTTTGGCCTCGGCGCCGGACTTCACCTCGGCCAGCGCCTTGTCGAGGGCTGCAACCCGGTCTGTCGCGGTCTTGAGCCTGGTCTCGGTCTCTGTGAGGGCGGCGGCTTTGGCCTCGGCGCCGGACTTCACCTCGGCCAGCGCCTTGTCGAGGGCTGCAACCCGGTCTGTCGCGGTCTTGAGCCTGGTCTCGGTTTCGGTGAGGGCGGCGGCCTTGGTCTCGGCACCGGACTTCACCTCGGCCAGCGCCTTGTCGAGGGCTGCAATCCGGTCGGTTGCGGTCTTGAGCCTGGTCTCGGTTTCGGTGAGGGCGGCGGCCTTGGTCTCGGCGCCGGACTTCACCTCGGCCAG
>NZ_LJSC01000022.1:0-46983 GCF_001303875.1 Gemmobacter sp. LW-1 | reverse complement strand
GCGCCACGCAAGAGATGCGGCACCACCAGCCCGACGAAGCCCACCGCGCCTGCCACCGCCGTGGCGGCGCCGACCGAGGCCGCAACGCCCGTCACCACCAGCAACCGCAGGCGGCGGAGATCGGTGCCCATAGCGGCAGCGGCATCCTCGCCCAGCGTCAGCGCCTCCAGCCCCCGGCCTGTCCGCGCCAGCGCAAGCCAGCCCGCCGCCATGATCGGAAGGGCGATCCAGACATGGGCAAAGCTGCGGTCAGCCAGTGATCCCATCATCCAGAACACGATTTCATTGGCTGCAAAGGGGTTGGGCGACAGGTTCAATACCAGAGAGGTCATCGCGGCGGCCAGCGCCGACAGCGCCACCCCCGCCAGGATCAGCGCCAGCGCGCCACCGCTGCGGCCCGCCAGCAGCAGGATCAGCAACACTCCCGCCAGCGCCCCCGCCAGCGCCGAAAATGGCAGTGCCAGGGTGAAGGCGGCCGCAAAGCCGGTCTGCAATGCCAGCACCGCGCCGAGGGCCGCCGAGGCCGAAACGCCGATAAGACCGGGTTCGGCCAGCGGATTGCGCAAGAGCCCCTGCATTGCCGCCCCCGAAAGGCCAAGACTCACCCCCACCATCACCGCGAGCAGCGCACGCGGCAGCCGGATTTCCCGCATCACCAGCGTCAACGGCCCGCCATCGCCAAAAACCAGAGCGCGCAGGGACTCCCCTGGACCCGCCGCCGCAACGCCCGTCACCAGCGAGGCGAGGAACATCAGCGCAACCAGCACAGCGAGCAGGGTCAGCAGCCGCGCAAAGCTCATGGCGCGACCCCCTTGCGGGTCGCGGCCAGCCGTTCGGTCGCATCCAGCAGCGCGGGCAGACCACAGACCCAGTCATTCTCCTCCAGCACCGTCTGCCCGCCGGTCAGCGCGGCAAGCGCGGGGTGGTGCAGCACCTCTTCGGCGCGCGAGGCGCCGGGATAGGGATCGCCCGCAATCACCAGATCGGGGTCGGCCATGATCAGCGCCTCCAGCGGCAGGAAGCCGCCCATGGGCATGCCCAGATCCTCGGCCAGATGGTGATAGCCCGCGCGTTCGATGATCTCGCCCGCCAGGCTCCGGCTGCCCGAGGCATAGCCGTTGGCGGCAAAGGTCGCGGCGGTTGGGCGCTGCGGCGGGGCCGGTGGCAGCCGCGCGAGACGGGCATCGAATGCCTCCAGCATGGCCTGCGCCGCCGCCTCACGGCCCAGAGCGCGGCCCATCTCGATCATGCCCTGCCGCACCTCCGCGATGGAACTCGCAGGCGGGAAGGTGACCACGCGGATACCCAGCCTTTCCAGCATCGATACCGTGGCACGCGCCGTATAGGCTCCGGCCAGAACCAGATCGGGCTTCATCAGGTAAACCTCCTCGGCCTGACCCTGATTGGCCGGATAGGCCATGGCCGCCTCGACCATGGTGGAGGAGCGCGGGTCCTGCGCCAGATCGGAGACGGAAATCAACTGCCCCGGCGCGGCCAGGAGGATAGCAAGCTGATCGGTACAGAGATTGATCGAGACGACGCGCCGGGGGGCCTCCGGCGCGGCGAACCCCGGCCCGGTGCTTACCGGACCGGCCAGCAGCAAAAGCAGCGCAAGCTGCCTTACCATTTCGCCTCCAGCCCCAGCCATGCGGTGCGACCGGGCGTTGCATAACCCCAGGTTTCCACATTCTTGCGGTCAAAGAGGTTGGTGACGCGCCCGGTCAGCTGCACGCTGTCGGTCAGATCATAGCGCGCGGCGACATTCACGGTGGTCCAGACCGGGGTCTTGCGGGTTGCAAAGGCGCCCCAGTATTCGGTGCTGTAATTCCCCGCCGCATAGCGGATGTCCGCCGTAACCGAACCGCGGCCGCCAAAGGTCTGCCAGGTGCCTGACAGGCCAAGCTCGTGCCGGGGGCGCAGGATCTCGACCGAGCCGTCGGGGTTCTTTGCGTCCAGATAGGTGTAGTTCATCCCCAGAGACAGCGCGTCGGTGGCTTGAAGGCGACCGCTGAGCTCGATCCCCTGACGCGGGCTTTTGCCCGATTGGTTGACATAGGTCGCCCGGCCCGAGCCATCGGGTGCCGCGCCATAGGCATAGGTGATCTCGTCTTCCAGCTTCTCGTTGAAATAGGTGATGTCGATCAGGCCGCGACCGCCCAGAACCTCGGTCTCGATCCCCAGATCGAAGCCGGTGTTGCGTTCGGGTGCCAGACGGGGATTGCCCAGCGTGTAGCTGTCATCGGCATAAAGTTCGTAATAGGACGGGTTGACCGAGGCGCGGCCCGCCGAGGCATGGACGCGCAGCCCGGTATCCGGCACGCGCCACGACAGACCGATGTTCCAGCTGGTGAAATCCTCGAAGGTCTTGTTGTTGTCGCGCCGGATGCCAGCCTGGATGTCCAGCCCGTTGTCAAGAAAGCCGCGATATTCCAGCGCGACCGAGGTCATGCCGCGCTTGTAACCCGGCGCCGCCGAGGATTCATCATCCTCCTTTTCCGCAAGCAGGTTCAGCAGGTGCGACGCATCTTCCACCGCCTGTCCGTCCAGCGCGTAGCTGAGCCGGTATTTCAGCTTCCCGGTCTCACCCCGCGTGGTCGGGCCGCCGTTGAAGCTCTGCCTGAACAGCGTGTTCTGCCATTCCAGCCGATGGGTCATCCGGCCATCCAGCATCGAAAATTCCGCCCACAAAGCGCCGGTCTGTTCATCGCGGTTGCTGTAGGGCGCCGGGTCATCCACGACGTAGCTGTCGGCATCGGTCGCGGCCCAGTTTTCGGAATCATAGTCGTAGCGCTCTTTCGAGCGGCGCAGGGTGAAGCCCAGCGTCAGATCCTCGGTCGCCTGCCAGTCGCCCGACAGGTTCAGGGTGCGGCGGCGGATACCGTCCTTCTCGCCGCCATCGCCGGACTGGTCATAGCCCTTGTCATCACGATCCGAGAGGCTCAGCTTGAGCCCGCCGCGCGCGCTGCGCTGCGACAGGAAGGCCGAGGCGGCAGTGCCGTTGCCGAACTCGATCCGGCCGCCGTAATGCGTGCCCTCATCGCCCTTTTTGGTGATGATGTTGATCACCCCCGTCGAGGCATTGGAGCCGTAAGAAGCCGATTGCGGGCCGCGCAGCACCTCGATCCGGTCGATATCGGCGGCTTCCAGCCCGGTGAAGACATATTCATCGGACCCGGCACTGGCCTCGATCCCGTCGATCAGCACAAGCGTATGGCTGGCCTCGCCGCCCCGGATACGCACCTGCGTATAGGTGCTGCCCGAGCCGGTCACGGAAACCCCGGGCAGCGCGCGCAGGGCATCCTGCACCGTCGCGATGCCGCGATCCGCGATTTCGGCGCCATCCAGCACGGTGACCGACCGGCCATAGGCATTGGCGGCAATGCCGGTCAGGCCGCCGGAAATGATGATCTCATCCATTTCGGTGACCTCCTGCGCCACGGCAGCGCCCGGCACCAGAAGGCAGGTGGTGGCCAGAAGACCAAGATACGACACGCGTTTGGAACCCATGTTCCGTTCTCCCAATCGCGGGCAAATGCCCGACAGACCCGATGTGTCGCGGAAAGGGTTCCGCAGACAGTGCTTGCTGTCACCGCTGCGGTTAAGGCCGCTTCCATGGCGCCCCTCGCGCCCGGAAAGGGTGATCCTCCAAGCAGGTCTCCTGGCTCGCGGGTCGTAGCGTTGCCGGCCTTCCCGGGGCTTTGCCGCCCCAGTGGCATGATCGACGTCGCTCACCGCTGACAGTTGCGGGGGCAGCTACGGCCAGAACGCAGGCGTTCCTCCGTATTCCCTTTTCATCCGGCGGGCCGGAACTTGGTCGTGCGATCTAGGGTCCGGGGGCTGCGCGAGTCAAGGCCGCGCCGCAGCGCGGCGGGCGGATCGCAGTCCGCTGTGGCACCATGCACGCACCCAGCCTGCTTGACGGGACCGGGCCAAGCAGCAAAGCTTTGCCCACCCGGGGGAGGAGCGCAGATGACCACGCCGCAGGATGCGGGCTGAACGATCCGGAAAGCCCGGCCCCACAGGCACAATGCGGTAAGCTCTGCGCCATCCCTGAAGCCACGGCCAAGGAGCCCCGATGAACTGGACTGATTTCGCCCACTGGGGCGCCCGTATCGCCGATTGGGGCGCACACTATCATCAGGGTCTGCGCGAGCGCCCGGTCCGCGCCGGCACCCGTCCCGGCGAAGTGGCCGCCGCCCTGCCCGCCTGCCCGCCGGAAATGCCCGAGGCGATGGAGGCAATCTTCGCCGATTTCGAACAGATCGTGATGCCCGGCATGACACATTGGCAGCACCCGCGCTTCTTCGCCTATTTCCCGGCCAATGCCACGCCGCCCTCGATGCTGGCCGAGTTTCTGGCCAGCACCGTCGCCGCGCAATGCATGCTGTGGCAGACCTCGCCCGCCGCGACCGAGATGGAGACGGTGATGATGGACTGGCTGCGCCAGTCGGTTGGTCTGCCAGAGGGATTCAAGGGGGTCATTCAGGACAGCGCCTCGTCCGCCACGCTCGCCGCTGTGCTGACGATGCGGGAGCGCGCACTGGATTGGGCGGGCAATGAACAGGGCCTGAGCGGCCAGCCGCACCTGCGGGTCTATTGTTCGGGCGAGGTGCATACCTCCATCGACCGGGCGATCTGGATTTCCGGCATCGGGGCCGCGAACCTCGTCCGCATCCCGACGCAAGGCCCGCGGCGCAGCATGGACCCGGCGGCGCTGGATGCCGCCATCCGTGCCGATCTGGCGGCGGGGTTGCACCCCTGCGGGGTGATCGCCTGCACCGGAGGCACCGGAACCGGCGCCTGCGACGACGTTGCGGCGACGCTTGCGGTTGCGAAAGCGCACGGGCTTTACACCCATGTCGATGCAGCCTGGGCAGGCGCCGCGATGATCTGCCCCGAGTTCCGCGAGCTGTGGACCGGCATAGAAGGCGCCGATTCCATCGTGTTCAATCCGCATAAATGGCTGGGCGTGCAATTCGACTGCGCGGCGCATTTCCTGCGCGACCCCGAACCGCTGGTGCGGACGCTGGCGATCCGGCCGGAATACCTCAAGACCCATGGCGCGGACGGGATCGTCAATTATTCGGAATGGTCGATTCCGCTGGGCCGCCGCTTCCGTGCGCTGAAACTCTGGTTCGTGCTGCGGCATTACGGGCTGGAAGGGCTGCGCACCCGCATCCGCAACCATGTGCGCTGGTCGCAGGCGCTTGCAGACCGGCTGCGCGCCGATCCGAGGTTCGAGATCGTGACCGAGCCAGTCCTGTCACTGTTCACCTTCCGGCTGAAAGGCGCGGATGAGGCGGCGCAGCAGGCCTTCATCAACCGGATTAATGATGATGGCCGCATCTACATCACGCAGACGCGGGTGCAGGATGGGCTGGTGATCCGCTTTCAGGTCGGCCAGTTCGACGCGACCGAGGCCGATGTGGCCACGGCCTTCGAGGTGATCACCGCACTGGCCGGGAACGGTTAACTCCGTTCCAGAAGGCCCCGGATCAGAAACATCTCCGCCTCGTGGATGCAGCCCATCTGCTCCCATTCCGCATCGGTCTGGGTGGCCAGCCGCCATGTCAGCAGCGTCACCACGCATTTGTCGGCGCCGATCTTCAGCACGTCACCGGGGATCACCCGCGACATGTTGCGAAACTGCATGGCCTCTTTCGACGGGCCGACGTCGTAATCCACCTGAAACCGTGCCGGATCGGCGTTCAGCCGGACCCAGGTTTCCTTGCCCGAAAAGACCGAGGTGCCTACAAACAGCCCCGGCTCCGCCTCGCGCCGGTTGGCGCTGCCCCAGGCCCACTGGCCCTGCGCTATCCCGTCGGACATGATGGCAAAGGCCACCTCTGCCGGGCGGTTCACCACGATGCTGCTGGTGTGACAATGATGATCCTGCATGGCGCCCCCTCCTGTTCGCGGGGTCAGGCTGCGCAGCACCCGGCCCGCCTGTCAAGCATCGCCAGCCTGCCTGCGCCAGTCGGTCGGGGTCAGGCCGAACAACGCCTTGAACAGCCGCGAGAACTGCGCCTGATCGGAGAAGCCGAAGCGATAGGCAATCTCGGCCATCGACAGATGCCGCGAGGCGCCGATCACATCCCGCGCCGCGATCAGCCGTTCCTCGCGGATGAATTGCGAGACGGTCTTGTTGGTATCGCTGAACAGTTCGTGCAGATAGCGTTTGGAGATGCCGCAGGCATCGGCCACATATTCCGGTGACAGGGCGGTGTTTGACAGGTTCTGCCGGATGACATGCTCTGCCCGCCGCAGATGACCCGCCCGCACGGCGGTGCGCACGCCCGCCTCGCCATCTTCGGTATTGCCCTCCAGCGCCAGCGCCAGCACCTCGACCGTCTGCCGCCCCAGAATGGCCGCCGCCCGCGCCTCGGTTTCCGGCAGTACCTGCAGCTGCCCCATCATCGCCGAAAACAGCGCGGGCAGGCCACTGCCCGCGTCTATGATGCGCGCGCAGAACCGATCCGGGTCGCGCAGCTTTTCCGCCAGCATGCGCTTCGAGATTTTCAGCACCGTCAGTTCGTTCGCAGCGCCATAGGAGAACCGATAGGGTTCGTCTCCGCGTTCCAGGATAAACCCGCCGGGATCACAGCGCACCTGACGGCCAAGCTGATGAAACTCCACCGGGCTGCGGCGCGGAATGGTGACCAGATATTCCTCCTCCCGCGTATGCGAGATGTGGTCGGGCAGGCGTTCGTATTGCAGGGGTTCCGTGCAAAGCCGCGACAGGGACACCTGCCCCATCTCGCGCCGCTCCAGCGTGCCGGTGAAGCTGCGCGCATCCCGATAGGTCAGATGCAGCGGAAAATAGGTCTCGGCAATGACACGGTTCCAGTGCGCCGCCCGCTGCGCGGGGGCCGTCAGGGCCGTGCTGTGGGCAGTGATGTCCATGGCGATCTCCCCCGGAGGGCCTGCAAGAATCGCTAACCACGAACGCCCTTCCGTTCAAGAAAATTTCGCGGCGACGCGCCCGGCCTGCACGGAATGACAAAGGGTCATGCGCAGGGCGTCAAGGCCCTGCCCATCCCTGCGCCGGTTTGCAAATGATCCCGCGCCGGTCTGCAAGATCGTGGCCGCGTCCCGCGTCATCCTGTCTGCCATCTTGAGAGGCCGGCAAGCGGCCCGGAAACAGGGAGAAGGACAACCGCGCCCCCGGCGTGCCTGTTTTCGTGGCTGCTTCCCAACGGGAAGGACCGACATGACCAAACGCAACGTGGACCCGATCACCCTTTCGGTGGTGCGCGGTGTGCTGGAAACCACCCAGCGCGAAATGACCCTGACGCTGGAACAGACGGCGCGCAGCTCTGTCTTCAACCTCGCGCATGATTATTCGACGGCGCTGTTCAACCACACGCCCGAGATGATCCTGCAAGGACAGGACATCCCGATCCACCTCGGCTCGCTGATCCCCGCGATGAAATCGGTGGCGAAGTTCTTCGAGGGCGAGATCCACGAGGGTGACCTGATCCTGCACAACGATCCGGCCTATGGCGGTTCGCATATCATCGACACCTGCATGTATTACCCGGTGTTCTATGAAGGTGAGCTGGTATTCTGGACCGTCTGCAAGGGCCACCTGACCGATATCGGTGGCCCGGTTCCGGCGGGCTACAACCCCAATGCGACCGAGATCTTCGCCGAAGGCCTGCGCATCCCGCCGGTGAAACTGTGGGACAAGGGCAAGCCGCGCCATGACGTGATGAACCTGCTCCTGACCAACATGCGCGCCCGCCGCGACCAGGAGGGCGACTTCAACGCGCTGATCGGCGCCTGTCAGGTGGGCGCGCGCAACCTCATCAACCTGATGAAGAAATACGGCAAAGACGTGGTGCAGGACTGCATCGCCGAACTGCTCGACATGGCCGAGGCGCATATGCGCAAGCTGATCGCGGGCGTGCCCGACGGCACCTATACCGGCACCGCGATCCTTGAGGATGCCGGCCACGGCTTTGGCGATTTCGACATCACCGCCACCGTCACCATCAAGGGCGATGCCTGTCATATCGAGATCGCTTCGCCGCCGCAGGTGCCCTATTTCATCAACAGCTACGAAGGGAACAGCCATTCCGGCGTCTATCTCGGGCTGATGATGTTTGCCCAACTGCCGCCGCCCTATAACGAGGGGCTCTATCGCTGTGTCACCACCGACATGGGGCCGAAGGGCACGCTGTGCAACGCAAAATCCCCTGCTCCGCACATGAACTGCACCACCACGCCGATGGAAACCCTGACCGACGCCGTGCGGCTTGCCTTTGAACAGGCAGCGCCCGCCAAGGTCTCGGCCTCTTGGGGCCATGCCAATGGCTGCAACATCGCAGGCTGGGACAAGCGCCATGACGAGGAATATGTGACCATGGTGCTGGCCTCGATCATCTCGGGCGCGGGCGCCACGGCAGCACAGGATGGCTGGCATGCCTGCGGCCCGGAATGCTGCTTCGGCGCGCTGACCAGCGGCGACATCGAGATGCTGGAACACAGCTACCCGATCATCATTCACCGCTACGGGCTGATGGAAGATTCGGGCGGCGCGGGAAAGAACCGCGGCGGCTCCGGCACCTGCTGGGAGGTGGAGCCGATGGACACGCCCATGACGCTCGTCACCTTCGGCGAAGGCCGCCGCATCCCCGCCATGGGTGCCGCCGGCGCGAAATCGGCGCTGATCCAGCCCAAGGTTGGACGGCTGGAGGTCACACGCAACGGGCAGACCCGGATCATCACCGAAAACGTGATTGAGACGATCCAGCCCGGCGAACGCGCCGCCAACAAGAACCCCGGCGGCGGCGGTTACGGCAACCCGTTCGAACGCGACATCCAGAAGGTGGTCGAAGACGTGCGCAACGGCCTCGTCAGCCTCGAAGGCGCCCGCCTCGACTATGGCGTCGTCATCACCGACCGCGACAGCCTGAGCGTCGATCACGCCGCCACCGCGAAACTCCGCGCCGCCTGATCCCCATTTTCTGTCGAAAAATATCCTCGGGGGGTTCGGGGGGCAGACAGCCCCCCGTCCGGCCCCACCATCCCAAAGGACCGCAACCCATGCAGAACCAGTATCGTCTCGGCATCGACGCCGGCGGCACCTTCACCGATTTCATCCTCGCCGATCGCAAGGGCGGCGTGCGCATCTTCAAGGCGCTCTCCACCCCCAACGACCCGACCGCCGCCATCCGCAACGGCCTCGCCCTGATCGAAGAGGAAACGGGGCTTTCGCCGGAAACCATCGTCTCCAACGCCGATCTCTGCATCAACGGCACCACGGTCGGGCTGAACGCGCTGATCACCCATAACGGCGCCAAGACCGGCCTGATCGCCACACGCGGCCATGAAGACAGCATCGAGATCCGCCTTGGCCACAAGGAAGACGGCTATCGCTACGACCCCGACTATCCGCCCGCCACCATGCTGGTGCCGCGCTATCTGCGCCGGGGCGTCGGTGAACGGGTGCTGTCGAACGGCCAGGTCCACACACCCCTGAACGAGGATGACGTGCGCGAGGCCTGCCGGCATTTCCTGCGCGAGGGCGTCGAATCCGTCGCCATCAGCTTTGTCTGGTCGGTGCTGCACCCCGAACATGAAAACCGCGCTGCAGAAATCGTGCGCGAGATGATGCCGGATGTCCGGCTGACCGTGGGCAGCCAGCTTTACCCGCAGGTGCGCGAATATACCCGCACCTCCACCGCCATCGTGAATGCCTATCTCGCCCCGATCCTGCAACGCTATGTCGAGGCAGTGGACGCCTATTTCCGCAGCCTCGGCGCCCGCCATCCCGTGCGCTACTTCCAGTCGAACGGTGGGCTGGCGCTCGGCAAGGTTGTGTCGGACCAGTCGGTCTATGCCATCAATTCCGGCCCCGCCTCGGCACCGCAGGCCGCGCTGTGGCTCGGCCAGCCCTGGGGCATGAAGGACATCATCACCGTCGACATGGGCGGCACCTCGTTCGACATCACGCTGACCCGCGATGGCCGCGCGAATGTGTCGAAAAACGTCGATTTCCTGCGCTATCGCATCGGTATTCCGATGATCCAGGTCGAAACGCTGGGCGCGGGCGGCGGCTCCATCGGCTGGATCGACAGCATGGGCCTGATGCAGATGGGGCCGCAATCGGCGGGGTCCGAACCCGGCCCGGCCTGTTATGACCGAGGCGGCGAGAAACCCACCACCACCGATGCCAATCTGGTGCTGGGCTATCTGAACCCCGATGGTCTGGTGGGGGGCCGCCTGCCCCTGAACGTCGAAAAGGCACGCGCCGCGATCAAGACCCATCTGGCCGATCCGCTGAGCATCAGCGTGGAAAAGGCCGCCTATGGCATGTTCACCATCGTCAACAACAACATGGTGAACGCGATCCGCCGCGTCTCGGTCGAGCGGGGCTATGATCCGCGCGATTTCGTGCTGAACTGCGCGGGCGGCGCGACGGCGGCGCATATCACGGCGCTGGCACGCGAGATGGGCACCCGCAAGGTGCTGATCTCGAAGCTGGCCTCGGGGCTTTGCGCCTTTGGGCAGATCATTTCCGATGTGAAATACAACTACATGGCCCCCGCCGCCGCCCGTCTGGAAGGCGCCGAATCCGCCGCAAAGCTGAACGGCCTGTTTAACGGGCTGGAGGCACGCGGCCGTGCCGATCTGATGGCCGATGGCTTCACCGATGACACGATCAGCATCCGCCGCAGCCTCGACATGCGTTATGTCGGACAGGTGCATGAATGCACCGTGGACGTCGACCCGTTCGAGGTGACCGAGGCCGCGCTGGAACGTCTGAAGGCCGCCTTCCACGCCCGGCATGAGGAGCTCTACACCTATGCCGAGCCGAACAGCGCCGTCGAGGTGGTCAATGTCGAAAGCGCGATCACCGGCGCGGTGGACAAGCCCGGCCGCATGACCGTCGTCCCCGGCAAGGGCGCGCATTCGGCACTGAAGGGCACGCGCGAGATGATCTTCAACGCCGACGGCATCGCGCATGAAACCCCCGTCTATGACGGTGCGGCACTGGGCGCGGGCGACCGCATCACCGGCCCGGCTGTCATTCAGGAGGTCACGACCACCATCGTGATCGAACCCGGCTGGCTGGCGGAGCTGGATGCCTCTGGCGTTTACGTTCTGACGCTGGCAACCCAGACCGGCACGGCACAGCCGCAGCGCGCGACCGAGGTCGCCTGAGATGGCCCTGACGCTGGAACAGGTGGGGGTCGCCTTCGGCGGCTTCCGGGCGCTGACCGAGGTCAGCCTTGCCATTGCGCCCGGACAAGTTACCGGGCTGATCGGGCCGAACGGGGCGGGCAAGACGACCTGTGTCAACACGCTCACCGGCTTCCAGCGTCCGGACACCGGCCGGGTGGTGCTGGAAGGGCGCGACATGTCGCGCCTGCCCGCCCATGGCTTTCGCCGCGCGGGCGTGGCGCGCACCTTTCAGGCCGGGCGGCTGTTCGGGGGCCTTGATGTGCTCGATAATCTCGCCTGCACCGGCGTGGGACTTGGCATGCGCCGCGCGGCGGCGGAACAGGCAGCGGCAGAAGTGCTGCACTGGATGGGGCTGGAGGCGCTGGAAAGCCGCCCCGCCGCCGGCCTGCCCTATACCGACGAGCGCCGCATCGCCATTGCCCGCGCGCTGATCGGAAACCCGGATTACCTGCTGCTGGATGAACCCGCCGCCGGTATGTCGGAAGAAGAGGCCGCCGATCTGGCCGGCCTGATCCGCCGCATCGCCACGGAAAAGGGCATCGGCTGCCTGCTCATTGAACACAATGTCGGCCTCGTGCTGTCGGTCTGTGCGCATGTTGTCGTGCTCGATGGCGGGCGCGTCATCGAACAGGGCGACCGTGCCACAATCCTTGGATCTGCTGCCGTGCGCGAAGCCTATTTCGGCGCAGACCAGGCGGAGGCCGCATGATGGCGAAGCTGGGCATCCATGACCTTGCGGTGCGCTACGGCAAGCTGACCGCGATTTCCGATCTGTCCTTCACCGTGGCCGAAGGGGAGCGGCTGTTCATTTCCGGCCCCAATGGCGCGGGCAAATCCTCGCTTCTGGGCGCGATCTCGGGCGCGGTGCCTGCGGCGCGTGGCCGGATCGAGATGGATGGCGACATCCTGTCCGGCCTCGGCCCCGAACGCATCGCGCGGCGCGGGCTGTCGATGGTGCCGGAGGGGCGGCGTATCTTTGGCGGGCTGACCGTGCAGGAGAACCTGATGGTCGGCACCGGCATCCGCCGTGACCGGGCCGCTGTCGCCGACGATCTGGAGACGGCCTTTACCGCCTTTCCCATCCTGCGTACCCGCGCCCAGGCCCCGGCGGGCGCGCTGTCGGGCGGCCAGCAACAGATGCTGGCCATCGCCCGCGCGCTGATGACCAACCCCAAGGTCATGCTGGTTGATGAACCCTCGCTCGGCCTCGCGCCCAAGGTGGTGGACGAGGTCTATGACCGGCTGTGCAGCCTGCAAGCCCTGCGCGGGCTGACGCTGGTGATCGTCGAACAATCCTCGACCCGCGCCGCGCGGGTGGGCGGGCGCATGATCCTGATGCGTGGCGGACGCATCGTCGCCGATGGCGATGCCGCCGGTTTCGCCGCCGCCGACCTGCTGTCGGAAGCCTATTTCGGAGACCCGGCATGAGCCTGCAACTTCTGTTCGACGCCCTGTCACTGGGCGGTATCTATGCCATTGCGGCGCTGGGGATCGCGCTGATCTTCGGCGTGATGAAGCTGGTGAACTTTGCCCATGGCCAGTTCATCGCCTGCGCGGTCTTCGCGCTGATCCTGCCCTCCACCGATGCGGTGGCGGCGCTGGGGCTGGGCCTGTTGCCCACGCCGCTGCTGATCCTGGCGATCCTTGGCTTCGGCGCGGGGCTTGCCGTGGCAGCCGAAGCGCTGGTGTTCCGGCCGCTGCGCAATGCCTCGCCCGTGGCGTTGATGGTGGGCAGTTTCGCGCTTGGCGTGGCGCTGCAAAACTTCTTGCTGGTGCTTTATGGCGGGCGGCCCAAGGCGATCAGCCTCTGGGCCGGGCTGGGCGCCCCGGTGCGCATCGGTCCCGCCGAGGTGCCATTGCTGCAACTGATCGTCATTGCGGCGGTCATCGCCATCCTGCTCGCACTTGGCCTGATGCTGAAACGCTCACGCCTCGGGCTGGAGATGCGCGCCGCAGCGGCAGATTTCGGCATGGCGCAACTGCTGGGCGTGCGGGCGAACCGCGTGATCTCGGGTGCCTTCGCGCTTTCCGGGGCGCTGGCGGCAGTGGTCGCGCTGGTCATGGTGGCACAGACCGGGGTCGCCGATGTGCGGATGGGTGGGCAGATCATGCTGATCGCCTTCATCGCCACCGTGGTTGGCGGCATGGGCAGCCTGCCCGGCGCCGTGGCGGCAGGGCTGGCAATCGGCGCGGCCTCCGCCCTGCTGCAAGCCGGTCTGCCCGATGCGGCGCGACCGTTCCGCGACGCCTTCCTTTACGCGCTGGTCATCGTCGTCCTGCTGTTCCGCCCGCAGGGCCTGTTCGCCGCCGCCGACGCCAAACCAAGGGTCTGAGCCATGATCACGCAACACCGTATCCGCCGCCGCATGGCGACCACCACACCGATCCTGCTGGCGCTACTGCTACTGGCCTTCGTGGCACTGACCCTTGCGCTCGGCGACCGCGCCGCCGCACGCATGGCGTCAGAGACCCTGATCCGGGTCACGCTGGTCGTAGGATTCTGGATCTTCGCCGGCAATTCCGGGGTCATCAGCTTTGGCCATGCCGCCTTTGCCTGCGTGGGCGCCTATGTCTCGGCCTGGACGACGCTGAACCCCGCGATGAAGGCGACGCTGCTGCCCGGCCTGCCACCCGCACTGGCCGAGGCGCACTGGCATGTCCTGCCCGCCGCGCTGACCGCCGGGCTGGTGGCAGCCGCGCTGGCGCTGGTGACCGGGGCCGCCATCCTGCGCCTTTCGGGCATCGCCGCCTCCATCGCCACTTTCGCCTTTCTTGCCATGGTCAACACGATCTGGGCGAACTGGACGCCCGTCACCGGCGGTACTTCGTCTGTCGTGGGGCTGGCGCGCTATGTCACCCCTTGGGTGGCACTTGGCTGGGCCATCGCCGCGATCCTTGCCGCAAGCCTTTACGCCGCCTCTGCCTCAGGCCTCGCCCTGCGCGCCACGCGCGAGGATGAGGTGGCGGCCTCTGCCTCCGGTATCGACCAATACCGCCACCGCCTGCTGGCCTATACGCTGTCGGCTTTCTTCTGCGGCGTGGGCGGGGCGCTGGCCGGGCACTTCATCGGTGTCATCAATCCTGACGGGTTCTACCTGAGCCTGACCTTCCTCATGCTTGCCATGCTGGTGGTCGGCGGCATCGGCTCGCTTTCGGGCGCGGTGATCGGCGTGCTGGCAGTGTCGCTGGCGGTGGAGGCGCTGGTGCGGCTGGAGAAGGGCTTCACCCTGGGCACCGCCACCTTCGCCCTGCCCCCCGGCAGTCAGGAAATCATCATCGCCGTTGCGATGATCCTCGTCCTTGTCTTTCGCCCCGCCGGTCTGATGGCCGGGCGCGAGATCATGCTGCCCGCCCGCTGGGTCACCGGGCGCGGCACATCGCAAAACTGACCCGGATCCAACAGGAGACTCGCCATGAAATACGCCTGCTCTTTGCTGGCCCTGCTGGCGCTGACCGCGCCCGCCCGTGCCGCCGATGACATCACTGTCGGCTTCGCCATCGCCAAATCCGGCTGGATGGAAGCCTATGACACCCCTGCCGCCACCGCCGCGAAAATCCGTATCGAGGAAATCAACGCCGCGGGTGGTCTGCTGGGCCAGCAGATCAAGGTGGTGGAGGCCGACACCCGCACCGACCGGGCCGAGGCCGCCAAGGCCGGGCTCGACGTGCTGGATCAGGGCGCACAGATGATGGTCGTGTCCTGCGACTACGACTTTGGCGCCCCCGCAGCGCTGGTGGCGGAGGGCGAAGGAATGAACAGCTTCTTCCTCTGCGCCGAGGATGTGAAGGCCGGGCTGCAAGGCGTTGGCCCGAACAGCTTTTCATCGTCCGTCCTCGCCCCGGTGCAAGGCGCGACCATGGCGGAATGGGCCTATGCAAAACGCGACGCCCGCACCGCCTTCGTGCTGGAAGATACGTTCATCGAATATAACAAGGGCATCTGTACCGGCTTTGACTGGATGTTCCCGCAACTGGAAGGCGCAGAGATCCTCGGCCGCGACACTTTCAAGAACGACGATGCCTCCATCGCCAGCCAGATCACACGCATCAAATCGCTGGAAAAGACGCCCGATGTGATCATGCTCTGCTCGGTCATGCCCGGTGCAGCGGCGGCAGTGCGCCAGATCCGCGCGGCGGGGATCGAGGCGCTGATCCTCAATGGCTCGGCGGTGGACGGGTCTTACTGGCTGGATGCGGTACCGGGGCTTTCGGGCTTTGCGCTGCCGGTGCAAGGAACGATCTACGGTGACGATCCCCGCCCCGAGGTCGAGGCCTTCAACGCCGCCTATGAGGCCAGGGCCGGCGCGCGTCCGGCCAGCCAGTATGCCTATCCCGGCTATGTGCTGATCGACCTCTGGGCCAAAGCGGTCGAGCGCGCGGGCACCGTGGATGGCGCCGCCGTCACCGCCGAACTGGAAAAGATGCAGGCCGAACCCACCGCCTTCGGCCCGCGCAGCTTCAGCGCCGAGCTGCACCACCAGAACACCGCGCTGATGCAGATTGTCGAGATCACCGGCGGCAAGCCCGCGCGGGTCGATGAATGGCAGATCTCTCAGCCCGTTCCGCTGGATGTGCTGCTGGGCAAGTGAGGCAATGGCGCGCCCCGTTACGGGGTGCGCATCTTACAGATAGGGCGGCGTGCAGGCCGAAACCACCAGCGCCTCGCGGTCGCCGATGTTGCGAAAGCGGTGCGGCAGGGTCGAATCGAACAGATAGCTGTCGCCCGCCTTCAGCACCGCGCAATGCTCACCCGCCGTCACCTCGATTTCCCCCGCCACGACCACGCCACCCTCATGCGAGGCATGTTCCAGCATCTGCTCGCCGGTATCGGCGCCGGGCTCATAGCGTTCGTAAAGGATTTGCAGGTTATGCGCCCGCGCGTCCCCGACCTGCTGCAAGGTGATCCGCCCGCGCGGACCTTCCAGCGTCGAATAAAGCCGGGTGGTCAGATCGCGCAGCTCGTGCGGCTTGAAGAACAACGCTTGGGTGACCGGGGCATCGGGTTCAAAGAATTCCGACATGGTGACGCCCAGACCGCCCAGAATCTTGCGCAGGGACGAGACCGAAGGGCTGGAGCGGTTGGTCTCGATCATCGAAATCTGGCCATGCGGCACATCCGAGGCCTCGGCCAATTGCCGTTGCGACAGGTTTGCTGCCTGCCGCATCTGCTTCAGCCGTGCGCCCACATCGAAATCCTGCATGCCGAACCCCTTGGTTTTGCACAGCATAGTCAGCCCACCGAAAGCGCGCAATCTTTTGCCATGCAGCGCATTGCCACACCGCATTATATTGCTCAATATATTGAGCATTGATACACAGAATCACCGTATAGCCCCGGAGAGTGCAATGTCCGAATCCGCCCGCCTTGCCAGCCGCAAATCCGCCGCCGTCGCCCGTGGCGTCGCCACGCGCGGTATCTATGCAACCCGCGCCGAAAACGCCGAACTCTGGGATGCCGAGGGGCGCCGCTTCCTCGATTTCGCCGCCGGGATCGCAGTGAACAACACTGGCCATCGCCACCCGCGTGTGATGGCCGCCGTCGCAGAACAGGCGCAGGCGTTCACCCATACCTGCTTCCACGTCGCGCCCTATGAGGGCTATATCGCGCTGGCCGAGCGGCTGAATGCGGCAACGCCAGGCAATTTTGATAAGAAAACCATGCTGGTAACGACTGGCGCGGAGGCGGTGGAGAATGCCATCAAGATGGCACGCGCCTTCACGGGGCGGTCTGGCGTCATCGCCTTTTCGGGCGCCTTCCATGGCCGCACCCTGCTGGGCATGGCGCTGACCGGCAAGGTCGCACCCTACAAGAAGGGCTTCGGGGCCATGCCGCCCGAAATCGTACATGCCCCTTTCCCGAACGCCTTCCACGGCGTGACCGAGGCCGATGCGCTGGGACATCTGGAGCGGCTTTTCGCCTCGTCCGTGGACCCGGAGCGGGTGGCTGCCATCATCATCGAACCTGTGCAGGGGGAAGGTGGCTTCAATATCGCTCCGTTCAGCTTCCTGCGCGCGTTGCGCGAGATTTGTGACCAACATGGCATCGTGCTGATCGCAGATGAGGTGCAGGCCGGCATGGCCCGCACCGGCCGGATGTTCGGCTTTGATCATTCAGGCGTCGCCCCCGATCTGGTGACCATGGCAAAGGGCCTGGCCGGTGGTTTCCCGCTTTCGGCGGTGACCGGCCGCGCCGGGATCGTCGATGCGCCGAACCCCGGCGGCGTCGGTGGCACCTACGCGGGCAACCCGCTGGCGGTGGCCGCGGCCCATGCCGTGCTGGATGTGATCGGGGATGAACAGCTTTGCCTGCGCGCCGCCGAGATTGGCGAGGTGATCCGCGCCCGCCTGACCCAGATCGCGGCCCGGCAGGGAATGGAGTGCATCGGCGACGTGCGCGGGCTTGGTGCGATGAACGCGCTGGAACTGGTGACCGACCGCGCCACCAACGGGCCCGACGCCGCGCTGACCGCCGCCGTCGTGGCCGAGGCCGAAGCGCGCGGGCTGATCCTCTTGTCCTGCGGCACGCGCTACAACGTCATCCGCCTGCTGCCGCCGCTGACCATCCCGATGGATCAGCTGAACGAGGCACTGGACATCATCGAAGCCTCGATCGAGGCCGCCGTGATGGCCCGCGCCGCCTGATCCACAGCCACCCTTGCGCGACGCCCGCCCTGCCCCACCGGCAGGGCGCGGCCCCGCTTTGCCCGGAGCCTGCCATGTCTGACCCGCATCTGAACCTGATCAACGGCGCATGGGTGCCGGGCGATCATCTGAGTGAAAACCGCAACCCCTCGGACCTCGCGGATCTGATCGGGCTTTACGCCGCAGGCACCGCCGGGGATGTGACTGCGGCAGCCGGGGCGGCGGCGGCTGCGCAACCCGGCTGGTTTGCCGCCGGTCCGCAGGCGCGCGCCGATCTGCTGGACCGCATCGCCACCCGGATCGAGGCCGAAGCGACAGACATCGCCACCATGCTCGCGCGCGAGGAGGGCAAGATCCTGCCCGAAGCGCTGGCCGAGGCCCGCCGCGCGGCGCAGATCTTCCGCTTCTTCGCGGGCGAGGCGCTGCGCATGTCGGGCGAGGCGCTGGCCTCTGTCCGCCCCGGCGTCGACATCGAAGTCACACGCGAGCCGGTAGGCGTGGTCGGTCTGATCACCCCATGGAACTTTCCCGCCGCCATCCCGGCGTGGAAGATCGCGCCCGCGCTGGCCTATGGCAATGCAGTGGTGCTGAAACCCGCTGAACTGGTGCCCGGCACCGCCCATATGCTCGCCCGGATCATCCATGAGGCGGGCTGCCCGGCGGGGGTGTTCAACCTCGTCATGGGGCCGGGCTCGGTTGTGGGCCGCGCCATGGTCGAGGCGCCGCAGATCGGGGCGATTTCCTTTACCGGCTCGGTCCCGACGGGGCGCGCCATCGCCCGCGCGGCGGCCGAGAGGATGAAGAAAGTGCAGCTCGAAATGGGCGGCAAGAACCCGATGGTGGTGCTGGATGACGCCGACCTGCCCACCGCCGTTGCAGCCTGTCTGAACGGCGCGTTCTTTTCGACCGGGCAACGCTGTACCGCTTCGTCGCGGCTGATCGTGCAGGCGGGGATTCACGATGCCTTCGTGGCGGAACTGACACGGCAGATGATCGCATTGCGTGTCGGCCCGGCGCTGGCGCCTGATAGCCAAATCGGCCCGGCGGTTTCCGCACAGCAACTGGCCGGAAACCTGTCTTATGTCGATCTGGCCCGCGCCGAGGGCTGCGAGGTGGTCGGCGGCGAACGGCTGGACCTGCCGACCGAGGGGCATTTCCAGCGCCCCGCCCTGTTCCTGAACGCCCGCAACGACATGCGCGTGGCGCGGGAGGAAATCTTTGGCCCCTGCGCCGCCGTCATCCGCGTCGCGGATTTCGACGAGGCGCTGGCGGTGGCGAATGACAGTGATTTTGGTCTCTCCGCCGGGATCTGCACCACCTCATTGCGGCACGCGCGGGAGTTCCGCCGTCAGGCACGGGCGGGCATGGTCATGGTGAACCTGCCGACCGCCGGGGTGGATTACCATGTGCCTTTCGGTGGAACCAAAGGCAGCTCGCTTGGCCCGCGCGAACAGGGGCGGCACGCGGCGGAGTTCTATACCACGGTTAAAACCTCTTATAGCTTTGCAGGTTAGGCCATGGATGCGATCCTGACCATCAATCCCGGCACCACGACGACGCGGCTGGGCCTGTTCACCTCGGATGGCGCCGGCGTGCGGGCGCTGGCTGAAGTGACGCTGGACCATGACGAGGCGGTCATGGCCGCTTTCCCCGACATCGCCGCACAACTGCCGTTCCGCGCCGAGGCGATTGCGGCTTTCCTGCGCGGCCGCCCTTCGGTACGGCTGGTGGCCGTGGCTGGGCGTGGCGGGATGCTGACGCCGGTGCCGCCGGGGGTGATCGCCGTCGACGACGCGCTGGTGGATTTTGCGCTGCACCGGCCGCTGCATCCCCATGCCTCGAACCTCGGGGCGCCGCTGGCACAGCGCATCGCGGCGGCGGCAGGCTGCCCGGCCTTCATCGTCGATCCGGTGTCAGTGGATGAACTGCCACCTGTCGCCCGTATATCCGGCTGCCCGGACATCCCACGCTTTTCCTTCGTTCATGCGCTGAATATCCGGGCCTGCGGGCGCAGGCTGGCGGGGGAACTGGGCAAGCCCTTCGCCGCACTGGATGCCGTGGTGGCGCATTTGGGCGCCGGCATTTCGATTGCCGCGCTGAAAGGCGGGCGGATCGTCGAAAGCACCAACCGGATGGAAAATTCGCCCTTTTCCCCGGAACGCGCAGGCGGGCTGCCACCGATGGCACTGATCGATCTGTGCTATTCCGGCACTTACGACAAGGCCACGCTGAAGCGGCGGCTTTATGGGCAGGGCGGGGTTTTCGCCTATCTGGGCACCAAGGACATGCGCCGGGTCGAGGCGATGATCGACGCGGGCGACGCGCAGGCCGATCTGGTCTGGCAGGCCATGGTCTATCAGATCGTGAAGGCTATCGGCGCCATGGCGGCGGTGCTGGACTTCCGGCCCGATGCGGTGCTGCTGACCGGCGGCATGGCGCAATCGGCCCGGCTGCGCGCGGCGATCACCGCCCGCTGTTCGGCACTGGCACCTGTGGTCTGCTATCCCGGCAGTCACGAAAGCGCGGCACTGGCCGAGGGGGCGGCCCGTGTTCTGGCCGGGCAGGAGATTGCGCGGGTCTGGCCGCCAAGCCCCGAGGTGGAGCCGATGCCATGGTGATCCGCAGCTTCACCGAACTGGAACGCGCACTGAAAGGCAGCCGCCCCCTGCGCCCCGCTGTCGCCGGGGCCGCCGATCCTGCGGTTCTGGAGGCGCTGGCCGAGGCGCAGGCGCGCGGGTTGATCGCCGGTGCCTTTCTTGCCGATGACGCGGCCCTGTTGCGCCCAATGTTGCCCCCCGGTCTGAGGGTGGAAATCGCCGATACCCACGACCCAGCCGCTGTTGCGGTGGCCGAAGTGCGGGCGGGGCGCGCCGATGTGCTGGTGAAAGGCCGGGTCGACAGCGCCGCCTATCTGCGCGCCGTGGTGGCGCGGGAAACCGGCCTTCGCGCCTCGGCCACGCTGTCAAACCTGACGCTGGCCGAAATGCCCGGCCTCGACCGGCTGATCGGCGCCACTGACAATGGCATCGTGCCCTTGCCGACACTGGACCAGAAGCGCGCCATGATCCTGAATGCGGTGCCGCTGTTCCGGGGTCTTGGCGTCACGCCCCTGCGGGTTGCCGCCATTGCGGCCTCTGAAAAGGTCAGCGCCAGCCAGCCTGCGACGGCAGCTGCCAGCACCCTGGCCACCGAGGCCGCCGCCGGGCAAATCCCCGGTGCGCTGGTTGACGGGCCATTCGGCTATGACGTGGCGCTGTCGGCAGCCGCTGCCGCAAAGAAGGGGCTGGCCTCGGCGGTGGCCGGTCGCGCCGATCTGATCCTGTTTCCGTCCATCGAGGCGGGCAATGCCACGGTCAAGGCGTGGAAACTGCATGGCCATGCCCGCACCGCCAGCCTTGTGCTGGGCGGGTGCGTGCCGATCCTGCTGAACTCGCGCGCGGATGGGGCAGAGCAGCGCTGGCTGGGTCTGCTGCTGGCCGCTGCGCTGCGGGCCGGACAGGCCGCCGCGCTATAGCAGCTTTCGCAGCGCGGGCAGCATGTCATCCAGCCCCGCGCAGGGCGTGGCGCCAAGGGCCGCAATCTCCGCCGTCACATCAACCGGGAGGCCGGTGTTTGACGCATCGGGGATCTGGTTCAGCTTGCCGCCGATCAGAACCGGAAGCGTCGCCCCGCTCTGGTTCAGCGCCGCCATCACAGCCTGCGCGTAACCAAGCGCCACGCCGTTATAGGTGCTGATCGCCAGCGCCTCGGCCCCTTCAGCCAAGGCTTGCGCGACCAGCGCTTCGGGATCTGTGCTGACGCCACCGTCCAGAACCTCGACGCCCATACCTTCCAGCGCCTGTTCGACCAGATACTTGCCATGTTCATGCACATCGCTGGTGCCGACACAGACCCGCAGACGGCGCGGCAGCGCGGTTTGCCCGGCGACCCAGCGTTCGGCCTTTTCATCCAGTTCGCGCGCCCATTCGGCGGCGACCAATGGCGCCCGACCGCGAGCGGCCAGCGGGCCTTGCCCAAACAGCGCCTCCAGTCGTTTCGGCCCCATACGGCGGATCGCCAGCAACAGGGCCGCGGGGTCGTCCTCCGGCACACCCCGGTCGGCCAGCCCGGCCAGCACCGCCTGCGCGAAGGCGCGTCCCCCGGCGACCAGCCGGTCGGCCAGCGCCTCGACCCGGTGCCAGTCGGTCAGCGCGGCGTGATGCGGCGCGTGATCGGCCAGGCGACGGGCAAAAGCCTGAGCCTCGACAATTTCATCGACATCGGGAATGCGCTGGTTCTCTGTCACCGGCACAGGGTTCACCGCATGCCCCGTGGCCCAGCGACCCAGCGCCATCATGTCAGCCAGAAGATAGCTCGCAAGGCTTGCATAATTCCCCGCAGACCCAGCCTGATAGGCGACGGTATTGCCAAAGATCATGGTGCCCGGCGTGTCTGTCACCCGCGCCAGCGCGGCATGGAAGGCCATGCGCGACAGCGGGTCGCTGAAATGGTGGCCATAGCAATGCGCCAGCCGTGCGCCGATCAGCCCTTCGACGATGTGCTTTTCCACCAGCACCATGCCAAGCGCCGAGGCCATGTCCAGAAACAGCCCCGCGAAGCCGTCATCGAGGTTTGAATGCACCAGCACCTGCGTTTCTTGTGCGGCAATCAGGCCAAGGGCGGTAACGGTCGCCTCGGTCGTCGCCACGTCATCGTTCCAATAGGGCAGGCGGAAGGTGAAATACTGCCCCAGATTGCCGACCGAGGTGGCGCCTGCCGCCAGCGCGGCGCAGGTGTTTTCCACACAGCCCGGCAGGCCGATCATGAAATCGCCGAAATGCGCGGCGGCGGGGGCGGCATGGGTGATGCGGGCGAAATCTTCCGGCCCCGTCAGCACGATGCCGGTGCCACGCGCAGCCTTTTCCCGCAGCGCCTGCGGATAGCCCATCGACCAGTCGAGCGTGATGCCGAAGCGATCCACCGTCACGCTCTGGGCGGCACAGCGGTCATGCACCTCGGCAATGGCGCCCAGCGTGCGGTCGACATTGCGAAAACCGATATGGGCGTGCTGCATGATGCGGCTGTTACCGATGCGGCGCTTCCATTCCGCCTCGGACGTCACAGCCTTCTCGGCGAAGAACGGGCAAGGGCCGACGCGCCAGTCACGGGCAAGCGCGCGGCCACGCGACAGAAGTTCAGCACCGGGAGGAAGGCGCGGGTCAGTGAGCGGCGGGGATTCGGACATGATCGCTCTCGCAGGGGTCAGCGGCAGGATAGCGCGGCGCAGCCTGCGCGCCAGCCCTTGCCTGGGCCGTTTCTGCGGACGAGGATACGGCAAGGAAAAGGGGGCAAGATGCTGGGGATCATCGGAATCGGGCATCTGGCGGCGGCGCTGCTGGCGGGGCTGCACCGGGCGGGGTTCGCGCCCGGCGAGGTGCTGCTGTCGCCGCGTGGCCGGGCGGCAGAGATGGCGGTGCGATACGGGCATCCGCTAGCCCGCGACAATGCCGATCTGGTGGCGCGCTGCGATCTGGTCCTGCTCGCGGTGCGGCCAGCGGCGGCACCCGGCGCGGTGGCGGGGCTGCCGTGGCGCGCGAGGCAGGTGCTGGTTTCGGCCTGCGCCGGTGTGCCAATTGCGGCGCTGGACACAGGCCCTGCCCGGCGCATGCGCATCATGCCCCTGACGGCGGCCGAGGTCGGTGCCAGCCCGACCGCCTGCTTCCCTGATCTGCCCGAAGCTCGACGGTTACTGGAGGCACTTGGGCCCGTCATCCCCTTGACCAGCGAGGCGGAGTTTGAAATCGCCACGGTTTCCGCCGCGATCTATGGCTGGGCGCAGGATCTCATCGCGCGCAGCGCTGAATGGGCAGCCGCGCAGGGCCTTGACCCACTGGTGGCGCGGCGGCTGAACGCGCTGACCTTCGCGGCGGCCGGGGCGCTGATCGACAGCAAGCACGAGCCGATGGCGCAGATGCTGCACGAACTTGTCACCCCCGGCGGCATCACCGAACGCGGCTTTCAGATACTGAAAGCGCATGACGTCAGTGCGGGATGGGAGGCCGCCTGCGACGCAGTGATGGACAAGCTGAAAGGGCGTTAAAGCGCCAGTTTCAGCCGCCCCGCGCCGCGCGAGCGGCAGCACATCATCCGGGTGCCCGCAGCCCTTTCCGCAATGCTCAGCACCTTGTCGCGATGATCGACCGTGCCATCCAGCACCGCGACTTCGCAGCTGCCGCACAACCCTTCCTCGCAATCCGAGGCGATGTCGATGCCAGCCGCGCGCAGAACCTGCAACAGGGTACGGTCGGCAGGCACGGGCAGGGTGAAGCCGCTGTCGGCCAGTTCGACCTCGAAGGGACGGTTGTCGGCAAGGTCGGTATCGTCGCCCGCGCTGAAATGCTCGATGGCCAGCACCAGATCGGGGCGCGTGGCCGTCAGGGTTTGCAGGGCCTCAAGCATCCGCGCCGGGCCGCAGGCGGAAATGCGGGTGCCCGGCGGAGCAGCGGCGACCAGTGCCGCCAGATCGGCGCGTGGTGCGCGGTCGCGCGGATGCGCCGCCACCTGCCCCGCGTGATCGCGGCTCAGCCGCGCCAGATGCGCCATCCGCGCCTCGGCCCCGCCAAGGTAATGCAGATGATAGCGCGCCCCGATCCGTTTCAGCCGGTCAGCCATGGCCAGGATCGGCGTGATTCCGATACCGCCCGCAATCAGCAGATGCGCAGGCGCCGCCTCGTCCAGCGGGAAGTGATTGCGCGGCCCGCGCAGCCGCAGCACCGTGCCGGGTGTTACTGCGTGGAAACGACGCGAGCCGCCGCGCCCGGCCTCTTCACGCAGGATCGAGACGGTATAGCCCGGCGCATCCGGGTCGCCGCAGAGCGAATAGCTGCGATCAAAGCCATCAAGCTCCAGATCCACATGCGCACCGGGGGTCCAGCGCGGCAGCGGCCGTCCCTGCGGATCGGCCAGATGCAGGGTGATGACTCCTTCAGCCTCCGGCATCACCGTCGTCACCACCACGCTGCGGGCGATGTCCTTGCGACGCGGGGCGCCGATCTCGAACCGCGCCCGCTCGGCCCCCTCTGCCGGATTGGCGGCAACATCCCATTCCACCCAAAGGTGATCCGGCCCCCGGAACGAGGTATTGGGCAGATAGGTGAATTCCTGTTCAGCCAGCCGCAGATGCGGCAGGCGGCGCGAAAGCTCCTCCAGAATGATCCGCAGTTCCAGCCGGGCAAGGTTTTTGCCCATGCACTGATGCGCGCCATAACCGAAGGTCAGATGATCGGTGGCATTATCTCGGTAGATGTCGAAACCGTCGGCATTCTGGAACTGGCGCTCATCATGATTGGCGCTGGCCATGACGATCAGCAGCTTCGCCCCCGCAGGCAAATCGGTGCCACCCACCCTGGCGGGCGCCGTCAACTGCCGCCGCCAGGCCACCACAGACCCAGCATAGCGCAGGCATTCCTCCACCGCATTGGGGATCAGCACCGCATCTTCGCAGATCGCGCGCCAGCCCGCACCATCGGTCAGCAAGAGCTTGATCGCATTGGCCGCTGCATGGGCGGTGGTCTCATGCGCCGCGACGATAATCGCCATCATCATCGAATGAAGATAGCTGTCGGTCACGATGTCAGGGTGCAGGGCGTTCTGCCGGATCGCCTCATGCATCCAGCCCTGGCCGTGGGGTTCCGCCCGCATCCGGTTCAGCACCTCGCCCGCGAACTGCCAGAACCGGCCCACCTCATGCGCCAGCGCGATCTGATCCTCGCGCGAGGGTCGGCCCCAGGTGTTGACGGTATGCGCCATGGAGAACTCGCGAAGGCGGGCCATGTCACTTTCCGGCACACCAAGGAAATGCAGCGCCACCGTCAGCGGGATTTCCCACAGCATCTCCTCCACCAGATCGGCACGGCCTTTGGCGATGAAAGCATCCACCTTCTCGCGCGTCAGCACCCGCACACGGTCGCGGTGCGCCTCAATATTGGCGGGCAGGAAATGCGCCATCAGCACGCGACGGCGTTCGGTATGGGCGGGTTCGTCCTCGTTCACCAGCGTCCGGTTCATCGCATAGCCATAGGAGGCCAGCACAGCCATCGCTTCGTCGGGGAAGGGGGTGATCTTTTCCAGCACATTGCACGGAGAAAATAGCAATGGATCGCGGAACACCGCCTTCACATCGGCATAGCAGCTGACCACCCAATAGCCGGTCTCGGGGCTGTAGAACACGGGCTCATCCGCCCGTGACCAGGCCAGCGCGGCGGCGGGGTCGATCTGATATGCGCCGGTGAACGGGTCGAAGGCGCGGGCGCGGTCCGACACGGGGCAGGCTGCGCCATCAGCATGGGCCGGGCATCCGGTGGTCATTGGCGATCCTCCCCTGCGGCTTGATATATGAGCGATAATAGCACATAAATGTGCTATATTTGACGCTACAGAAAGGGCGGCGCTCGTGTCAACTGCAACGACTCCCGAACGGGTGCAGACCCTCGACCGCGGCTTGCAGGCGTTGAGCGTCATTGCCGCGCGCGGGCCGATTGGCATGGCGGCGCTGGCGCTGGCGCTGGGGGTGGACCGGCGTATCTGTTACCGGCTGGTCGCCACGCTGGAGGCGCATGCCTTCGTCACCCGGCTGGCGGATGGCACCGCGATCCTCGGGCCGGGGCTCTTGCCGCTGATGCAGGGAGTCCATGCCCGCCTGCGGCTGCACGGGCAAGAAGCGGTGGATGCGCTGGCCCGTGATACCGGGCAGACGGCCTTCCTTTCGGTCGCGGCGGGCGAGGACTGTCTGGCGCTGCTGACCAGTCCGGGCAAGAGCGGGCTGCTGGAGATTACCTATCGCGTCGGCGCCCGCCATCCCATCGGGCGCGGCGCGGCGGGCATCGCGATCCTGTCAGCCCGGTCACAGCAGCCCGGTGACAGCGCGCAGGTGGTGCAGGCGCGGCAGGACGGATGGTCGGCCACCAGCGGCGAGTTGCAGCCGGGCGCGCATGGTATCGCCGTGCCGCTGCGCGCTGGGTTCCTGAGCCGTGCCGGGATCGAAGCCTGTCTGGGCGTGGTCAGCGCCCAGCCGCTCGACCTGTCAAGTACCGTAGCCGCACTGGACGCCGCCACCACATGCCTGGTCGCGCAACTGGACGGCGCCTAGGCGAAATCGACAAACTTGCCGAAGGGCATTTCGCGCAGCCGTTGCCCCGTGGCAGCGAAGATCGCGTTGGCCAGCGCGGGCGCAGCGGGGGGCACCGGCGGCTCGCCGATGCCGCGCACATCTGGCGCGTTTTCCAGTACGCGCACCACAATCTCGGGGCATTGGTCCAGCCGCATCCCGCTGTGGCTGTCGTAATTCGTCTGCTCGGACATGCCATCGGCATAGGTGATTTCGCAATTCATCGCATGACCCAGACCCCAGATCACCGCGCCCTGAATCTGGTTCTCGATATTCACCGGATCGACGACGCGGCCCACATCGGCCACGCAGAACACCCGGTCGATACGCAGCCCGGCGTCGGTCATGCGCACATCCACGACTTCGGCCACATTGACCCCGAAGCTCTGGACAAGCGCGACGCCCCTGCCATGCCCCGGTGCCGGGCTGGGGCCTTGCCAGCCAGACAGTTCCGCCACCGCCTCCAGCACGCCCCGCGCCACCGGGTCATTGCAAAGCCGCAGCCGTTCAGCCATCGGATCGGCCCCGGCGGCGTGGATCAGCTCGTCCAGAAAGCTTTCAAGGAAAAACCCGCCGAGCGAGGCGCCAACCGAACGCCAGCTGGAGACCGGCGCCAGCCCTTCCACCGCATGCGCCCGCACCCGAAAGGCGGCGGGCGCGTAAGGCGCGTTCCAGATCCCGGCGGGAAGCTGGTTGTCCGGCCCCGGCACCGAATAGCCCGCGCGCCCGAGTTGCGAGCGGCTGGGAGAGGGGCCGGAGGTCACGATCTCCACCGCCTGCACCTGCCCGTTTGCCACCGTGCCACGCCCGCGCGCCATGCCCGGCGGGCGGGTGAAATCCTGCGCGAAATCCTCTTCGCGGGAATAGGTCAGCTTGACCGGGGTGCCCGGCATCTGCCGCGCAATCTCGGCCGCGCGCAGCACATGGTCAAACTCCAGCCGGTGCCCAAAACTGCCGCCCGCGAACTGGTTGTGCAGCGTGATCTGGCCAGAGCCCTGCCCGGTGACACCCGCCACCAGATCCTGCAACATCCGGGGAAGCTGATGCGCCGTCCAGACCTCGGTTTCCGCCTCCGAATAGCGGACAATCGCGTTCAGCGGTTCCAGCGGCTGATGCGCCAGATAGGGCGCGCGATATTCGGCGCTGACGACCTCAGCGGCGGTGAGGCCCGCGTCCATATCGCCGTCGGCCCGCCATTCCTTGTCCAGATGCGCGGGATCAAAGCCTGCCTCCACTGCCGCCCAGTGATCGGCCATTTCGGCGGGGTAAGGCGCGGGGCCCCAGTCACAGACCACCGCCTGCGCCGCCTGCATGGCGCGCCATGTGTTGTCGGCGATGACCGCCACGCCATCGCGGATCGGCAGCACCTGCGCAACGCCGCGCATCGCTTTCGCCGCCGTCGCGTCATGGCTGAGCAGCACACCACGCCGGGGGTTCAGCCGCACCGCCGCATGGACCATGCCCTCGACCTTCAGGTCGATACCATAGACCTGCGTGCCGGTGGATTTTGGCAGGATATCCAGCCGCCGCATCGGCTTGCCAATCAGCCGCCAGTCGCTGTCGGGGCGCAATGGCACTTCCTGCACCGGATCGGACTGCGCGGCATCAGCCGCCAGCGCGGTATAGGGCACCGCCATGCCATCCGGCAGGATCACGGCGCCGTTCTCGCTGCGCAGCAGGGCCACATCGACACCGTGGCGCTGTGCCGCCACCCGCTTCAGCGTCTCGCGTGCCATGGCCCCGGCTTGTCGCAGCTTCACGAAACTGTCCGGCACCGCGCTGGAGCCTCCCGTTCCCTGCATCCCGACCAGTTTGAACGCCGCATTCATCGCGCCGCGCGTGGCACGGGCCGCGAGGCCGGTATCGCCCGGCAGGAAGGGCGCGCTTTCAGCACCCAGCGCAGTATTCCAATAGGCCGCAGCGGGCGGACCGAATTCGGTGGCGACCTGCGCGGGGTCGACGTCAAGTTCCTCGGCGATCAGCAACGCCTGCATCGACATGGCTCCCTGCCCCAGATCGGCATGCGGGGTGATCAGGGTGATGCGGTCAGCGGTAATCTTGACCCAAGGGTTGAAGCTCGTCTCCCCCGGCGCCAGCCCGGCCAGCAGCGGGTTTTCAGGGGTCTTGCGCACAGCGTAAAGGCCGAAAGCAACGCCCCCCGCGATAGCAGCGGAGCCGATGAGAAAACTGCGGCGCGCGATCTTGCCGATCCGGGACATGATTCAACCCTCCCGCATCAGTTGCGCCGCGCGATGCACCGCCGCACGGATGCGCGGGTAGGTGCCGCAGCGGCAGAGGTTACCCGCCATCGCTTCATCAATTTCGGCGTCGCTCGGGTTCGGGATCTGCGTCAGCAGCGAAGCCGCCTGCATGATCTGGCCCGACTGGCAGTAGCCGCATTGCGCCACCTGCCCTTCCACCCATGCCGCCTGCACCGCATGCAGCGCGGCGGGCGTGCCCAGCCCTTCGATGGTGGTGATCTCGGCGCCCTCGGCATCGGAAGCCGGGATCTGGCAGGACCGCATCGCCTCGCCGCCCAGCCAGACGGTGCAGGCCCCGCATTGCGCAATGCCGCAGCCGTATTTCGTGCCGGTCAGGCCCAGTTCATCGCGCAATACCCACAACAGCGGCATGTCGGGTTCGACATCCACCTCGTGCATGGTCCCGTTCACATTCAGTCGCATCGGCTGCCTCCTGCTTCGGCACGATCATAGCATGGGCCGAAGCGAAGGGCCGGGTCACGTTGCGTCACGCAGGGCAGCGGCGGGCGGGGGCAGGAAAGCCCCCGCCCTTCCCGTCAGAACGGGCTGTCGGGGAAGTAGAACTGCGCCGCATTTTCAGGCGTCACCAGGGTCGATCCGATGATGAACCGCCCCGAGACCGGCGCCGCCGATACGAAATGCAGTGTCGTCATCTCGATGGCCGAAGAGATCTGTGCAGGCGGATAGGTCACATCCACCGGAACCTGCTTGTCGCCGTCCATGACGCGCTTGATGATTTCCTTCATCCCGGCGCCGCCGACAATCCACATCTCATCCGTGCGCCCGGCGGCGGCGATGGCCTCCATCACACCCAGCGCCATATCGTCATCTGCCGCCCAGACCGCGTCGATCTTGGGATATTTCGACAGGTAATCCTGCATGACAGTGAAGGCGTCGTCGCGGTTCCAGTTGCCGTGCTGCTTGTCCAGCACCTCGATGCCCGAGCCGTCAATGGCCTTCTCGAAGGCGTCCACCCGCTCGTTGTCCAGTGTCGTGGGGATGCCGCGCAGGATCACCACCTTGGCGCCGGAGGGCAGATTTTCGCGGAAATATTCCCCAGCGACCTGGCCAAAAGCGGTATTGTCGCCCGCGACATAAAGATCTTCGATCCCCGGCTGCGACAGCCCCCGGTCGACCACGGTCACCCATTTGCCCGCGTCTTTCACCGCCTTGACCGGCCCGGTCAGCGGCTCGGATTCAAAGGGCAGCACCACCAGCCCGTCGATATTGCGGGTGGCCAGCATATCCTCAATGTCATCGACCTGCTTGCCCGGCTCTCCCGCCGTGGCCAGCACGAATTTGACGTTGGGATAAGTGGCCTCAAGCCGCTTGATCGTGTCCTGCGCGTGCCAGTTCAGCCCGCCCATGAAGCCATGCGTGGCCGAGGGGATGGAGACGCCGATGGTATAGGTCTTGTCCTCGGCCACCGCCATGGTGGCAAGGCTTGCGGACATGGCAAGCGCTGCGGTGGCACCGAAGAACTGTCTGCGTTTCATGGTCTTTCCTCCCTGAGCGCCGCCCTCCCCGGCGGCGGATGGTTACCGCCCTTCGGCGGAAGATTTCCCGCGTTGCAGCACAACGGCGAGCACGATGATAACCCCCTGGATGGCCCCGTTCAGATAGGGCGACACGAGGTCGGCAAGGTTCAGGATATTGTCGATGAGGCTGAGGATCAGCACGCCCACCACCGTGCCCCAGACCCGACCATAGCCGCCCTTCAGCGCGGTGCCACCGATGATGACGGCGGCGATGGCCTCAAGTTCCCACAGAAGCCCGGTCGAGCCGGAGGCAGAGCCAAGGCGCGGGACGTAAAGGATGGTCGCGAGGCCGACCAGCACGCCAAGCGCGACATAGGTCATCAACTGCACGCGTTCGACCTTCACCGCCGAATAGCGCGCCACGCGGTCGTTCGATCCGATGGCCTCGCAATAGCGGCCGAAACGGGTGTGGCGCATGGCAAGTTCGCCCAGCACGGCCACCACGGCGAAGACCAGAATGGGCCATGTGATGCCGAAAATGCCGCCGTAGTAGACCGGGCGATAGAATTGCCGCGCCTCGAAATCGAGGCTGAGCGTGCCGCCGTCGGCAATCCAGGTCACGAGGCTGCGGAAGATGCCCATGGTGCCCAGCGTGACGATGAAAGGCTCGATCCCGGCACGGGTGATCAGCAAGCCATTCGCCAGCCCCGCCAGAAGCCCGACGCCAAGCGCAACAGCCATACCCGCCAGCACGAGCGGCACGCCAATCCCCAGCGTGGGCAGCATGGCGTTCATCGCAAGGATCATCATGCCCGCGATGAAAGCCGCCATCGACCCGACCGACAGGTCCAGCCCGCCCGAGGTGATGACGAAGGTCATACCCACCGCGATCATGCCGATGAAGGCGGACCGCGCCAGCACATTGGTAATATTGCCCGCCGACAGGAAGTTGGCGTTCAGAAATGCCCCCAGCACCACCAGAAGGATCAGCGCCGCCAGTGGCCCGAGGGTGGAAAGCGAAAGGTTACGCATCGGCTGTGGCCTCTTCGGTTGTGCCCATGACCAGCCGCACCACGGCGGTTTCGGTGATCGCATCGCCCTGCAACTCGCCCGCCACCCGGCCCTGCCGCATCACCAGAACGCGGTCCGAGAGGCCGAGGATTTCCGGCATGTCAGAGGAGATGACGATGACGCTCAGCCCGTCGCGGGCGAGGCGGTCGATGAAATGATAGATCTGGCTCTTGGTGCCGATGTCGATACCGCGCGTGGGCTCGTCGATGATGACGATCTGCGGATCGGGCAGCATGGTCTTGGCCAGCAACAGCTTCTGCTGGTTGCCGCCCGACAGGTTGCCCACCGCCATGTCGCGGCGCGGGGCGCGTATGTCGAAATCCTCGATGGCACGGGTCAGCGCGGTTTCCTCGGCCGGGCGCGAGATCATCAGGCGGCCAAAGCGGCCCAGCGTCGAAAGCGTCAGGTTCTCGCGCAGGGATTTGTCGAGCAGCAAGCCCAGTTCCTTGCGATCCTCGGTCAGATAGGCAAGGCCATGGGCAGCCGCATCGGCAGTGGAATGCAGCGTGATCGCTTGGCCCTCGCGGCGCAGGCTGCCACGGTGCGGGCGCAGACCCACCAGCCCTTCGGCCAGTTCAGTACGCCCCGATCCCACAAGGCCGGAAATCCCCAGCACCTCGCCCCGCCGCAGGGTGAAGCTGACATCCTGCACCACCGGCGGGACGCTGAAACCCTGCACCTCCAGCACCACGGGGCCAAAGCTGTCGCGCCGGGGCGGGAAGATGTCTTTGAGATCGCGCCCGACCATGGCAGTGGCCATGCCATCCTCTGTCAGCTCGCCGCGCAGCGCCTGCCGCACCACGGCGCCGTCGCGCAGAACGGTGATGCGGTCGGCCAGATGGCGCACCTCGTCCAGCCGGTGCGAGGTGTAAAGCAGCGCGACGCCACTGGCGCGCAAGCGGTCGATCTGACGAAACAGCACCTCAACCTCGCGGTGGGTCAGCACAGCGGAAGGCTCGTCCATGATCAGGACGCGCGCCTTGCGCCCCAGCGCCTTGGCGATCTCGACCATCTGGCGATCCGAGACCGCCAGATCGCGGATGCGGGCATCCGGGCTGACCCGGCAATCCAGTTGATCGAGCAGCGCCTGCGTCTCGCGCCGCATCGCGCGGTGGTCCAGCAGGAACCGTCCCGGCTCGCGTCCCAGGAACACATTCTGCGCCACCGTCAGATCGGGGGCGAGGTTGAATTCCTGATGGATGACGACGACGCCCGCCGCCTCGGCCTCCGCTCCGCTGCGATAGGGCGCGGGCTGGCCGTCCAGCAGCACCTGACCGGAGGTCGGCGCCAGAAAACCGCCGAGGATCTTCATGATGGTCGATTTGCCGGCGCCGTTTTCACCGATCAGCGCATGAACCTCGCCGGGTCTCAGCGCGAAGTCGATGCCATGCAGCACCTCGATCGGGCCGAAGCTCTTGTGCACATCCTGAAGCGCCAGCGCCGGGGTCATGGCGTGACCCAGGCCGCGTTGCGTTTCGCCGATTGCACGCAGGCTGCGACAAAGCGCATCCCCGAAAGCCCGTCAGAGAGGCCGGGGAACAACACGCCCTCCGGGCGCGCTTCGCCCGCCTCATGCGCTCGGATTGCCCGCGCGGCCTCGGTATAGATATTGGCGAAACCTTCCAGATAGCCCTCCGGGTGGCCGGGCGGCACGCGGGAGACACGCTGCGCCTCGGGCAACGCCCCGGCGCCATTGCGGGTCAGCAGGCGTTTGGGTTCGCCGAAGGGCGTGAACCACAGGCGGTTGGGGTTCTCCTGCTCCCATTCCAGCCCGCCTTTGGCGCCATAAACCCGCAACCGCAACCCGTTCTCGTTCCCCGGCGCCACCTGACTGGCCCAAAGCATCCCCTTCGCCCCGCCGGGATAGCGCAGCATCACATGGGCATTGTCATCCAGCGCCCGCCCCGGCACGAAGCTGGACAGATCGGCGGCCAGCGCTTCCGGCTCCATCCCCGTCACGAAAGCTGCGAGGTTCCAGGCATGCGTGCCGATGTCCCCCAGCGCACCGCCAAGGCCGGACCTTAGCGGATCGGTGCGCCAGTCAGCCTGTTTGCTGGCCACCGCCTCGGTCAGCCAGTCCTGCACATATTCCACCTGAACCAGCCGCAACGCGCCCAGATCGCCCGCCGCGATCATGGCACGGGCCTGCCGGATCAGCGGATAGCCGGTGTAGTTATGGGTCAGGATGAACAGCGCCTTCGAGGCTTCGGCTACCTTGGCGAGCCGCTTCGCCTCGGCCATGGTCGCGGTCAGCGGCTTGTCGCAAATGACGTGGATGCCGCGCTTGAGGAACTCGATGGCCGGCCCCGCGTGCATGTGGTTGGGCGTGACAATCGCCACCGCCTGAATGCCGTCCTTGCGCCGCGCCTCGCGCGCCGCCATCTGGCGGTAATCGTCATAGCTGCGCGCCAGCCCAAGTTCCGCCGCCGAAGCCGCCGCCCGCGCGGGATCGGAAGACAGCGCCCCCGCCACCAGCGCATACTGGCCATCGAGCCGCGCCGCTATGCGGTGCACCCCGCCGATGAAAGCCCCCTGTCCGCCGCCCACCATGCCCAGCCGGATCGGTTCCATCGTGTCAGCCCTCCAGCCCGAGCATGCGGCGATTGGCAGCGCGGTCGGTGCCCGCATCCGCGAAATCGTCAAACGCCTTTTCGGTGACGCGGATGATATGGGCCTGCACAAATTCGGCCCCCTCCCGCGCGCCATCCTCGGGGTGTTTCAGGCAGCATTCCCATTCGACCACCGCCCAGCCATCGAACCCGTATTGCGTAAGCTTCGAGAAGATCCCGCCGAAATCCACCTGCCCGTCACCCGGGCTGCGGAAGCGCCCGGCGCGATTGACCCAGGATTGATAGCCGCCATAGACCCCCTGCCGCCCGGTCGGGTTCAGCTCGGCATCCTTGACGTGGAACATGCGGATGCGCTCGTGATAGATGTCGATGTGTTCCAGATAGTCGAGATGCTGGAGCACATAATGCGACGGGTCATACAGCATGCAGGCCCGCGCGTGATTGCCGGTGCGCTCAAGGAACATCTCGTAGCTGATGCCGTCGTGCAGATCCTCGCCGGGGTGGATTTCATAGCAGAGATCCACACCGCAATCCTCGGCATGATCCAGCAGCGGGCGCCAGCGGCGGGCAAGCTCGTCAAAGGCTTCCTCGATCAGCCCGGCGGGGCGCTGCGGCCAGGGGTAGATATAGGGCCAAGCCAGCGCACCCGAGAAGGTGGCCATCGCCCCAAGCCCCAGACGGCGCGAGGCGGTCAGCGCCTTCTTCACCTGATCCTGCGCCCATTCCGCCCGCGCCGCCGGATTGCCGCGCACGGCGGGCACTGCGAAGCCGTCGAAGGCCACATCATAGGCCGGATGCACCGCAACCAACTGGCCTTGCAGATGGGTGGAAAGCTCGGTGATCGAGAGACCCGCCTCGGCGGCGATGCCCTTCACCTCGTCGCAATAGTCCTGCGAGGCGGCGGCGCGGTCCAGATCAAACAGCCGGGCGTCCCATGTCGGGATCTGCACCCCCCTGTAACCACAATCGGCAGCCCAGCGGGTAATCTCGGCGAAACTGTTGAACGGCGCCGCGTCCCCCGCGAATTGCGCAAGGAACAGGCCGGGGCCTTTGATCGTCCGCATCAGCTCCTCCCAAAACTGGTGACGGGACCGATTATGTAATCGGTTACATCAACGATAGACATGCGATGTAATCGTTTGCAATATGATTCTTGCACATCTGAACGGATTGAGCGCGCCGCAGCCCCGGCGTATGAAAGGCCATGAAGCACGACCGCCCCAAGATCAGCGACGTTGCCCGCCTTGCCGGGGTTTCCACCGCCACGGTCAGCCGGGCGTTGTCGACCCCCGAACGGGTCAGCGAGGACACCCGCGCCGCCGTGCAACAGGCGGTGGAGGCGACGGGATACCGGCTGAACCTCGCCGCGCGCAATCTGCGCCACCGGCGAACGGGCGGTATCGTGGCGCTGGTGCCAAACCTCGCCAACCCGTTCTTTTCGCAGATCCTGTCCGGCATCGCCTCGGTCCTTGGCCCGGCCGGTTACAACCTGCTGATTGCCGATACCCGCACCGCTGACGCGCAAACCCTGCTGGATTACGCCGAACCCAGCCGGGCCGACGGGCTGATCATTCTTGACGGCACGCTGCCCGCCGCCGCGCTGCAAGGGCGCGTGCCGGTGGTCGAGGCCTGCGAATGGGTGCCCGGCCTGCCCGCGCCGCGCGTGAAGATCGACAATCGCGCTGCGGCGGGACTGGCCGTAGATCATCTGGCCGATCTGGGCCATTGCCGCATCGGCCATGTCGCCGGGCCACGCGGCAACGTGCTGACCGAGGCGCGGCTGTCCGGCACGGCCGAGGCTCTGGCGGCGCGCGGCCTGCCCTTCCCCGAGGACTATCTTTATCCCGGCGATTTCTCGCTGGATTCCGGGCGCACGGCGGCGCGCATCTGGCTGGATCAACCCGCCGCCACCCGCCCGACCGCAGTATTCTTCGCCTCCGACGCCATGGCCTGCGGTTTCATCGGCGAGGTGCAGCGCCACGGGCTGCGCGTGCCGGGCGACCTGTCGGTGGTGGGCTTTGACGATATCGAACTGGTCGCCCATATCTCGCCACCGCTGACCACGATCCGCCAGCCCCGAACCGAGATCGGCCGCGCCGCCGCCGAACGCATGCTGGCCTGCCTGAAGGGTGAGGCCCGCGATGCCGATACCGTGCTGCCGGTCGAGCTGATCCTGCGCGCCAGCACCGGCCCCGCCCCGGCCTGACCGTTTCCCCGGCCCTTCAGGACGCGATTGCCCGGAACGCCTGTTCGCCCTCGATCACGAAGCGCAGCATCCGGTCCGAAGCCGCAACCGCGTCGCGGGCCTGAAATGCGGCCAGCAGATCACGTTGCCCCTCGACAATGATGCGGTTGGTTGCATCGTCACGCATCGTGGTCAGCCGGACGGTCTGCACCTGCACCAGGTAACGGCGGATGGTGTCGACCAGCACCCGGTTCGGCACGATGTCGAGCCAGCGGTTACGGTAAACCTCGCAGGCGTGGAAGAACAGCGGTACGTCGCCCGACACCAGCGAGCCCTGCGTCTGCGCGACCGCATGCGTCAGATCGGCCAGCACCTCGGACGTCATCGCCTGCGCGGCCATGGCGGCAGCACGGGGGTCCAGCATGCGGCGCAGCTCAAACACCTCCAGCACCTCGGCGCGGCTGAGGTTCGGCAGTGTGAAACCACGCGTTGTCGGCACCAGATAGCCCTCCGCAGCCAGTCGCATCAGCGCATCGCGCGCAGGCATCCGCGACACCCCCAGTTCAGTCGCAATGACGGTGTCGATCAGCCGATCTTCCCAGCCGACCTCGCCGCGCTGGATACGCGTCATCAGCACGTCATAGATCCGATCACGATGGCTTTGCCTGGACATTTGCATACTCTTTGGAAGCCGATTAACTGTATAAAAACTGAATTTCATCAATATATAAAGGATATTCTTATATCCGAGCGACATTTTGAATCCGAAATATCTCTTGAAAAGTATACAGTTTATGGCACCATTCCTTGCAGAATCGGGCCGATGAGAGACCCGAAGTCCAACAGGGAGGTTCCCATGAAAATGACCCGCCGCACCGGCATCGTCGCCGGTCTGATGCTTGGCCTGAGCTTGTCGACCGCCGCTTTCGCGCAGGATGCGCTGCGCGTTGGCGCCTATCCGGCCAACCCGCCATGGGAAAACAAGACCGAGGCGGGCACGTTCGAGGGGTTCGAGGTCGATATCGTGAACGAAATCGCCCGGCGCATGGGCACCACCGCCAATATCGACGGCATGGATTTCAAGGCGCTGTTCGTCGCCTCTGCCTCGGGCCGGGTGGATATGGTGATTTCCTCGCTGACCATCACCAATGAACGGCTGGAAAGCCAGTCTTTCACTCAGCCCTATTTCCAGGGCGCGCTGGGGATCGGCGTCAAGGACGGGTCCGACATCGCGTCGGTCGAGGGGCTGAAGGGCAAGGTTGTGGGGTCGGTTGCCACCTCTTTCCCCGAAAACTGGCTGAAAGAACGCGAAGCCGAAATCGGTTATGCCGAATACAAAAGCTATGACACCACTTCGAACATGCTGACCGATCTGCTGAACGGGCGGATTGACGCGGCGGTGAACGATGTGGTCGGCCTGCGCTATGCCTTCACCCAGATGAAGGGCCTGACCGTGGGGGCAGAGATCGTCACGGGTGAGAAATTCGCCATGATGATGCCGAAGGGTTCGGACAAGCTGGAACAGGTGAACCAGATCCTGTCCGACATGAAGTCGGATGGCACCATGGCGGCGATCTATGAGAAATGGATGGGCGTCGCCCCGGCGGCGGACAGCTATACAGTGACGCCGATGCCGGTGCCGACCTCGGCCGACTGAGATGCAGGATATCGCACATCTGGCCTCGGTGCGCGTGGAGGCGCCTTCTGATTTCACCTTCGGCCATCTGGCAGATGGGCGAAAGCTGGGCCGTTGGGCACTGGGGTCGATGGATTTGCAGCCGGAGGCCGAACCCGGCCTCTGGCGCGGGGTATCGCTCTTCGACGGGTCGGAGGCGGCGGTGGAAATCCGACCGGATCCCGATCTGGGGCTGATCGACTTTCACCTTGGCGCGGCGGGTGCGCGGGTGCCGCGGGTCTCGATCCGCGTGACGCCCGGGCCTGATTGGGGGTTGCCTGCGGGCGCCTGCCTCGTCGCGATGACGACCTGGCGCGCGGGCTGGATGGATGACGACCGCTGGATGCGCACCCGCAAGACGCATGAGCTTGAGGTGCTGCTGTTCAAAGCGCAGATCGAAACCGACTGGCACGCGGCATGACCCCGGCGGACTGGCGGCAACGATTTCGAGCGGGCGAGGTGCGGCAGACGGCGGCGCTGTGTCCGGGCTGGACACAGGCCAATCTGGCGCTGATCCCTGCCGCCTTCGCCGATGATTTCGAAAGCTTCCTGCACGCCAATCCCGCCGCCTGCCCCTTGCTGGCGCGCGGAAGGGCGGGCGATCCGGCGCTGCCGGATCTGGGTGACATCGATCTGCGCCGTGACCTGCCGCTTTACCGGACGTTCCGCGACGGGCAGCCAACCGGCACCCTGCCCGACATCGCCGCGCATTGGCGCGACGATCTGGTGCCCTTCGCCATCGGCTGTTCGCTGAGTTTCGAGGCCGATCTGGTGGCGGCTGGTGTCGCCCTGCGCTGCCATGCGTCGGGGCGAAGCTGCTCGGCCTTCGACACCGCATTGCCCAACCGGGCGGCGGGACCGTTCGGCGGCAATCTGGTGGTGACGATGCGCGCTGTTCCGGCGGATCAGGTCGCGCTGACGACCGAGGTCACACGCAACCATCCCCAGGCGCATGGCGCGCCGGTCCATGCCGGCGATCCGGCGGTGATCGGGGTCGACCTGTCACGTCCGATCGACGGGCTGGGGCTGACCGACGTTCGGCCCGGCGAAGTCGCGGTGTTCTGGGCCTGCGGCGTGACGATGGAACGCGCCATCGCCTCGGCCCGGCTGCCCTTCGCCATCACCCATGCACCGGGGCACATGCTGATCACCGACCTTCCCGCCCAGCCGCATGGAGCGAGCGCATGGACGCCGTAGACATCTTCTTCAACGCCGATGTGATGCGACGCGCTTTCCCGATCCTGTTGCGCGGACTGGGAATGACGCTGGCGCTTGGTGTCACCGCCATCGTGATGGGCACGGCGCTGGGGGTCGGCATCGCGCTGATGCGGCTTTATGCGCCCAAACCGCTGCGGCTGTTCGCGGTGCTGTATACCGATCTCATGCGCGCCATGCCGGTTCTGGTGGTGCTCATCCTGATCTATTACGCCCTGCCCTTCGCGGGGGTCGTGCTGTCCTCCTTCGCCGCCGCCGCCATCGCGCTGTCGCTGGTGCTGGGCGCCTATACGGCAGAGGTGATGCGTGCGGGCATTCAGGCGGTCCCGAAGGGCCAGTTCGAGGCCGCAGCAGCGCTTGGCATCCATTTCTGGCTGGCCATGCGCAAGGTCGTGCTGCCGCAGGCCATGCGCATCGTAATCCCGCCGCATGCCTCGAACTGCGTGAGCATCATCAAGGACACCTCGCTCGCCTCGGTCGTCGCCATGACCGACCTGCTGAAACAGGCCACCGATGCGCAGGCCCTGTTCGCCAATCCCACGCCCCTGATCGGCGCCGCGCTGATCTATGTGGCGATCCTTTGGCCGCTGGTGCGGCTGACCGGCTGGCTGGAGCAACGCTTCCAGCGCGCCTATCAACGGTAAGACCTATGCAAGACAGCTATTTCCTTTATCACTCCATCGGCCAGTATCCCGGCAAGGCCGAGGATCTGGCCCACGCCATGGCCGAATTTGCAGCCGTCTGGGCAGCGCCGGATGACGCGCAATGGGGCTACCTGCTGGGCAAACGCGCGAGCTTCATCGAACACTGGCGCGGCATCATCGGCGCGCCGGAGGGCAGCCTGACCACCTGCGAGAATGTCACGCAGGGCTTGCACATGCTGATGACCGCGCTGCCGCCGGAGCGGCTGTCCGGCAAGCGGGTGCTGGTGGCGGCAGATTGCTTTCCGTCGAACCACTTCCTCCTGACGAAATTGCAGGACCGGCTGGGGTTCACACTGGAAACCGTGCCGATGCGGCAGGGTGCCGCCTGGGTGGAGCCCGAGGATTTCCTTGCGCATTGGGGGCCAGATGTGGCTGTAGCGCTGCTGACATGGGTCGCCTCCACCACCTCGCACCGGATCGACCTGCCCGCGATGGTGGCGCATGGCCGGACTATGGGCAGCCTGATCGGGGTGGACATTACACAGGGCGCGGGGCTGCTGCCCTTCGACGTCGCCGATCCGGCGGTGGATTTCACCATCTCGACCAGCCTGAAATGGATGTGCGGCACGCCCGGCGCGGGCATCCTGCATGTGGCGCCGGATCTGATCAGCCAGTGTCAGCCCGAGCTGCGCGGCTGGTTCAGCCAGCCCGACCCGTTCAACTGGGCGCTGGACCGCTTCGCTTATGCCCCCGACATCCGCCGCTTTGACAACGGCACGCCGGGCTGCATGGCGGCCATCGCCTCGCTGCCCGCGCTGGACTGGCACGCCGCGCAGGATCACGCGGCACTGCTGGCACAGAACCGGAGACAGACCGCGCGGATCATCATCGCCGCGGATGAGATGGGGCTGGACCTGATCACCCCGCGCGCGGAAACCGCACGCGGCGGCTCGGTCATGTTGCGGCTGCCCAACAGCCACCCGGCGCCGCAGATCGTAGCGGCGCTGCGTTCGGCAGGTATTGCCACCGACGGGCGCGGGCAGATTCTGCGCACCTCGCCCGGTCCCGTCACCACTGATGACGGGGTGCAAGCGTTGGTCACGGCGCTGCGCCACCTGCTGCGCCCCTAAGGTGAAAAAGGGCGCCACTGGCGCCCCCTTCCATCATTCTGCCGGAACGCGCGCCAGCTTTGGTTCGTCGTGATGGTGATGTTCCTTCACCGGCCGCATCAGCATATTCGCGATGAAAGCCACAACCAGCAGCGCCGCCATCGCATACATCGTCGTGTTGTAAAGGCTTGGCGTCGGGTCAATGGTGCCCGCGGGTGCAATCTCCATCAGCCGGGCGATAGTCACCGTCTTGGCGGCGACAAGGCTGTCTAGCTGATCGAGCGGCGCCCCGAACTTTTCGGAAAAGGCCGCCGGATCGACGCGCGAGGCCAGATCCCGGATTGCGCTGCCCACCGACATGTCGCGCAGGCTGGTGATGGCCAGCGGCCCCAGCACCCCGGCGGTGGACCAGGCGGTCAGGATGCGGCCATGGATGCCGCCGACATGCATCGTCCCGAACAGATCCGCGATATAGGCCGGGATGGTGGCGAAGCCGCCGCCATACATGGTGAAGATAACCATGGTGGCGATGTAGAACCCTACCAGATAGAACATCGACGGGCTGGCGCTGCCGGTGCTGGCGAAATAGGGGATCGACAGATACAGCAACGTCCCCAGCAGGAAGAAGATCATATAGGTCGGTTTGCGCCCGATATAATCCGAGGTCGAGGCCCAGAAGAACCGCCCCAGCATGTTGAAGACCGAGATCATCAGCACATAGGTCGAGGCGAAGGCGGCGGTGACGACCAGCGGCATGGTGGTGCCGAAGATTTCCGACATCATGGTCTTGGCGACGCCGATCACACCGATCCCGGCGGTCACGTTGAAGCAAAGCATGATCCACAGCTGCCAGAACTGCGGGGTTTTCAGCGCCTGATTGATGTCAACATTGGCAGAGGTGATGAGGCCATTGGCGGCGGCGGGTTTCGGCTGCCAGCCGGCGGGCTTCCAGCCCGGTGCGGGCACGCGATAAAGGAACGCCGCCACGATCATCACGACGAAATAGCCGATGCCAAGCGCAAGGAAGGTGGCCGCCGCGCCGGTATTGCCGGTGCCCACGGCGTAAACACCTGCCTCGCCGCCACCCGGCAGTGCCGCCGCCTGCGCGGCGGAGGCCACCACAACCTCAACCTTGCCTGCTGCGGTTTCCGCGAATTGCCGGCCGCCTTCGGTGACGAGCGTCACCGTCTCCTGCGCACCCAGAAACTCAGGCGCCTTGGCGAAAGTCTGCATCAGCCAGCCCTTCAGCGGCGTGGCAATGATAGCCCCGCCACCAAAGCCCATGATCGCAAGCCCCGTCGCCATGCCGCGCCGGTCGGGGAACCAGCGGATCAGGGTAGACACCGGCGAGACATAGCCAAGCCCCAGCCCGCAGCCGCCGATCACGCCATAGCCAAGATACACAAGCCAGAGCTGATGGGTGGCAATCCCGACCGAGCCGATGACAAATCCACCGCCCCAGCAGATCGCCGCGACCACGCCCACCATGCGGGGGCCCACTTCTTCCAGCCACCGCCCTGCAAAAGCGGCGGAAAGACCAAGAAACACGATCGCGACCGAGAAGATCCAGACCACCGAGGCCAGCGACCAGTCGTCAGCCGCCGGGGCCACGACACCAAGCTGCTTGGTCAGCGCCGGATTGAACACCGACCATGCGTAGACCGATCCGATGCACAGATGAATGGCGATGGAAGCCGGTGGCACCAGCCAGCGGTTGAAGCCGGGCTTGGCGACGATGTGGTCTTTCCGCAAGAAGCCGAAAGCGCCGCCTGACTTGACGTTGCTCATGGGTTTTCCCTCCCTTTTTAGCGGGGGATGACGCGCCAGCCCCTCCTGCCTTGCGCCTCTCCCGATCTGGCATGCGACAGCATGCCGCTTCAGACTTGCGAGGGAATCATTTGCAGGTCAACAAAATTTATTAATAATTTCAATGAGTTAAATTGTCATTTTGGCTGTAATGATTTCTCCGATACGCCAAAACAGGGACATTCTGTCCGCAACGGTGCAGGCCTTGTGCTGAATGTGGGACATTTTGTCCATTTACGGACTTTCTACGACCGGCAGGCGGATCACGAAGCGGCTGCCCTTTCCCGGCGCCGAGCGGACCCCGATCCGCCCTCCGGCGCGGGTGATCAGCGTCTGGCTGATCGACAGACCCAGCCCGGTGCCCTGCGCCTGCTTGGTGGTGAAGAACGGGTCGAAGATGCGGCGCTGGATCTCTGCACTCATCCCGGTGCCGCTATCGGCCACTCCGATCTCGACCCTGCCCTGCCGCAGGGCCACAGACAGGGACAGCACGCCACCGCCCGGCATGGCGTGAACGGCGTTGAGGATCAGGTTGACGACCACTTGCTGAAGCTCGGTCCGTTCCATGAACACCTGCGCCTCCGTTGCCAGATCGGTGCGGATTTCGATGCCTGCCCCCTCGATCTGACGACGGGTCAACACCAGACAGTCCCGCACCACCTGCGCGGGCGAGATGATGTTGGCCGCGCCGGAATATTCGCCGGGCCGCGCGAATTGCAGCAGCTTCGAGACGATGGTACCGATGCGGTAAACCTGATCGTCGATCAGGTCGAATTCGGTCTTTACCGGCGCCGCGCCTTCGCCCAGCACCATGCGCGCCACATCCAGATTGCCCTGGATGACCGCGATGGGATTGTTGATCTCATGCGCGACGCCTGCCGTGATCTCGCCCACTGCGGCAAGCTTTTCCGACATGATCAGCCGTTCGGTCGTGCGTTCCAGCCTCCGGTTGGCGTCGCGCAGGTCACGGGTGCGTTCTTCGACTTTCTGGTTCAGTTGCTCGTTCCAGTCGCGCAACTGGCGGTCACGCTCCTGCACAGTATCCAGCAACCCGTCGAGGTGATCGGCCACGCGCGAGATTTCGTCATCCCCGGCGCCGATCCGGTTACGGGCATCCATCTCGCCCGCCTCGACCCGTGCGATAGTCTGGCCCATCCGCTCCAGCGGCAGGAAGATGCGCCCCGCCCATCGCAGGAAGATCGGCACCGACAGCGCGGCGATGGCCAGGAACACCAGCGTGGCAATCAGGTAAGAGCGGGTTTTCTCGGCCCGGAACGGCGCTTCCAGAAAGCCGACATACAGCATCCCGATCCGCGCACCGTGGCTGTCGATGATCGGCTCATAGGCCGAGATATACCAGTCGTTCACCACGAAGGCGCTGTCGAGCCATGTCTGCCCCTCACCCAGAACCCGCGCGCGCACCGCCTGCGAAACACGGGTACCAAGGGCCCGGACATTCTCGAACAGGCGCACATTGGTCGAGATGCGCACATCGTCAAGAAACAGCGTCGCGGTGCCCTGGCTGCCCTCGGGCAGGCTGCGCGACTGGTAGACCAGTGCGTTGATCGTGTCGATGAAATCGAGGTTTCGGTTCAGAAGCAACCCACCCACCAGCGCCGCCGCACGGCCATCGGGCAGGCGCAGCGGCGCGGCGGAATGGATGATCATGCCACGATCCTCGGTCAGCCGGTCGGTCGGCGCGGCATTGGGAGTGGCCACCAGCGGCACCGCCGCCCGTGCCGCCAAGCCGGGGGTCAAAGCCTCCATCGCGGCAGGTGACAGGATATCCACCGCCGCCTTGCCCTGCCCTTGCAGCGCGGCGCCGATCACCGGCCAATCGGCAGGCAAAAAACCGGCCGGGGCGTCAGTACCATCGGTCACATACAGGAAATCCAGCCCCAGCGTCTGCTTTTGCGTCGCGATCAGTGCCGTCAGATCGTCCGGCCTCTGAAGCGCGCGTTCCATCGCCACCGATTGCGCCAGCGCATCCAGCCTTTCGCCCGAAAGCTCCAGCAGGCGCGCAAGATACTGGTCGGCAATGGTCAGGTCGCCATTCACCTTGACGATCAGCAAATCGTCCACCTTGCCCGACCAGCGCTGCATCGTGGCGCCAAGCAGAAGCGGCAGCAGCACCAGCATGGGCAACAGCGCAATCAGCAGCAGCCGCACCCGGACCGAGCGCAGGAGCCGCGCCACTAAAGCCCCCAGCCCGCGCATTTGCGGTCAATGGTCTTGCGCGAAATGCCCAGACGCCGCGCCGCCTCGCTGCGGTTGCCGCCGGTCAGATCCAGCGCGCGCAGGATCAGGCGGCGTTCCACCGCATCCAGAGGCTCGATGGCCTCGGCCTGCCGCTGTGGCGGAGCCAGCGTTTCCAGCGGAAACCGCCCGAAGATCAGGGCGCGTTCGATGAAATTGCGCAACTCGCGGATATTGCCGGGCCAGTCATGCCGCAACAGGGCCGCGCGGGTCGTGCTGTCCATCTCCAGCGGGGCAAGGCTCTGACGTTGCGCGATCTCGGTCAGGAACAGATCCGCAAGGTCAATCACGTCGGTTTCGCGATGTCGCAGCGGCGGCATGTCGATCTGAAGCACATTGATGCGGAAAAACAGATCCTGCCGGAAGCGCCCCGCTGCCACTTCGGGTTCCAGCGGGCGGCCGGAGGCGAGGACGAAACGCAGGTCCAGCGCCAGATCCCGCGCCGCCCCCAGCGGACGGATCCGGCCATCCTCCACCACCCGCAGCAGCGCCGATTGCGCGGCGGGGCTGAGTTCGGCGACCTCGTCCAGAAAAACCGTGCCTCCTTGCGCCGAAGGCAGAAAACCCTCGCGCCCTTCGGGAATGCCGGGCAAGGCACCGGCGATATGGCCGAACAGTTCCGCCTCGATCCGGTCGGGCGGGATGGCGGCGCAGTTGATCGGCACGAAGGGCCGGTCGGCGCGGTCGGAGATCCCGTGCAGATGCCGCGCTGCGACTTCCTTGCCGGTACCCGAAGCCCCAGTGATCAGAAGCGGCGTGGTCACCCCGGCCACCCGTGCCAGCATGTCCCGCACCGCGGCGATGCTGGCGGAACTGCCGATCAGCCGGTTGCGCCGCCCGGGCCCGGTATCGCCGCTGGCCAGTTCATGCCGCAGAAGCAGATTTTCTCGCCGCAGTTGTGCCATCTGCAAGGCCCGCCGCACCGCGTTCAGAAGCTGGTTCGACCGGAAGGGTTTCAGCACGAAGTCCGAGGCACCCGCCCGCAGCGCCTCGATAGCTGTTTCCAGATCGGCATAGGCGGTGATCATGATGGTTTCGGCAAAGCCGCCCCGGCGGCGCTGTTCGGCCAGCCAATCCAGCCCTTTCAGGCCGGGCATGATATTGTCGAGGATCACAATGTCGAAATTGCCGCGATCCAGCTGCGCATCTGCTTCGGCCGTGGTGCCCGCAACCTCGACCGCCTGACAGAAGGGCGCCAGCGTCTTCATCAGGAAGTTGCGCATCCCGGCTTCGTCATCCACCACCAGAACGCGGGCACGCGACAGAAGCCGCGTCAGCGCCGCATCCTCGATGGCCACGGGTGGCATGGTCATGTCGGCGTCTCCCCTCGCTGCGACGGGGCGAGCCTAGCGGGCAATCGGCGCGAGGTCGAGAACCCGGCTTGAGGGCGGTCCCCACGCACCTTAGGCTGCGGGAATGAACCCGCTCGCACCGCTTGCCGAAACGACAGATCTGCGCCAGTTGCGTGCGCCCTGGGCGCCCGCGCTTTGCGTGGTCTTTGCACGACATGCCAGCGGCCAGCCCGGCACCGGAACCGGACCTTCCGCCGGGAGCGCCCGCCTGCGCGCGCTGGGGGAGGTGGCAGAGGGCCTGTCATTGGGACCGGAGGCGCATCCTGAACCCGTACCCGCGCGGGATGCCACGGGCAGGATCGTGCTGGAAGATGCCCGCGCCCTGCCGGGGCCAGAGGGGCTGGGCAGCGAAGGGGCGGCGGCGCAGGACAGCGACGCGGCGGC
>NZ_LJSC01000021.1:0-11908 GCF_001303875.1 Gemmobacter sp. LW-1 | reverse complement strand
TGCCCCGGCAGCGCCAGCCTTGCCGTCCTTCGGTGGCACTCTGGTTTCGCTCAGTTCGCATTGCAACACGATCGCACTGAAAACCAACGCCAACGGCGGTTATATGACGGTCGCCAACATGAGCGATCCGGCACAGGCATTGTCAGAACAGTTCTGCCTCAGCCGTGCGGCGGCGATCCAGCAGGGCGAGGCGCTGTCGCGTGCGGTGCCGGGCGTCACACCGCAGCAGGTGGCGGATCAGTGCAAGGCCTTTGGCCCCGTGCTGAAGGATCAGGTGACGGCGGTATCGCTGAAACCGGCGCCCGAGGTTCTGGCTGGTGTAACACAGTTCATCGCCGGATCGGGCATGTCGCCCGCGCAGCTTTCTGGCACGTCGAAGATCTGTCTGGGTGTCGGCTATGCACTGGATGATGCCGATGTGGCGCTGGGATCGGCACTGGTGCTGACTGCGCTGGGAGAAAGCGGCTATGCCGCCCTGCCGGGCTATCACCTCGCCGACGGGATCGGCGCGACGCGGCGGCCCGATCTGGCGATGGGCTGGTTTGAGCTGACACCCGCGGGGGCGCCTGGCCTGCCCGGCACGCCCGCAGGGCAGGGGGATCTGGTGCGCAAGGCGGTATTCATGCTGAACGGCCGCAGCGATGGCCCGGCCCAGCCTGCCGCGCCACTGCCGGTTCTGGCGCCGGCAACCTCCGCGCCCGAAGTGGTGGTCGAGGCCGCACCGGCTCCGGCGGAAACGGTGATCGCGGCGGCCCCGCAGGCCACGTCCGCTGCGCCCCCGGCGACGACGCCGGTCGCCGCGCGGGCGGTTTCGGTGATGACCGCGCTGCCCCGTCTGATGCTCGGCCAATAGGCCGTTTGATCGCTCCCCGCCCGTCGGATAAAATTTTTCCGGCGGGCGGTGAAATCCCCCTTTCCTTCGCGCAGAGGCTTCGCTAAACAGCCCGTCACCAAGCCAGAGCATGCGGTTGTGGCGGAATTGGTAGACGCGCAGCGTTGAGGTCGCTGTGGGGTAACTCCCGTGAAGGTTCGAGTCCTTTCAACCGCACCATGACTGACTGAAGCGCCGGGCGAAAGCCGCGGCGCTTTTGTCATTCTGGCCGGCTATCTCGCAGTTGCAGCATGATGGAAAACGACATCCGGCGCCGTTCACGCGATGTCGTTTTCGTGTGCCATTGCATACATCGCGACCTCGCCCGCACTTTGAGTGATTCTGTCAATTATGCCGCGAATCGACTCTGTCATGCCGGTTGTGAACCTGAAATGCGCCAATTTTGACAGGTTCAGGCCCGCCTTTTCCATTCTCGCCGCTGCCGTGCGGACAAGTGTCGTTTTATTGCCGGTATGGGGGCGGTGACGCAACGACACTGCCGGGCATCAGAACAGCGTTGCAATGCAGCGACGCATCCGCTTTAGTCGGAACAAGAGAAAGTGCAGGACGACCTGCCGATACACGGGGAGACCAGGGTGACGACAGAAGCCCGCAACGACGATTTCGTCGTCTTCGACCATGTGCAGAAAAGCTATGACGGCGTTTCTCTGGTGGTCAAAGACCTCAACCTGAACATTGGCAAGGGCGAGTTTCTGACGATGCTCGGGCCGTCCGGCTCTGGCAAGACCACCTGTCTGATGATGCTGGCCGGGTTCGAGACCGCCACTCATGGCGAGATCCGGCTGGACGGGCGCAACATCAACCTCGTGCCGCCGCACAAGCGCGGCATCGGCATGGTGTTCCAGAACTACGCCCTGTTCCCGCATATGACGGTGGGCGAAAACCTCGCCTTCCCGCTGGAAGTGCGCGGCATGGGCAAGGACGAGCGCGAAGCCAAGATCAGGCGCGCGCTGGATATGGTGCAGATGGGTGCCTTTGCCAACCGTCGTCCTGCCCAGCTTTCCGGTGGCCAGCAGCAGCGGATCGCGCTGGCCCGCGCGCTGGTGTTCGACCCAGCACTTGTGCTGATGGACGAACCTCTGGGCGCGCTCGACAAGCAGTTGCGCGAACACATGCAGTTCGAGATCAAGCACCTGCACGAAAGCCTCGGCATCACCGTGGTCTATGTGACTCACGACCAGGGCGAGGCGCTGACGATGAGCGACCGCGTGGCGGTGTTCAACGATGGCAAGATCCAGCAGCTTGCCCCGCCGTCCGATCTGTATGAACGCCCCGACAACAGCTTTGTCGCGCAGTTCATCGGCGAGAACAACAAACTGCCGGGCACCATCGAGGAGCTTTCGGGCGACAAGGCGCTGGTGCGTCTGGGAACCGGCGAACTGATCGACGCGACGCCCGTCAACGTGACGGCGAAGGGTCAGAAGACCCTTGTGTCAATCCGCCCCGAGCGGGTGGAGTTCAAGCCCGAGATGATGCCGGCAGGCGCCCATATGATCGACGCCACCGTGCTTGAGGTGATCTATATGGGGGATATCCTGCGCGTGCGGCTGCGCGTGGCGGGCAGTGATGATTTCGTGATGAAGATGCGCAACACGCTGGGTCAGACCAAACTGTCGCCCGGCCAGCAGATCAAGGTGGGCTGGCATCCGGCGGATGCCCGCGCGCTGGATCCGATGTAAGATATCGAATGTCCGGCGGTTGCCGCCGGAGATGCCGCAAGGACGCGGCCAATAACGTCCAACCAACGGGAGCACCATAACATGAAGAAACTTCTCGTCCTTTCGACCGCCCTGACCGGCATGGCCCTTCCGGCCGTGGCCGATGTTACGGTCATGTCCTGGGGCGGCGCCTACGGCACCAGCCAGACCGAAGCCTATATCAAGCCCTACAGCGCCGAGACCGGCGTGAAGGTCACCATGGTCGACGCCGACAACCCGGCGACCCCGGTGAAGGCCATGGTCGAAGCCAATAACGTGACGGTCGATATCGCCGACGTGGAATATGCCGATGCGATCCGCCTGTGCGACGAAGGCATGCTGGAAGAGATCGACCCGGCCATGCTGCCCCCGGCTCCCGATGGAACCCCGGCGACCGAGGATTTCCTGCCGGGCGCGCTGACCGATTGCGCCGTTGCGACCATCGTGTTCTCGACCGTCTTTGCCTACGACTCGTCGAAGTTCCCGGAAGGTCCGACCTCGATCCACGATTTCTTCGATCTGGAGAAATTCCCCGGCAAGCGCGCGATGCGCAAGGGCGCCAAGGCCAACCTCGAAATGGCGCTGATGGCTGACGGCGTGCCGGCCGCTGATGTCTACGCCACGCTGGAAACCCCGGAAGGGGTGGATCGCGCCTTCGCGATGCTCGACAAGATCAAGAAGGACACGATCTGGTGGGAAGCCGGTGCCCAGCCGCCGCAGCTGCTCGCCGATGGCGAGGTGGCGATGACCACCGCTTATAACGGCCGGATCTTCGCCGCCGCCGTGGCCGAGGGCAAACCCTTCCAGGTGGTCTGGGACGGTCAGGTCTATGAATATGACCTCTTCGTGATCCCGAAAGGTGCCCCGAACCTCGAAGAGGCCAAGAAGTTCCTCGCCTATGCGACGGACACCCAGCGCCTTGCCGATCAGGCCAAGTGGATCAGCTATGGTCCGGCCCGCAAATCCTCGGGCGCGCTGGTCGGTCTCTATCAGGACGGCAAGACCGAGATGGGCCCGCATATGCCCACCGCCGCCGCAAACCTGACCAACGCGCTGCCGTCGTCCTACGAGTTCTGGGTCGACCGCGATTCCGAGCTGAATGAGCGTTTCAACGCCTGGCTCGCCGCCAACTGATGGCAGATCCGGGCCGGGGCATTTCACCCCGGCCCGGCTTCCCGTTTCCCCGGACTGACCCTGCTTCAGCCTTGTTCAAGGACTGACGATGACCGATGCATCCTCGCAATTGACCACTGCCGACGGCCGCCCCCTCAAGGCGGCTCTGGCCGCCGCTCAGGCGCGCGCGCGACGCCGTGCCTTCCTCCTCGTGGCGCCCCTTCTGCTGTTCGTGGTGGTGACCTTCATTCTGCCGATTGGCCAGATGCTGCAACGCTCGGTCTATCACGACGGATTTTCCAATTCTGCCCCCGCGCTTGGCGAATGGTTCAGCAGCCATCCCGATGGCAGCGACTTCGACGAAAGCGCCTATGCCGCGCTGGCCTCCGATCTCGCGCTGATGAAAAAGGACAAGACGGCGGGGGAGGCAGGCACGCGGATCAACTATACCGTGCCCGGCACCCGGTCGCTGTTCACCTCCTCCGCCCGTGGCGCCGACAAGCTGGAGCCGCCCTACAAGGAGGCGTTGCTGGCGCTGGATGCTAAATGGGGCGAGCCGGTGATCTGGCAGGCGATGCGCGAAGCCTCCAGCCCCTGGACCTCGGATTTCTACCTGATCGCCACCGACCGCCAGCGCACTGCCGACGGCGGGATCGAGCGGGTGCCGGAAAACGAGCGCATCTATCTCTGGCTGTTTGGCAAGACCTTCATCCTGTCCGGCGTCATTACGTTCCTCTGCCTGATCCTCGCCTTCCCGATCGCACATCTGCTGGCCACGCTGCCGATGTCGAAATCCAACCTGCTGATGATCCTTGTGTTGCTGCCGTTCTGGACCTCGCTTCTGGTGCGGACGACCAGCTGGATCGTGCTTCTGCAAGGGCAGGGCGTGGTGAACAATATCCTAGTTTCACTGGGCGTGATCGGTGATGATGGCCGGATCACCATGATCTACAACCAGACCGGCACCATCATCGTGATGACGCATATCCTGCTGCCCTTCATGGTGCTTCCGCTCTATTCGGTGATGCGCACGATCAAGCCCTCCTATGCCCGTGCCGCCCGCAGCCTGGGCGCGACCAGCTGGACAACGTTCCGCCGCATCTATCTGCCGCAGACCCTGCCGGGGATTGGCGCAGGGGCGCTGCTGACCTTCATCCTCGCGGTCGGCTACTACATCACCCCTGCTCTGGTCGGGGGGGCCGACGGGCAGCTGATCTCGAACCTGATCCAGTTCCACATGAGCAAATCCAACTGGTCGCTGGCTGCCGCACTTTCGGCAATGCTGCTGGCCGGGGTTCTGGTGCTCTACTGGCTCTATGACCGCCTCGTCGGCATCGACAAGCTGAAACTGGGCTGAGGCGCCCCCGCGCCCCCCCCTTTATCCTGGTCCAAATATCCCGGGGGTCCGGGGGCAGCGCCCCCGGCGATCCGGCCCGAGGAGAAACCGATGGCTCTTCCCGTCTATGCCGATCCGCTGGAACGCCTGTGGTATTACACCTACCACGTCATCTGCGTGGCGATCTTCGTCTTCCTGATTTCGCCCATCCTGATCGTCATGCCGCTCAGCTTCAACGCCGAGCCCTATTTCACCTTCACGCAGAAGATGCTGACCTTCGACCCCGAGGGCTACAGCCTGCGCTGGTATGACCTTCTGCTGACGCATGGCATGGTCGCACCGGATGCCCCGCGAGACAGCAGCTGGTGGGAAGATGTCTGGGCCAATGCCGCCTGGGTGAAGGCCGCCAAGAACTCGGTCATCATCGGCTTCTGGTCAACGATCGTCGCGACCGTTCTGGGGACGCTGGCGGCGCTTGGTCTGTCGCGGTCCGAAATGCCTTATCGGCGGCTGATCATGGCGGTTCTGATCTCGCCGATGATCGTGCCGATCATCATTATCGCCACCGGCCTGTTCTTCTTCTATTCGAACCCCTGTTCCATGCTTGGCTTCGAATGCGGGCGGCTGACCTCCACCTATACCGGCGTCGTGCTGGCCCATGCCACACTTGGTATTCCCTTTGTCATCATCACCGTGACAGCGACGCTGATCGGTTTCGACCAGTCGCTGAGCCGCGCTGCCGCCTCTCTGGGCGCGTCGCCCTCGCGCACCTTCTTCAAGGTGGTCCTGCCGCTGATCCTGCCGGGTGTGATTTCGGGTGCGCTGTTTGCCTTCGTGACCTCGTTTGACGAAGTGGTGGCGGTGCTGTTTATCGCCGGTCCCGACCAGCAGACCATCCCGCGCCAGATGTGGAACGGGATCCGCGAGGCAATCAGCCCGGCCATCCTGTCGGTGGCAACCATCCTTGTGCTGATCTCGATTGCCCTGCTGGCCACGGTGGAACTGCTGCGCCGCCGGTCGGAGCGGATCCGGGGCGTCACCCCGCAGTAATCCGGGTGTCAGGAATGCAGAAAGGGGGCCATGCGGCCCCCTTTTTCATTCTGATTTCCCGGGATCACGGCAGGATATGCAGCCACATCCAGATCGTTCCGATGGAGGCGGCGGTGGCCAGCAGCACAGCCGAGGCATTCACCCGTTTCGCCACGCCGTAGAGATGCGCGAACAGATAGGCATTCACCCCCGGCGCCATCGAACTGGTCACCACCGCCGAGCGCAGTTGCTCGACGGACAGGCCGAAAACCTTGCTGCCCAGCAGCCAGGTGATCGCCGGATGCAGCAGCAGCGACAGCCCGACGACCAGCGCGATGGCACGGCCGTCGCCCTCGGGGCGGTAGCGATAAAGAACGCCACCCAGCCCGAACAGCGCTGTCGGGATCGCCGCGCCGCCGATCATCTTCAGCGCCGACCATGCGAAATCGGGCAGCGGCAGGCCGGTCAGATTGACGAAGAACCCGGCACAGATACCCAGCACCATGGGCTGCGAGAAGATCGCGCGCAGCACCTGTCGCGCCAGCCGCCCTGCGGGCAGGCCCTGGCCATGGCTCCGCGTCAGTTCCATCACCGTGATGCCGGTTGCGTAAAGCAGCGGCGAGTGGATCGAGATGATGGCGTAGTTTGCCGCCAGCGCATCAGCGCCATAGGCGCGTTCGGTGATCGGCAGGCCCAGCAGCAGCGAGTTGGAAAACAGGCAGGCAAAACCGATGGCCACAGCATCGGTGCCGGGCCGCCCCAGCAGACGCGCGCCAAGGATGCCAAGGCCGAAGGCCGCAAAGGCCCCGGCATAGAAGCTGATGAACAGGCCGATGTCATAGGCCGCCGACAGGTCCAGCCGCGAGATGGACAGGAACAGCAGCACCGGCACCGCGAAGGTCTGTGCAAACCGCATCAGCCCGTCAACGGCCGCATCGCTGAACAGCTTCGCCCGCGCCGCCAGCCAGCCCCCCCCGATGACCAGAAAGACCGGCATGATGACGTCGAGAAGGGCGCTCATATGTCAGGAAGCTCCAGAACCATACCGTCGAAGGCGGGTTCAATATGCGGCGGCAATTCGGCCGCCAGCGTTTCGTAATCAAGGTCGAGATGCATGTTGGTCAGCACGCCGCGCCGGGGCGCGGCACGGGTCATCCATTCCAGCGCCAGCGCCAGATGGGCATGGGTGGGGTGCGGCTTGCGGCGCAGCGCGTCCAGCACCCAGATTTCCAGCCCCGCCAGCGCAGGCCAGCTGGCCTCGGGGATCGCCACCGCATCGGGCAGATAGGCCAGCCCCGCGATGCGGAACCCCAGCGCGTCGATGGAACCGTGATCGGCGAGGAACGGGGTCAGCACAATCGGCCCGCCTGCGCCGTCGATGGTGAAATCGCCGTCGATGGTGTTCAGGTCCAGGATCGGCGGATAGGGCGACCCTGCGGGCTGCACGAAGGCATAACCGAAACGGTCGATCAGCGCGCCCTGCGTCGGCCCGTCGGCCCAGACCGGCAGGCGGCGGCGCAGGTTGAACACGATCTGGCGCAGGTCGTCGATGCCATGCACATGGTCGGCATGTGAATGGGTGAAGACCACCGCATCCAGCGTGCCGACGCCCGCATCCAGCAGTTGTTCGCGCATGTCGGGCGAGGTGTCGATCAGCACCCGTGTCGTGCCCTCCGGCCCGATCCGTTCCACCAGCATGGAACAGCGGCGGCGGCGGTTCTTCGGGTTCATCGGATCACAGTCGCCCCAGTCGCCCCCGATGCGCGGCACGCCGCCCGACGATCCGCAGCCGAGGATGGTGAAGCGATGCATCAGGCGGCCTCGCTCACACGGGCCTTGCGGAACAGCCGGTCGAAATTGGCGGTTGTGGCGGCGGCAAACTCGGCTTCGGTCAGGCCAAACAGTTGCGCGCCGGTCCTGGCGGTGAAGGCAGTATAGGCCGGTTCATTGCGCTTGCCGCGATAGGGCACCGGGGCCAGATAGGGGCTGTCGGTTTCCAATAGGATGCGGTCCAGCGGCGCGGCAGCGAAGATGTCGCGCAGCTCCTGGCTTTTGGGGAAGGTGGCGATGCCGGACATCGAGAGGTAGAACCCCAGATCCAGCGTCGCCCGCGCCAGTTCCGCGCTGGAGGAAAAGCAATGCATGACGCAGGCATAGGGCTTTTCGCGGAAGCCTTCGGTCAGGATCTGCGCCATGTCGTCATCCGCCGCGCGGGAATGGATGATGAGCGGCAACCCGGTTTCCTGGGCCGCCCGGATATGGAGACGCAGCGAAGTCTTCTGCACCTCGGCGCTGTCGGCGGTGTAATGGTAATCAAGGCCCGTCTCGCCGATGCCCACGAATTTCGGATGCGCGGCAAGCGCGATCAACTCGTCCAGCGTCGCCATAGGTTCTTCCGCCGCGCTCATCGGATGGGTGCCTGCGGCATAGAATACGCCGTCATGCGCCTCGGCAATGGCGCGGACGCGGGGCTCGTTCTTCAGCCGGGTGCAGATTGTCACCATGCGGCGCACCCCGGCGGCGCGGGCCGCGTCGATGATGCGCGGCAGTTCACCCTCGAAATCCGGGAAGTCGAGGTGACAATGGCTGTCTACGATTTCGGGCAGGGTCATGCGTCACCTTGCGGCGAGCATGGCCGCCGTCTGTTCGATCTGAAGGAACATATCCATGAGAAGCGCGGCAGGGTCAAGGTTGACCGCCTTGCCGCGCCGCGCCCGCGCCGACAGGCTTTGCGCAAGGTCGGCCCATGCCCGCGCGGCCCAGGGGTCGGGCGACAGGCGGGCCAGCAGCGCGGCTTCGCCCTGTGCGGCTTCAGGTGGTGTCATGCCCAGCGTGCCCGCCCGCGCCAGACGTGCGAGCATGAGGTCGATCAGCGACACCATCAGGTCGAACTTCGCCTCGTTCCCCTTGCCGGTGCCGGTCTCCGCCAGCGTCAGAAGGCGCGGCCGGTCCATCCGGGGCAGGGCGCCCAGCAGGGTGACGAGCTTGCCGTAAAGCTCCAGCCCGTCGAGGTGGATCATCCGCAGCGCCTCGCCGACCGAGCCGCCGGCAAGTTCCGCCATGGCCTGAGCGTCGTCAATGGCGGTGCCCGCCTGATCCAGCGCGGCGGCCATGTCGCCCGCCGCCAGCGGCGACAGACGCAATTCGCGGCAGCGTGAGCGGATGGTGGGCAAGAGCCGCGAGGGCTGATGCGAGATCAGGAAGAAGGTCACATTGCCCGGCGGCTCTTCCAGCAGTTTCAGCAGCGCATTGGCGGCCGAAACGTTCATGTCGTCGGCGCTGTCCACGATGGCGACGCGGCGGCCACCATCAGCGGCGGAAAGCGCGAAGTATTCCTTCAGAAGCCGGACTTCCTTCACCAGAATGTCCTGCGCCACCGCCTTTTCGCTTTCGTTCAGGCCTCGCCGCAGCAGATAAAGCCGGGGTTCCGACAGCGCCGCTATGCGGCGGGCGACCGGGTGGTCGGCAGGAATGTCCAGCGTCTCGGGCGGGGGCGGGGCAAACATGCCGCCGTCATCGGCGGGCGTGGCCAGCAGGAAGCGCGCGAGCTTCCAGGCCAGCGTCGCCTTGCCAAGGCCCCGCGGCCCGGTGATCAGCCAGGCATGGTGCAGCCGTCCCGCCCGATAGGAAGCGAGGAAATCCGCCTGTGCCGCCGCGTGGCCGTAAAGATGCGCGGTCTCGCGCGGATGGGGGGCACCCTCGATCCGGTCGGGTTCGGGAAAGTCGTCCAGAAAGACCGAGGGCATGTCAGCCCCCCGTCACGGCGGCCAGCACATCGGCGGCCACCGCCTGCGGATCGCGGGCGCCGTCGATCACGCGAAAGCGGCCCGGATGGGCCGCCGCCAGCGCAAGGAACCCGGCGCGCATCCGGCGTTGCAGATCCAGCCCCATATCCTCGAACCGCTGTTCCGCCCCTTGCCGCGCCACCGCACGCGACAGGCCGACCTCCGGGTCAATGTCGATCAGCAGCGTCAGATCGGGTTCCACCCCGATCATCAGCCGGTGCAACTGGTCGACCACAGCCGCCAGATCCCCGCGCGAGATGCCCTGATACATCCGGGTGCTGTCGGCGAAGCGGTCGGTGATCACGGTCTCATCCCGCGCCAGAGCCGGGCGGATGGTCTTTTCCAGATGGTCTCGGCGGGCGGCGGTGAACAGCAGCAACTCGGTTTCCGCCGACCAGCGGTCGGGGTTGCCCTCCAGCACCAGACGGCGGATTTCCTCGGCGCCGGGGCTGCCGCCCGGCTCTCGCGTCAGCACGACCGACTGGCCACGCGCGCGCAAAGCATCGGTCAGCAGCCGCGCCTGCGTGCTTTTGCCCGAGCCGTCAATGCCCTCGAAACTGATGAACCGTCCCGGCATCAGCTCGCGGGGCTGTCGGCGGGCAGGGCGCGCGAGATCAGTACCCTGGCGGCGCCCAGCATCCGCTGCGCGAAGCCCGCATTGGCGACATCGGTTTCAGCCACCAGCGGGATCCGCGCATCCGGCAGGTCGGGAATGTGGATCACCAGATCGGCGACCTTCTGCCCGGCCGTGATCGGTGCCTTGACCGGGCCGGAATAGACCACCTCGGCCGTCATGGTGTCCTGCGCCAGCGCGGGCACCAGGCGGGTGACATCCTCGGCGGCCACAAGGCCCACGCGGGCCTGCTCGCCCATCCAGACATCGGCCTCGGCAATGCGCACGCCCGATTTCACCACGGTCTTCATCGAAAACTGCCGGAAGGCCCAGTTCACGATCCGCTCTGCCTCTTCGGCGCGGGCCTTGTCGCTGGGCAGGCCGGTGATCGTGAAGACGATGCGGCGGTCACCCTGCTTGGCCGAACCGACAAGGCCATAGCCCGCCTCGGCAGTATGCCCGGTCTTCAGCCCGTCCGCGCCGATGTTCAGTTTCAGCAGCGGATTGCGGTTGAAGCGGTTGGCGGGCGAACGCTCCTGATAATCAAACTCGGTTTGCGCGAAGATCGGGTAATATTCGGGAAATTCGCTGATCAGCCGCACGGCAAGGATGCCCAGATCCTCCATGCTCATGCGCTGGTTCGGGTCGGGCCAGCCGCTGGAATTGGCAAAATGCGAATTTTCCATTCCCAGCGCGGCGGCGCGTTCGGTCATCTGGCGCGCGAAGGCCTCTTCCGTGCCCGCCAGACCCTCGGCCACCACCACGCAGGCATCATTGCCCGAATTGATGATCATGCCATGGATCAGTTCCTCGACCGTCGGGCGGTCGCGTTCGTTGAGGAACATGGTCGACCCCTGCATCGCCTTGGCGCGCGACGACACGGCGAAAGGCGTCGACAACTGCACGCGCCCGTCGCGCAGCGCCTCGAACAGCATGTTGATGGTCATGAGCTTGGACATCGAGGCCGGCGGAAGCGGCTCGTCGGCATCCTTGTCCATCAGAACGGTATGGGTCGTCATGTCATAGACCCATGCCGCGCGGGCTTGGGTTTCGAACGCCTGCGCAGGCGCCGAAAGCAGAAGGAGCGCAAGGGCGAGGCGAAGCGGTTTCATCATGGCAGCGATCCGTGGTCTGGGGGCGCCCGCATCGGGCGGGCGCCGCGTGTGTGTCAGGCGGTCATTTCGACAGAAGATAGGCGTCGGCGAAGCCCAGCCCCTTGACCTTGTTCAGAAGGGCGGTGCGGTCGCCACTGCCCGAGGCAGTGACCGACCAGTGTGCCTTGCCCTGGGTCTGGCCGGGCTTGATGCTGGCCGAGACACCGGCCTTGCCAAGCGCATCGGCGGCGCGTTTGGCATTGGCCTCGACCGAGAAGATCCCGATCTGGATCGTCGTGGTCTTGCCCTTGGGGGCTGCCTTGGCCGCCGGGGCCGCCGGTTTCGCGGC
>NZ_LJSC01000020.1:0-26936 GCF_001303875.1 Gemmobacter sp. LW-1 | reverse complement strand
GGGATCTGGTGACCATCGTGTCCCAGGCGCACTGGCTGGTGCAGGCCGTCATGGCGTTGCTGGCGTTCGCCGCGCTGGTGGCGCTGACCGTCTGGCTGCACAAGACCGTCGAATTCGCGCTTGCCCGGCGTCGGCTGGCCCAGGCGCTGAGGCTGGTGGGCAATGCCACCACGCTGGACGAAGCGGCCCGCGCCATGGACGGCACCCGTGGCCCCGGTGCGGAAATGGCGCGCGCCGCCGCACAGGAAATGGCGCTGGCGCTGGATGATCCGGCCCTGCTGACCGGCACGCGCGACCGGACCCGGCTGCTGCTGGAACGGATCGAGGCGGGCGCCGCGCTGCGCCTGCGGGCGGGCACCGGCGTTCTTGGCTCCATCGCCGCCACAGCCCCTTTCATCGGGCTGTTCGGCACGGTGTTCGGCATCATGAATTCCTTCATCGCCATCGCCGACAGCGGCACCACCAGCCTTGCCGTCGTGGCACCGGGCATTGCCGAGGCGTTGCTGGCCACGGCCATCGGGCTGGCGGCAGCCATTCCTGCGGTGTTGATCCATAATCTGTTGTCGCGGCGGCTTGCGGGATACCGCCACCGGATGAACGACCTTGCCGCGGCGCTTGAGGCGCTGCAAAGCCGCGCGCTCGACCGGGCGGCGGCGCAGGGCAGGGGGGCCTGAGCCATGGCGTTTTCCAGTGGCAGCCGTGACGAGGACGAGATCGCCGACATCAACGTGACGCCCTTCATTGACGTCATGCTGGTTCTGCTGATCGTCTTCATGGTCGCGGCGCCGCTGTCCACCGTTGACGTGCCGGTGAACCTGCCTGCCAGCAGCGCCCCCCCGCGTGAGCGCGAGGAGGAGCCGCTGTGGCTGACCCTGACGCGCGAAGGCGACCTGCGGCTGGGCGAAGCCACCGTATCGGCGGCGGGTCTTGGCCCCGCGCTGGACCGCGCCAGTAACGGCAACCGTGCTGCGCCGGTCCTGCTGCGTGCGGACAGCAGCATTCCATATGGCGACCTTATGCGCCTGCTCGATGCCCTGCGGGCTGCGGGCTATCTGAAGGTCGCGCTGGTCGGTCTGGAAGGAGGCCCACGCCCATGATGCCGCTTGCCCCGCAGCCGCGCTGCCCCGTCCTGCACTTCGCGAGCCAGCCGCCGCGCCGCACGGCGGCGCTGGGCTGGCTGGCTTCGGCCTCGGTCGTGGCGCTGATGGTTTCGGCGCTGGCCGCGCTGGCCATGGCGGTGCAGCCTTCGGGCGAGGCGATGGGCGAGCAGGAGGATGCCATCGCCCTGATCATGGCGCCCCCCGCGATGGAGCTTGGGGCCTATAGCGAGCCCGCGCCGGAGGTGCCGGTTGAAGCCCCCGATATGGCCGACCCCGCGCCGCTGGCCGAGACGCTCCCTGATCTGCCGATGACGGAAGATGCGCCGCCCGATCCGGCGGACCTGGCCGAGGTGCCCGACGTGCCGGAGGCCGACGCACCGCCGGAACAGGTGGAGGTCCCGCCACCGCCGCCGCCCGAGGCGGTTGCCGAAATCACGCCACCGCCGAAACCGGAGCCGCCGAAGAAGAAACCTGTCGAGCAGAAAAAGGCCCCGAAGAAGGCCAAAAAGAAAACCGTACAGGCCGCATCGGCTGCCGCGCCCTCTGCCGCCCCGGCGAAAGCCGCCGCTGCCTCAAGCGGATCGGGCAAGCGGGCGGCTGCGGATTATCCGGGCAAGGTGATGAAAAAGGTGCGCCAGACGCGAAAGGCAAAATCGCCCGAACGCGGCACGGTGCTGGTTGGCTTTTCCGTTTCCGGCAATGGCGGTCTGGGCATGGTCAAAGTGCTGCGCAGTTCCGGCTCCGCCGCGCTGGACCGGATCGCGCTGGATCATATCCGCCGGGCCGCCCCCTTCCCGGCGCCTCCCGCCGGGGCCAAGACGAACTTTTCCTTCGAGTTCACCGGGCGCTGATCCCGTCTGACCTGGATCAATGCTCTGCGCCTCGCCTTTGTGGCATCGTCCCGCAAAGGAGAATCGCGCATGGATATCGTCTGGCTGCTGGACAGGATCGAGGAATCTCACCTGGCGCTTCTGTTCGGCCTGCTGACCGGCGTGGTTTTCGGTGTCGCGGCGCAGCGGTCCTCGTTCTGCCTGCGCGCCGCGACGGTGGAGTTTGCACGCGGACGGCTGGGGCCGCGCATGTCGGTCTGGCTGCTGACCTTTTCCACTGCCGTGATCTGGGTGCAGGGCGCGCGCCTTCTGGGCCTGTTCCGGCCCGAGGATGCGCGGATGATGGCGGTGACAGGATCATGGTCCGGCGCGGTCATCGGCGGGCTGATGTTCGGCGCGGGTATGGTGTTGGCGCGCGGTTGTTCCGGGCGGCTGCTTGTGCTGGCGGCGACGGGGAACCTGCGGTCGGTGGTGTCGGGGCTGATCTTTGCCGTCGTGGCGCAGATGGCCCTGCACGGCTGGCTGGCGCCGCTGCGGCAGTGGCTCGCGGGGCTTTGGGTCACGCCGGGTGGGCGGAATGTCGATCTGATCGCCGCGCTGTCCCTGCCCGAGGGCACCGGGCTGGCGCTGGGCCTCGTCATCGCGGTGCTGGCGCTGTGGCTGGCGGCGCGCAACGCGCTGGGCTGGTCACGGCTGGTCTTTGCCTCGGGCGTGGGATTTGCCGTGGCATTGGGCTGGGTGCTGACCTTCAGCCTGTCACAGGCGGCGTTCGAACCCCTCAGCGTGACCTCGGCCACCTTTTCCGGCCCCTCAGCCAATATGCTGATGTTCTTCCTGACCGAGAACCCGGCACTCGATTTCGACATCGGGCTGATACCGGGGGTATTTCTGGGGGCGCTGTTGTCCGCCGCGCTGAAGGGGGAGCTGCATTTTCAGGGCTTCGATGGCGAAAGCCAGATGCGCCGGTCGATGTTCGGCGCGGTGCTGATGGGGTTTGGCGCCATGCTGGCGGGCGGTTGCGCCATCGGCGCGGGCGTCACCGGCGGCTCGATCTTTGCCGCGACCGCCTGGCTCGCCCTTCTGTGCATGTGGATCGGCGCGGCGATCACCGATGTCGTGGTCGATCAGCCACGGGGCCGCGTGGCGGCCTGAGGCTATTCGAACTCCATCTCGGCAAAGACCACACCGGCGTTCTTGGTCGCCAGTTCCCCGAACGTGTCGAGATGCGCCCACCGCGACTGGTCGACGTAATAGGCGCCGGCCAGATCGCCGCCTTCCTCCAGATGCGTGGCGATCTTCGCCCGCAAATCCACCAGATAATCGCGCGTATAGCGGCGCACCTGCGCCAGATTGGTCGGGTGGCCGTGGCCTGGAATGACGTAGGTGGGGGCGAGCGGTTCCAGCTTCGTCTCCCATGTCTCGATCCAGCAGGCGGTGCAGGTGCCCTCAAAGATTGGCGGCATCCGTTCGTGAAAGGCGATGTCGCCCGCGATCATCATGCCCCATTGCGGCAGCCAGACCTGGGTGTCGCCGGGGCTGTGGGCGGGGCCAAGGTGCAGCACCTCTACCGAGACGCCGCCCATTTCGATGGTCTTGCGGTCGGTGAAGGTTTCGGTCGGGGCGGCGATCACCGTGGCTTCGGCATTCTCGCGGGCATAGCGTTGCAGTGCTGCCAGATCCTGTGCCGCACCGTCGGCAAATTCGGCCGCCGCTTCCTCATGTGCGAGGATCGGCACGCCCTGCGCCACCCAATAGCCGTTGCCCAGCATGGCGTGGCCCTGACCGTTTTCGACGATGACCAGCTTCACCGGCTGGTCGGTCACGGCACGGATTTCGGCATGCAGCGCCTCGGCCAGTTTCCACGACGCGCCAGAGTTCACCACGATCACCCCGTCGCCGGTGACGATGAAGCTCAGGTTGTTGTTATGGCCTGCGTTCTCATAGGTCGGCGGTGCCGTGGCGCCGGTGGCGGTGAAGACATGCGGGATTACCTCGACCGGCTTCGCGTAAAGCACCGATTGTGGGTATTGATCCGGGATGTCCTCGGACGCGAGGGCGGGGCTGGCGATCAGCAGCAGGGCAAGTGCGCGCATGGCTCAGCTTTCGACAAAGCGATAGGTGCCATCTGCACGTTCCGCCCGGCCGATACCGCCGCCGGGCAGATGGAAGCCGATCAGCGGCATTTGTTCGGACGCGAGCCGATCCAGCAGCCGCAGCCGGGTCGCGGCGGCGGTTTCGGCATCCTGATCCGAGCCGGAATGCCAGTCGGGGCGTTCAAAGGCGATATGGTGGTTGCCGATGGCATCGCCCGCGATCAGCACCCCCTCGCTGCCCGCGCGCAGCTCATAGGCGATATGGCCGGGGGTATGGCCGGGCGTCAGATGGGCGGCGATGCCGGGCAGCACCTCGTCGCCGTCGGCGATGAGACGGATCTGATCGGCGATCACCCCCAGCCGCCGCGCGGCGCCCACGGCAAAGGTGGTGCGGGCGGCGCCGATGGTGTTCACCGTCTCGGGATCGGTCCAGTAATCGAATTCGGCCTGCCCCATGACAAATTCCGCATTGGGGAAGATCGGGTCGTCGAATTCATCCAGCAGGCCCCAGAGGTGATCGGGGTGGCCGTGGGTGAACAGGACATGGGTGATGTCCTCGGGCGTGATGCCCAGCGTGTCGAAGGCCTCGGCCAGCTTGCCGGCGGAGGGCATGAAATCATGCCCCGCGCCCACATCGAACAACACTACCCTGTCAGCGTCGCGCAGCAGTGTTACGTTGCAGGGCGGTGTCATCTGGTCGGTGCTGATGCCGTAGCGCGTCAGAATATCGGTGGCTTCCGGCGGGGCGCCGTCGAGCAGAAAGCTGCCGGGCAGGGTCAGGAACCCGTCGGACAGCGTGTCGATCTGCATGCCGCCCAGGGTCAGTGTATTGCCCGCCCAAAGGCGACGCGGCGCCAGTGGCGCGGTCACGGCGGCGGCGGCGAGAGTCATCAGGGATCGACGGCTGATCATGGCACGCTCCGTTGTGCGAGAAAGCCGCAGCAGGGTCAGGCCCGCTGCGGCAGGGATGGCGCGGGGAGAGGCCGCGCCACAGGGAGGTTACTGAGCGAAGGTGGACAGGTAGGCGATGACCGCCGCGCGATCCTCTTCCTTCTTCAGCCCCGCGAAGGACATCTTGGTGCCCTTGATGAAGGCCTTCGGGTTCTCCAGCAGGTGATGCAGAGCGGCTTCATCCCAGACCAGCCCTTCTTCCGCCATGGCCAGCAGGGGTTTGGAGTATTTGAAACCCTCCACCTTGCCCGCCGGATGGCCGACCACATTGTTCAGCATGGGGCCAGTGCCGTTCTTGGCGCCTTCCCCGACCTTGTGGCAGGCGGCGCATTTCTTGAACACCTTTTCGCCTGCGGCGACCAGTTCCGGGTCGGGACCGGCGGCCGGTGCGGCAGCCTGATCGGCGGGTGCCGCCTCGGGTGCCGGTTCTGGTTCCGCCTCGGGCGTGGCTTCTGCCGGGGTTTCGGTCGCGACGGCTTCGGCGCTGGCCGCGGCGGCTTCGGCCACGATATCCGGCAGGGTGCCCGCCGGTTTGCCGTCGGGGTCGGTCGGTGTCACGTTCAGTTCCACCGCGCGCTTGGTAACTTTGGGCGCCCCTTCGGCGCAATTAGCCATGCAGGCTTCCGCGCGGAACTTCGGATATTCGCTTTCCGGCCGGTCGTCGGGATAGAAGCCATCGGCATTCGGCAGCACGACCTCAGTGAAGTTTTCGTTCGACAGGGTGAAGTCATCCTCCACCAAGCCATTGGAATACAGCAGGAAAGCGACGATGGCATAGGTTTCGTCCACGCTGACCGTCTGCGCTGCGCCGAAGGGCATGGAGCGGTGGATATAGTCGTAAACGGTGGACAGATGCGGCCAGTAGCTGCCGATGGTCTTGACCGGGCGGCGGTCAGTCAGGCTGCCTTCGCCCCCGGCCAGCACCGGCCAGCTGTCCAGACCTTCGGCAAATTCGCCATGGCAGGCAGCGCATTTCTCGGCAAAGACCTCCTCGCCGGTTTCCACATTGCCCGAGCCGGGGCGCAGGCCGGTGCCATCGGGCAGCACCGCCACATCCCATGCGGAAATCTCTTCGGGCAGGGCAGGGCGGCCAAGGCCCAGCTTGTCAGCCATCGCCGGACCGGCCAGCGTCGAAAGCGCAAGCGCCGAGCCGATCAGCAGGTTACGCGATTTCGACATTCTCGACCTCCCCGTCGGCCTTGACCCACCAGGTCTGGATACCGTTGTTGTGATAGACATTGTTTAGCCCGCGAATGTCGCGCAGCGCGTTCTTGGTGGGCTGGACATAGCCGGTCTCGTCAGTGGCGCGGGATTGCAGGAACAGTTCCGACCCGTCCCAGTCGATGTCCAGATGAAAGCGGGTCAGCGCCTTGCTGCGGGCCTCGCCGGTGATGCGGGCCTCCTGCCAGTTGCGCCCGCCGTCCAGCGAAACGTCGACCTTTGTAACCTTGCCATTGCCCGACCAGGCCAGACCGGAAATGACCAGCGGCCCCTTGCCATGGCGGATCGGCGCTTGCGGCGAGGGCGTGGTGATGACGGATTTCGCATCCATCACCCATGTCCATTTACGCGCGCGGCCATCGGGCATCAGATCGGTGTATTTCGAGGTTTCCTCGCGGCTTTCCACGGCGGCGTCATAGACCCCGATGCGGCGCAGCCACTTTACCCACATGTTGCCTTCCCAGCCCGGCACGACCAGACGCACGGGATAGCCATGTTCCTTGCGCAGCGCCTCGCCATTGGCGAAGAAGGCGACCATGACGTCATCCATCGCCTTTTCCATCGGGATGGAGCGACCGTTGGACGAAGCATCGGCGCCCTCGGCATAGATCCACTTGCCTTCGGGCTTCACACCCGCCTCGGCCAACAGCACCTTCAGCGGCACGCCGATATATTCCATGTTGTGAATCATGCCTTGGGTGAACTGGCAGCCCTCAAGCTGCGCTCCGCCCCATTCCATGCCGCCATTCGCCGCGCATTCGAGGAAGGCGGTGGTGGTGGCGCGCGGGAAACGCAGCAGGTCTTCGAAGGTGAAGACGAGCGGCTGATCGACAAGGCCATTGATCATCAGCCGGTAATCGGCTTTCGACAGTTCGATAGCGCCGGAATGGTGGCGTTCAAACGCGCAGCCCTGCGGGGTGATCGTGCCTTCCAGCGCATGAATCGGCGTAAAGTTGATGGAGGAGACCGGGCTTTCGGTCAGCCATTCGACATTGCGCCGCACGACATGGCTTTCGAACCGGATGGGCGTGCCATAGGGCGCGGCATCCACCGGGTCGCCGAAGGCGCTGGCCCAATCCTGCACTTCGGTGATCAGCGGATCGGGCGTGGCGGCGCGGGCGGCGGTGCCACCAGCCACCAGACCGGCGCCAGCCAGCGCGCCATTGCGCAGGAAGGCGCGGCGCGAGGGGCCTTTGGTGGTGGCCGGTTCGTCGGACATCTGTTCGTCAGACATGGTGCGAACTCTCCTTAGGATTCTTCAGATGCCGGTCACGGTGACCGAGGTGTTGGGTTCCAGCCGGACGGTGCCGATCTTGCGGATATGGCTTTCGATCACATCCCAGATCTGCGGGCCTTCGGTGCCCTGATTGACCGAGGCCCAGCCGGCGACGGTGTAGGATTTCGTGGCGTCGATGGCCTCGCCCGTATCGGTCAGCGCGAGGTTGGAAATGCGGCTGCCGATCGGCTTCGACACGTCGATGGAATAGGCCAGCCCGCCGACGCGCACCATGTCGCCACCCTGCTGATAGTAGGGATCGGTGTTGAACAGGTTGTCGGCCACATCCTCCATCACCGTTTTCAGCGTCTCGCCGGTCATTTCGGTGCGGTAGCACTGGCCATAGGTCATCGAGGTGACGTTGTGGATATCCTCGCGGGTGATGGCGTCGCCGGGCAGCAGCGTGGTGCCCCAGCGGACGCCGGGGCTGAGCGCGATCTGCGCGTCCCGTTCCGACCGCACGGCGTCGCAGATCAGGTCATCCCACGAGCCGTTGAAATTGCCGCGCCGGTAAAGCAGGCTTTCGGTGGTGCCGATCTTTTCTTCCAGCTGGTCCTTGAAGGGCGCGCGTTCGGCGTCGATCAGCGCGGCCATCTCGGCGTCGGGCGTGATGACATCCGAGAAGATCGGGATCAGCTTGTGGCGGAAGCCCATCATCCGGCCATCGCGCACATCCAGATCGACGCGGCTGACGAACTTGCCGTTGGAGCCGGAGGCGATGAGGATGGTGTCGCCCACGATCACCGGCTCGGGCACGGCGTCATGGGTGTGGCCAGTCAGGATCACGTCGATGCCCTTGACGCGGGAAATCATCTTGCGATCCACGTCAAAGCCGTTGTGCGACAGGCAGACCACCAGATCCACGCCCTCGGCGCGGACCTCGTCCACGACTTCCTGCATGCGTTCCTCGCGGATGCCGAAGCTGTATTCGGGGAACATCCAGCCGGGGTTGGCGATAGGCATATAGGGGAAGGCCTGACCGATCACCGCGATGCGCAGGCCGCCCTTTTCAAAGATCTTGTAGGGTTCGAACGTCGGTTCGTCCCATTCCGCGTCAAAGATATTGGCGCCGAGGAAGGGGAATTTGAGCTGACTTTCCACGATCTCTTTCACGCGGTCGGTGCCATAGGTCCATTCCCAGTGGCTCGTCATCGCATCGACGCCAAGCGCGTTCATCACATTCACCATGTCCTGACCCTTGGTCAGGAACGAGGTCATGGAGCCGTGCCAGGTATCGCCGCCGTCCAGCAGGATCGAATCCGGCCGTGCGGCGCGGATCGCCTTCACCACAGTCGCTACGCGATCCATGCCGCCCATGCGGCCATAGCCCTTGGCCAGCGCGGTGAAATCCTCGCAGGTCAGGGCATAGGCATCGGGGGTGCCGGGCTGAATATTGAACATCTTCAGGAAATCGGCGCCGGTGACATGCGGCACCTTCCCGCGCGCGTCGCCGACGCCCAGATTGATCTCGGGCTCGCGGAAGAAGATCGGCTTCAGCTGCGCGTGGATGTCGGTCACATGGATCAGCGTCACATTGCCGAAATCGTCGAACTGCAAAAGCTGATCCTGGGTCAGCGCCTGTTGGGCCGCCAGTTTCGACCAGTTGCCGAAGCCCGACAGACCATAGATCGCCGAGGCCGCCACTGACGCCTGAAGGAATTCCCTGCGGGTGATCATCCGCCACTCTCCTGCTTTCGGACAAAACGAAACCGCCGCGCGGAAGGCGCGTCAGGCCGGTTGCCCTGTCGGTAAATTGCCAAACGAATGCCCGCGCCCGGCAAGGGGCGCGGGAAAGCGGTCAGTGACGGACAGAAACGCCCTCGACCGAAAGCCCGTTGCCGCGCGAGGCGACGTAAAGCTCCAGCGCCTTGAACTCGTCCGAACCGGCCTTGAAGGTTTCGGCGCGGGTGTCGCGGACGCAGCCGACGAAACGCTGCTGGGCGGAGACCATACCCGCATCCTTCAGGCGATAGGTCGGGAAGCCGTTGATCTGCCCCTGGCTCAGGTGGTCGGCGCGGATCATCTGGCCGTAGTGGTCTTCGTGGCAATTGGCGCAGGACATCTCAAGCTGACCGTAACGGGTGTAGTAGATTTCCTTGCCCTTTTCCCAGAACGGGGCTGCGGCGCCGTCGATCTTGACGTTGACGATCTCGCCGCGCGACTGCATCGAGATGACCGACAGCATGTCCTTCATCTCGTTCGAGGTGGTGCCCCATTTCTCAAGGCCCATACGCTCGGTCACGCAGTTGTTGATGTAGTCTTCCATGATCATCAACTTGCCCGACTTTTCGTCGACGCGCGGCATCACGGCGCGCAGGCCGGCCATGCTTTCCGGCCCCTGATGGCAACCGGCGCAGGACTCGCCGTTCTTGCCGATGGTGGCGTTCCAGCGATCCACGCCGCGGTCATAGAAGACCATTGCGGGGTTGTCGAAGTCGTCTTTCTGAAGCGCCCGCGTCTCGTCCTCGCGGAACAGCCAGCCGGAATAGATCGTGTCCAGATGGCCCTTCAGGAATTCCGGTGCCGCGGTCTGGGTCACGAAGTCGATGGTGCCGTCATCGGTTTCCACCGACAGCGTGTCTTCCGCCGGATCGGCCATCGCCATGCCCGTGAGGGCAAGGCCGAGGGCCGTGGCGGCCAGCCATGTCGCTTTGCGCTGCTGCATGATCTCTCCTCCCCGAAATCTCTGTGGCTGCGCGATCAGGCGACTTCGATGGGCTTCGCGTCCTCGTAGACGGAGCCATCGTCGTCATACCAGGTGAACTTGAACTCGCCTGCCGCATCGACCTTCGCGTCGAATTCGAAATAGGGGTTCGTCGAAACGGCCGGGTCGATGGCCACGTCGATCACGTTCACGCCGTTCAGATCGCAGGTGAAGCGATTGATGATCGAGCGCGGAATGACCTTGCCGTCGGCATCCTTGCGCTGCCCCGATTCCATCTTGTGCGAGATGAGCGCCTTGATGGTGACCACCTCGCCCGCCTTGGCCGATTTGGGAACCTTCACGCGCGGTTTTGCATCATTTGCCATTGTCGTGTTCCTCCTGTTCCCGCCTCAGCCGCCGCAGCCGCCGATGGTGACTTTCACGGTGGCCTGCGCCTGTTTGACCGAGCCGTCGGCCATTTTTGCCAGCGCCACAACATCCTGCGTCTTGGCAAGGCGGATACGGGTCGCCGCCATCTGGCTGCCCGCCGCCGGGCCGAAGGTGAAGGTGGCGACTGCCGGTTCCGGGTTGCCGGTGGCCAGCAGCATGATCGCCACCGCGCCGGGGGCGCTGACGGAAACCGGAACGGTATTGCCGTTCTCGGCGATTTCCGGGGCGGCCAGGGTAATGCCGTCAGTACCGGGGGCCGCGCCGCCGGTGAAGGCACTGGTCAGCTCTTCCGTGGTGGCCGCAAGCACCGCGCCGGGCGTCGCCACGGCCGCAAGCCCGCCGAGACCGACCCACAGGGCTTCGCGTCTGGAAAGGTTCATCATGATCTCCTCAAACTTCTCGGGGCCGGTCCGGTCACTCTTTCAGAGTGACGAGATAGGCCACCACATCCTCGATCTGTGTGGCGTTCAGGATCGGCGGCAGCTCGCCCCCGGCGGCCTTGCCGGTGTAGCCGTCGCCGGGCCGGATGAAGCCATCTGTCTTGTAGAAGGCGGGCATGAACGAGCCGTCGAAGGTCATCTTCGCATTGGCGACGATGCCACGGAGCTGTGCCTCGCTGTAGCGGTCGGCGACGCCATCCAGCGGCGGCGCGATATTTCCGGGGAACTGCACATCCGGCAGGGCGCCGACGACGTGGCAGGCCACGCAATTGCCCAGTGCGTTGGTCGTCATCACCTTCACCCCCTCTTCGGGGTTGCCCGGTTTGCCGGTCAGCGACTGCGCGACGGCTCCCTCTTCAAAAACCACGTCCTTCGGCGCGGTATCGCTGAAGGCGGGCGTCGCGGCGGCCAGTGCCAGCAGCGTCGCCTGCACGAGGTGGCGTGTCATTGCGATCCTCCCTGATCTCTCCCTGACTCGGACGATAGCGCCGGTATGCGCGGGGATGCAATAGATTTATATGTATTCTTGAATATTCATATCTTTCTGCATTGCAGAAGCCGCGCCGCAGCGGAGATCAGTTGGCCGGAACCATGCGACTGGCCAGATATTTCTGGAAATGTTCGCCATTTTCATAGCCATGGTCCCGCACCCAGGTCAGCAGCGCCTCGGTGGTGCCCTTGCCGAAGGCGCCGGGCATCAGCGCGACAGAGGCTTCAGCCGCCGTTTGGCCCTCGGGCACCTGTTCGGGAAGGAAGATCATCGTCGGCGTGAACATCACCCCCCAGCGCACCGCCATGTCCTTTTCCGGCAGCACCGTGCCATCGAAATCCGTCACCCCGACATCGCCGAACAGGTTCATCTGCACGACGAAGTAGGAATCGCGGATCAGCGCGTCTATGGCGGGATCGGGGAAGACTTCTTCGTGCATCTTGGTGCAATAGATGCAGCCGCGCTGTTCCACGATGACCAGCAGGCGCTTGCCTTCGGCATTGGCCTCCGCCAGATCCTCGCGCAGATCCTTGAAGGTCTCGCGCAGCCATGTGGGCTTGTGCAGCCCGTCATCACCAAGTTCCACCGCAAGGGCAGGGCTGGCCAGCGGCAGCAGCGCAAGTGCGACAGTGGCAAGCATACGGCGCATGGGAGGCTCCTTTACTTCAGGGTCGCGGACCAGTCGAAATTGCGGATCAGCCAGTCCGACAAGAGGGTCACGGAATTGGTGGCGATCAGGATGGCAAAGACCAGCAGCATCACCCCCATCACCTTTTCGACATAGCCCATCAGGGTGCGGTGCCGTGCCACCCAGCGGAGGAAGGGCTGCGCGAAGGCGGCGGCGATGACAAAGGGTGAGGTCATGGCAAGGCCGAAGGTCAGCACGAGCGCGGTGCCCTGCCACAGCGTATCCTTGGTCGAGGCGATCAGCAGGATCGAGGCGAGAACCGGCCCGACGCAGGCGGTCCAGCCAAAGCCGAAGGCAAGTCCCATCACATAGGCACCGACCACGGTTTTCGGGTCGCCCTTGCTCTCCATCCGCGCTTCGCGCAGCAGGAAGGGGATGCGCAGCACGCCCAGAAAATGCAGGCCGAAGACAAAGATCACCGCTGCCGCAGCATAGGTCAGCCATTCCTTCCACATGCGGAACGCCTGTCCCGCCGCTGTAGCGCCGAGTCCCATCAGCCCGAAAATGGTGGTGACCCCCAGCGCGAAGAACAGCGCCGAGATGAACAGCCGCCGCTGCGCGCCAGGTGCGATCTGGCCCTGTCCGCGCAGTTCAGCCACCGACATGCCGCCCATGTAGCTGAAGTAGAAAGGCACCATGGGCAGGATGCAGGGCGAAAAGAACGCCAGCAACCCGGCCAGTGCGGCCCCGCCGAAACTCACATCCATCAGCATCGCCTCCTCCCCGAAGCGTCGCTTGCCCGGAAGGGCATTTTCAGATTAGGATATTTCTATGCAACTATAGGGTTGTCAACATGACTCGTTTCGGCCTCGTTGCCGCCGTTGTGCTGCTCTGCGGCTGGGCCGTCCCTGCCGTGGCGGGGCTGCGCCTTCTGATGTTTGAACAGCCGGGCTGCATCTATTGCGCCCGCTGGACCGAGGAGGTGGGCCCCGAATATCCGCTGACCGATGAAGGCCGGGCCGCGCCGCTGACCCGGATTGATCTGCACGCCGATCTGCCCGAGGGCGTGCGGATCACGACCGCGCCGCTGTTTACCCCGACCTTCGTCCTCCTGTCCGATGGCGTCGAGGTCGGGCGGATTGAGGGCTATCCGGGCGAGGATTTCTTCTGGCCGCTTCTGGCCGGGCTGATCCGGCAGGCAGAGCCTCCCGGCGGCTGAGGCCGAAAGCCCGGTTCCTGCGGCTAAAGTGCCTGTTCCTGCGGGATTCTGTTGCGATAGCGCCCCGCTGGCGGCATTAAGGGCGCAGGCGGATCGGGATGTCGAAGTTGCGCGATGGCGAACAACAGGAGCACGGCGTATCCCCCCTCCCGTCACTGGAGGGGCTGGTTTCGCAGGCCGGGGATGCCGCCAATTTCCTCAAGGCGCTGGGGCATGACGGGCGGCTGACCATCCTGTGCCACCTCGCCTCCGGGGCGAAAAGCGTGACCGAACTTGAAAACCTGCTGTCCTCGCGGCAGGCTGTCGTCAGTCAGCAACTGGCGCGGCTGCGGCTGGAGGGGCTGGTCAGCGCGCGGCGGGAAGGGCAGGCGATCTTCTATTCGATCCTCGATCCGCGGGTCGAGCGCATGCTGGGCGTTCTGGGCCATCTTTTCTGCAAGCCGGAGTGACGCGGCAAAACCAAGTCGACAGGTGACGGGCATGACCCGCGCCACCACCACGGGAGGAACCGAGGATGGATGAGCTGCCCTATGGGGTTCTGGCCGCGCTGGTGGGCCTGGCGGGTGGTGCCGTGCTGGGTCTGGCCGCCCGGCTGGGGGACTTCTGCACGCTGGGTGCCCTCGAAAGTGCGGCCTATGGCAAGGACCAGCGCCGTCTGCGGCTGTGGGGCATCGTGCTGGGCGTTGCGATTCTTGGCACACAGTTTGGTGCGCTGGCCGGTCTGATTGACCTTTCCGCCACCTATTACCACAGCATCGCCTGGAATCCGCTCGCCTCGGTCATCGGCGGGCTGGTGTTCGGCTATGGTATGGCCATGGCCGGGAACTGCGGCTTTGGGGCTCTGGTGCGGTTCGGCGGTGGCGACCTGCGGTCGCTGGTCGTCGTGGTCGTCATGGGCATCTTCGGCTTCGTTGCCCTGTCGGGGCCGCTGGCCCCCTTGCGCGTCGCCCTGTTCCCGCAACCCGAGGCGGCCGGGCCGCAGGGCATTGGCGTCGCCTTGCAGGGCTGGGCCGGGCTGCCCGTCGCGGTGACGGCGGCGGTTCTGGGACTGGCCTGCATCGGCTGGGCGCTGGCCCATCGCCCGCTGCGCGAACGCCCCGGCATGATCGCCTGGGGCGTGGCTGCGGGGCTGGCCGTCGTCTGGTGCTTTGTCGGCACAAGCTGGCTGCATGACGCGAGCCTTGGCGCCGTGCAGGTCGAAAGTGCCTCTTTCACCGCGCCGGTGGGGCGGACGCTGATTTTCCTGATGACCTCAACCGCCGGGGGAATCACCTTCTCGGTCGGCTCGGTTCTGGGGGTCATGGTCGGGGCGCTTGCCGGATCGACGCTGCGGGGCCTCTTCAAATGGGAGGCCTGTGAAGACCCGCGAGAGCTGGGCCGTCAGGTCGGTGGTGCTGTGCTCATGGGCACCGGCGGTGTCGTGGCGCTGGGCTGTTCGGTGGGGCAGGGCGTCAGCGCCTTTGCCACACTGGCCTGGTCCGGCCCCGTGACGCTGGCCGCGATTGCGCTGGGTGCGCTGGTCGGCCTCCGGCATCTGATCGCGGGATACGAGCCGGAATGACACGTTGACAATCGCGTGACCGGCCCGTCCGATCACCGCAAGGTTATCGCGTCGTTGAAAGTCGTGTTTATAGTGGGGGCATTCCAGCTAGGAGAGCCAGACCATGAAATTGACCACGCGCATTCTGACCCTTGGCCTGATCGTTGCCGGCGGCATGGCCTTCGCCGAGGGCGAGGCCACCGATCCCACGGTGAAAGCCCGTCAGGAACTGATGAAGACCATCGGCGGCAACACGAAGGCGCTGGGCGATATGGCCGGTGGGAAGGCCGATTTTGACGCCGCCAAGGCCGAGGCCGCCAAGGCGGCGATTGTGGCCGCATCGGCCGAGATCGCAGCGAAGTTTGAAACCAATGCGACCGACCCGGAAACCGAGGCCAAGCCGGAGATCTGGTCGAACTGGGATGATTTCGTCACCAAGGCCGAGGCGCTGAAAACCGCGGCCGGGGCGCTGGATGCAACCTCGCTCGACGGGGTGAAGGCCGGAATGGCCGGGGTCGGCGGCGCATGCAAGGCCTGCCATACCGCCTATCGGATGTGACCAAGGCGCCGCCCGGCCCGTCATGGGCCGGGCGTTCATGCAGGCGTGTCAGCCGCAGGTGATGGCCTCGATACGTCCATTTTCGGTCAGCAGAACATTCATCCGGCCCGAGGCGTAGTCCATCGTCACCGCCATGCCGGGTTCGATGACCCGCATCGGGCCTTCATGCGTGATCTGCCCGATGGCTGTGCGCGGCTGGCCTACAAGATGTTGCCAGTTCAGCGCGCCGCAGGTGCCGCCAATGTCCGCAGGGGGCGTTTCCGCCGGAACACACCCCGCCAGCGCCCCTGTCAGCACCACAAATCCCAAGCTCTTGCGCATCATCGCTCTCCTTCCGGTTCAGCCGCAGCGGAAGCCCGTGATGCGGCCCTGCCGATCCAGCAAGACATTCAGCCGGTTCGGGCGATAGTCCTGTGTCACCGCCATGCCCGGCGCGACCAGACGATGCTCCTCCGGCAGATACTGTTCGTCAAGCGCGGTGGCGGGCTGCCCGATCCATCCGCCAAGCCGCCCGGCGCCGCAGGTGCCCGCCCCCGCTTCGGGGGGCTGGCCGCATCCGGCCAGCACAAGCAGACAGGCCACCAGGCAAATCCTCATCTGTCGCTCCAGTCTGGCGAAAGAGCCCCACCGCCGCTATCGGCCGCAGGGCCTGGGGGCGTAAACCGCGGGCAGAAGATCAGCCGCAGGTGATGCGGACCACTGTTCCCATCGGGTCGAGGTGGAAGTTGATGCGGAAGGAATCATATTCCTCCTGGCTCACGATCCCGCCGGGTGTCACGAACCGGGTGGGCCGGGTGATGCCCGCCGCCGTCACCGAAGACTGGTTCTGCCCCTTCAGATACTGATAATCCGCCGCGTGGCAGGTATCGGGCTCACGGTCATTCAGGCCGGGCGTCACGTCGATCGGTTGCCCGGTCACCGGGTCGATCCCCGGCGTCACCACCGGAGGCGGAGGCTGATAGGGCTCGGGCGCGGGGGCGCAAGCCGCAGTCACAAGGGCCAGAAGCAGGGCGGTGGTGGTCGTAACTCGTTTCATCAGTGCCGTTTCCCGCGTTGCAATTCCCCCGTGTTTCGCACAGCTTGTGCCAAATTGACAGAGGGAGGAGCCTATGCGCACCCGTGCCGCGGTGGCCGTTGCCGCCGGAAAACCGCTTGAGATCATGGAAGTGAACCTTGAAGGGCCGAAATTCGGCGAGGTTCTGGTGGAAATCAAGGCCACCGGCATTTGCCACACTGACGAATTCACCCTGTCCGGCGCCGACCCGGAAGGGTTGTTCCCGGCGATTCTCGGCCATGAGGGCGCGGGCGTCGTGGTCGAATGCGGCCCCGGTGTGACCACGCTGAAACCCGGCGATCACGTCATCCCACTGTATACCCCGGAATGCCGGGAATGCCCGAGCTGCCTGAGCCAGAAAACCAACCTCTGCACCTCGATCCGCGCGACGCAAGGCCAGGGCATGATGCCCGACGGCACCTCGCGCTTCTCGATGCTGGATGGCACACCGATCCATCACTACATGGGCTGCTCGACTTTCGCGCAGCATACCGTGGTGCCGGAAATCGCGCTGGCCAAGATCCGCCCCGACGCGCCCTTTGACAAGGTCTGCTACATCGGCTGCGGCGTCACCACCGGCATCGGCGCGGTGATCAACACCGCCAAAGTGGAAATCGGCGCCAAGGCGGTGGTCTTCGGCCTGGGCGGCATCGGCCTGAATGTGATTCAGGGACTGAAGATCGCCGGCGCCGACATGATCATCGGGGTCGATCTGAACAACGACAAGAAGGAATGGGGCGAACGCTTCGGTATGACCCATTTCGTCAACCCGAAAGAGATCGAGGGTTCGGTTGTCCAGCATATCGTCAACATGACGAAAACCCCGGCCGATCAGATCGGCGGCGCGGATTACAGCTTCGATTGCACCGGCAACGTCAAGGTGATGCGTGACGCGCTGGAATGCACCCATCGCGGCTGGGGCGTCTCGGTGGTGATCGGCGTGGCACCTGCGGGGGCCGAAATCAGCACGCGGCCCTTCCAGCTGGTCACCGGGCGGCAGTGGAAAGGCACCGCCTTCGGCGGCGCGCGCGGCCGCACCGATGTGCCGAAAATCGTTGACTGGTATATGGACGGCAAGATCCAGATCGACCCGATGATCACCCACACGCTGAGCCTTGAGGACATCAACAAGGGCTTCGATCTGATGCACGAAGGCAAGTCGATCCGCGCTGTGGTCGTCTACTGATCTGTCGGACCGGGGGCGCTTCGCCCCCCGGACCCCCCGAGGATATTTTCAGACAGAAAATGAGGGCGCCGCATATAGTGGATTTTCTGTCCATAAATATCCCACGGGGGTCCGGGGGTGTGAAACCCCCGGTCCGCAACCAGCCAGAGGCGCCTGATCGGATTATCGAAATTCCTCATAACCTTTTCCAGAAATGTGAATTTGAATCCTGCGGGCAATCTGCCTAGGGTCCGGGCTTCCTGAAGAAGCCCATGATCCGATGCAGATTTTCCAGATTCCAGACAGCCCGAACACCAACCTTCTGAACCATCTTGTGCGTAAGCGTATCCTGATCCTCGACGGGGCCATGGGCACGCAGATCCAGGCGCTGGGTCTGGCTGAGGAGGATTTTCACGGATGTGCCTGCCACCATCACTCGGACCATCCGCAGAAGGGCAACAACGATCTTTTGAGCCTGACCCAGCCCGCAGCGGTGGAGGAGATCCATTTCCACTATGCCATGGCGGGGGCTGATATTGTCGAGACCAATACCTTTTCCGCCACCACCATCGCGCAGGCGGATTACGGCATGGAAGCGGCGGTGCATGACCTGAATGTCGCAGGCGCGCGGCTGGCGCGGGCGGCGTTGGACCGGGCGACGGCTATCGACGGCCGGCCGCGCTTCGTGGCCGGGGCGGTGGGGCCGACCAACCGCACGGCGAGCCTCAGCCCGGATGTCAACGACCCCGGTTATCGCGCCGTCACCTTCGACGATCTGCGCCGCGCCTACGGCGCGCAGGTGCGGGGCCTGATCGAGGGCGGCGCCGATCTGATCCTGATCGAAACCATCTTCGACACGCTGAACGCCAAGGCGGCGATCTTTGCATGTACGGAGGTTTTTGCCGAAGCAGGGCAGCGCCTCCCGCTGATGATTTCCGGCACGATCACCGATGCTTCGGGGCGTACGTTGTCGGGGCAGACGCCGACCGCTTTCTGGCATTCGGTGGCTCATGCCCGGCCTTTCACCGCGGGGCTGAACTGTGCGCTGGGGGCCAGCGCCATGCGGCCGCATCTGGCCGAACTCGCGCAGGCGGCGGATGTGGCTATCTGTGCCTATCCGAATGCCGGGCTGCCCAATGCCTTTGGCCAATATGACGAAGGCCCCGAGGAAACTGCCCGCCAAGTGGCTGATTTCGCGCGCGAAGGGCTGGTGAATGTGGTCGGCGGCTGCTGCGGCACCACGCCGGATCATATTCGCGCCATTGCGGAAGCCGTGACGGGCCTGCGCCCGAGGAGTGTGAAATGACCCGGCTTCTGCGCCTCTCTGGCCTCGAACCCTTCACCCTGACGTCCGACATTCCTTTCGTGAACGTGGGGGAGCGCACGAATGTCACCGGCTCGGCCCGGTTCCGCAAGCTGATCGTCAACCGCGACTATTCCGCTGCGCTGGAAGTGGCGCGCGATCAGGTGGAAAACGGCGCACAGATCATCGACATCAACATGGATGAGGGGCTGATCGATTCAAAGGCCGCCATGGTCGAGTTCCTGAACCTGCTGGCCGCCGAGCCGGACATCGCCCGTGTGCCGGTGATGATCGACAGCTCTAAATGGGAAGTGATCGAGGCGGGCCTGCGCTGCGTGCAGGGAAAGCCCGTCGTCAATTCCATCAGCATGAAGGAAGGGGAGGCGGCGTTCCGGCATCAGGCGGGCCTGTGTCTGGCCTATGGCACGGCCGTGGTCGTCATGGCCTTTGATGAAACGGGGCAGGCCGATACCTTCGCGCGCAAGACCGAGATCTGTTCCCGCGCCTATCGCATTCTGGTGGATGAAGTCGGCTTCCCGCCCGAGGACATCATCTTTGATCCCAATATCTTCGCTGTGGCGACCGGGATCGAGGAACACAACAATTACGGTGTCGATTTCATCGAGGCGACGCGGTGGATTCGCACGAACCTGCCGTATGCACATGTATCGGGCGGCGTCTCTAACCTTTCGTTCAGCTTTCGCGGCAACGAGGCGGTGCGCGAGGCGATGCATGCCGTCTTCCTGTATCATGCCATCGCGGCGGGGATGGACATGGGTATCGTCAATGCCGGGCAGCTTGTGGTCTATGACCAGATCGACCCCGATCTACGCGCGCGTTGCGAGGATGTCGTGCTCAACCGCCGTCCGGATGCGACCGACCGGCTGCTGGAGATCGCGGATCGCTTCCGGGGAGGCGCAAAGGAAGAAAAGGTCCGCGATCTGGCCTGGCGTGACTGGCCGGTGGAGAAACGGCTGGAACATGCGCTGGTGAACGGCATCACCGAATTCATCGAGGCCGATACCGAGGCTGCGCGCCTTACCGCCGCGCGCCCGCTGGATGTGATCGAAGGCCCGCTGATGGCGGGGATGAATGTGGTGGGTGACCTGTTCGGCGCGGGCAAGATGTTCCTGCCGCAGGTCGTGAAATCGGCCCGTGTGATGAAACAGGCCGTGGCGGTTCTGCTGCCGTTCATGGAAGAGGAAAAGCGGCTGAACGGCGGATCGGGGCGTGAAAGCGCGGGCAAGATCCTGATGGCCACGGTGAAGGGCGATGTGCATGACATCGGCAAGAACATCGTCGGCGTGGTTCTGGCCTGCAACAATTACGAGATCATTGATCTGGGCGTGATGGTGCCGCCGCAGAAGATCCTTGAGGTCGCGAAGGCGGAGAAGGTGGATGCCATCGGTCTTTCCGGCCTGATCACCCCCTCGCTGGACGAGATGATCCATATGGCCTCGGAAATGGAGCGGGCAGGGCTGGCGATTCCCTTACTGATCGGTGGGGCCACGACCTCGAAGGTTCATACAGCGGTGAAGATTGTGCCGCGCTATTCCGGCCCGGCGGTTTATGTGCTGGATGCCAGCCGTGCGGTGGGGGTAGTGGGAAGCCTGCTCAGCCCGACACAGAAGGCGCCCTATGTCGCCCGGATCCGGGCGGAATATGCCGAAGTGACCGAACGCCACGAACGGGCCGAGCGGGCCAAGCTGCGGCTGCCGCTGGCGCAGGCGCGCGCGAATGCGCTTAAACTCGATTGGGCAGGCTATCAGGTGCCCGCGCCACAATTCCTTGGTGTGCGGCCAGTCGATGACTGGGATCTGGCCGGGATTGCCCGCTACATCGACTGGACCCCGTTCTTCCAGACATGGGAGATGAAGGGCGTCTATCCGAAGATTCTGGAGGATGAAAAGCAGGGCGAGGCCGCCCGCGCGCTGTTTGCCGATGCGCAGGCCATGCTGGCGCGGATCATCGCGGAACGTTGGTTCAGCCCGCGCGCGGTCGTCGGTTTCTGGCCTGCACAGGGGGTGGGCGATGACATCAGGCTGTATCAGAGCGAGGACCGCCAACTGCCGCTGGCCACCCTGCACAGCCTGCGCCAGCAACATGCCAAGCGGGCGGGGCGCCCCAATGTGGCGCTCGCCGATTTCGTGGCGCCTGAAGGTGGGCCGCGCGATTATGTCGGGGGGTTCGTTGTGACGGCCGGTCCGGAGGAAGCGGCGATTGCCGACCGTTTTGACCGCGCGAATGACAATTATTCGGCGATCATGGTCAAGGCGCTGGCCGACCGCTATGCGGAGGCAATGGCCGAGATGCTGCATCAGCGCGTGCGGCGCGAGCTTTGGGGCTATGCGCGGGACGAGGCCTTCGATCCGCAGGAGCTGATCGGTGAACCCTATCGCGGCATCCGTCCGGCCCCCGGCTATCCGGCCCAGCCCGATCACACCGAAAAGCTTATGCTGTTCCGCCTGCTGGAGGCCGAAACGCATACCGGCGTGCAGCTGACGGAAAGCATGGCAATGTGGCCGGGGTCTTCGGTGTCGGGGCTCTATCTTGCGCATCCCGAAAGCTATTACTTCGGCGTGGCGAAGGTGGAACGCGATCAGGTGCAGGATTATGCCGCCCGCAAGGGCATGTCGCTGGGTGAGGCGGAACGGTGGCTGGCCCCGGTGCTGAATTATGTTCCCGCCGCCGAAAAAGCGGTAGCCTGAACCGGAGCAGGCCGCGCCCGAGCCATAACCGCGCCTGATTCCGGCGCCAGTCTCGGGCCGGAAAGCTGCCCGGATGGCCGATGATGCGTGACCAGATGAACGATCCTGCCTGTCTTGACCCGATCGAGACTGCCTCGCGCGATGAAATCGCGGCCCTGCAACTGGAGCGACTGAAATGGTCGCTGTCCCATGCCTGGGAGAATATCCCGGCGATGCGTGCCAAGTTCGGGGCGCATGGGGTGCATCCGTCTGACCTGAAGCGGCTGGAAGATATCCGGCTGTTTCCCTTCACGGTGAAGGATGACCTGCGCGCGACCTATCCGTTCGGCATGTTCGCCGTGCCGCGCGAACAGGTGATCCGGCTGCATGCCTCGTCCGGGACCACCGGCAAGCCCACGGTGGTGGGCTATACCCGCAACGATCTGGATACATGGTCGGGGCTGATGGCGCGCTCGCTTCGGGCGGCGGGGGCGCGACCCGGGGATGTGGTGCATGTGGCCTATGGCTATGGCCTGTTCACCGGCGGTTTCGGCGCGCATTACGGCGCCGAGCGGCTGGGCTGCACGGTGGTGCCGGTCTCGGGCGGGATGACGCCCCGGCAGGTGACCCTGATCGAGGATTTCGGCGCAACGGTGATCTGTGCGACCCCCTCCTACATGCTGTCGATCCTCGATGAATACCGGGCGCGCGGCCTTGATCCGACGCGCAGCCCGCTCCGCACCTCGATGTTCGGCGGTGAGCCGTGGAGCAACGCCATGCGCGCCGAGATCGAAACCGCATTCGACATGCATGCCATTGATTGCTACGGCCTGTCCGAAGTGATGGGGCCGGGCGTCGCCATGGAATGCGTGGAAACCAAGGATGGCCCGCATCTGTGGGAGGATCACTTCTACCCCGAGATCATCGACCCCGACACGGGCGAAGTGCTGCCTGACGGCGCGGTGGGCGAGCTGGTGCTGACCTCGCTGACGAAAGAGGCGCTGCCGATCATCCGCTACCGCACCCGCGATCTGACGCGGCTGCTGCCCGGCACCGCGCGTTCGATGCGGCGGATCGAGAAGATCGCCGCGCGCAGTGACGACATGATCATCCTGCGCGGGGTGAACCTGTTTCCCTCGCAGATCGAGGAGCAGATCCTCGCATTGCCGGGCCTCGCGCCGCACTGGCAGATCGAACTGGCGCGCAAGGGGCGGATGGACACGCTGACCGTGGTCGCCGAAACCGTGGCGGGTGTGGATGAAGCCGCCCGCGCGGAACTGGCGTCCCGGCTGCAAAAGCGGGTCAAACAGGGGATGGGCATCAGCATCATGGCGCGTCTCGGCCCGCCCGGCACCGCGCCACGCAGCGAGGGCAAGGCGAAACGCGTGCTGGACCTGCGTCCGCGCGGCTAAGCCGCCTGTCTTGTCACGCAATCTTTATGCGTCTTTCCGATGCTGCCTGCTGGCCCGTCGGCTTGCGGGCGGCTAAGCTGCTGCGAAAGACCGAGACAGGCCAATGACCGAGACAGGCCACGGAGACAGGCCCATGACCGAGGACAACCGCGGCGATACGCCCCGCCCCGACCGCACACAGCGGCAGGGTCGGCGCATGCGCGGGTTCGAGGCGGCCTCGGGCTTGCTGAAGGATCGCATCCGCAGCGCGGGGGAAAGCCGGGGCTTCGCGGTGACGCGGCTTCTGACCCACTGGCCTGATGTGGTGGGCGCCGATCTGGCGCGGATCACCCGACCGGTGAAGGTGGGCTTTGCGCGCGGGGCCTTCGGGGCGACGCTGACGCTGCTGGTCAAACCCACTGATGCGCCCATGGTGCAGATGCAACTGCCGCGCATCCAGGAACGGGTGAACGCCTGCTATGGCTATGCTGCCATCGGCCGCATCAGCCTGACCCAGACCGCGCCCTCGGGCTTTGCCGAGGGACAGGCGCAGTTCGCTCCGGCGCCTCCCGTGGCGCCGAGACCCGTCGCGCCCGAAATCGCCAGCAAGGCACGCGCCACCGCCGAGGGCGTGCAGGACGAGGGGCTGAGAAGCGCCCTTGAAACGCTGGCGCAGAATATCTTAACTCGCCGGAAAAGCTGAAAGGCACTGCCATGAACCTTCTGACCCGCCGCGGCCTGCTTGGCCTTGCCCTGTCCACCACGGCCATCGGCCTTTTCGGCGGCCTGCTGGGCGGCAGTGCCGCATTCGCACAGACCGAAGCCGCGCCCGCCCCGGCGGAGTCCACGCCCGCGCCAGAGGTCACGGAGCTTGTGCTGGGCAATCCGGACGCGAAGGTCACGCTGACCGAATACGCCTCTTACACCTGCCCGCATTGCGCGAACTTTCACAGCGATGTCTTCAAACCGCTCAAGGCCGACTACATCGACACCGGCAAGGTGAAGTTCGTCTATCGCGAGGTGTATTTCGACCGCTACGGGCTGTGGGCGGCGATGATGGCGCGCTGCGGTGGCGAGATGCGTTATTTCGGCATCAACGGCCTGCTGTTCGAAAAGCAGCGCGACTGGGCCGCTTCGGACGATCCGAATGTGGTGATCAACAATCTCAAGACCATCGGCCGCAGCGCCGGGATGACAGACGATCAGCTTGACGCCTGCTTCAAGGATCAGGCGATGGCGGAGGCCATGGTCACGAAATTCCAGGAAAACATGGAAGCCGACGGGGTGGAAGGCACGCCGACCCTGTTCATCAATGGCACCAAGCATTCGAACATGAGCTATGCCGACCTGAAGGCACTGCTGGATGCGGAGCTTGCCAAGTAAGATGCCCGCACCTCTGGAAGGTATTCGCGTGATCGAACTGGCCCGGATTCTTGCCGGGCCTTGGGCCGGGCAGACACTGGCCGATCTGGGTGCCGAAGTCATCAAGGTCGAGGCGCCGGAAGGCGACGATACGCGCCGTTGGGGACCCCCTTTCATCGAGCGCGAAGGCGACCGCAGTGCCGCCTATTTCCATTGCTGCAACCGGGGCAAACGCTCGGTCACCTGCGATTTCCGTACGCCGGAAGGGCAGGACGTCGTGCGTCGTCTGGTGGCCGATGCCGATGTGGTGATCGAGAATTTCAAGCTGGGCGGGCTGAAGAAATACGGGCTGGATTACGAAAGCCTGCGCGCGGTGAATCCCCGGCTGATCTATTGCTCCATCACCGGATTCGGCCAGACCGGACCCTATGCCGCCCGCGCGGGATATGACTTCATCATCCAGGGCATGACCGGGCTGATGAGCGTGACGGGCGAGCCCGAGGGCCAGCCGCAAAAGGTGGGCGTGGCGGTGACCGATGTCTTTACCGGCATCTATTCCGCCACCGCGATCCTTGCCGCGATCGTGCAGCGTGGTCGCACCGGCGAAGGGCAGCACATCGACATGGCGCTGATGGATGTGGCGACCTCGATCATGGCCAATCAGGCGATGAACTACCTCGCCACCGGCACGGCGCCGCGCAAGATGGGCAATGCGCATCCGAACCTTGCACCTTATGCAGTGTTCGATTGCGCCGACGGCTGGATCATCCTCGCCACCGGAAACGACAGCCAGTATCGCAAGCTTTGCGGTCTGCTCGGCCTGCCCGGAATGGCCGATGATCCGCGCTTCCTGACCAACGCCGACCGCATCGCCCACCGCGAGGTGATGACCGAGGCGCTCAGCGCGGCGACGCGGGCCATGACCAAGGCGGACCTTCTGGCCGCCTGCGAGGCGCAGGGCGTGCCTGCCGGACCGATCAATGACATGGCCGAGGTCTTTGCCGATCCGCAGATCGTGGCGCGCGGCATGCAGATCGCGCCGGACGGTGTGCCGGGCGTGCGCTCGCCCTTCACCTTCTCGGGGGCCGAACTGTCGCTGGACCGGCCTTCCCCGAAACTGGGCGAACATCAGGCAGAAATCCTGGGCGAGTGAATTTTCGGGCAAGTCCCGATTTTTCCCTGTAAATGCGGCTCTGTGACGGGGCGGCGGCTTTAACTTCGCCGCTGCTTCCGTTAGCTTGGCGACATATCTGAAAGCGGAGCTTATACATGGCGCAACGTCTGCACCTCGTCTTTGGCGGCGAACTGGTCAGCCCGACAAAGAACGTCTTCAAGGACGTGTCAAAGATCCATGTCGTCGGCATGTTCCCCGATTACCAGACCGCCTACAGCGCCTGGAAAGCCGAGGCGCAGCGCACGGTGGATGACGCCCACATGCGCTATTTCATCGCCCATATCCACCGCCTGCGGGATGAGGCAGAGCCCGCCTCGCCGACCGAGGAGCTGGGGGCCTGATCTCCCCCGGGCGCATGAATGCCCTCCATCGGCCTGACGCTATACCAGATCGCGGCACGGAAAGAGCCGCTGGTCCGGCCCGATTGGCCGGAGCGGCCACCGGGGCGGCTGGCGTGGCTGCATGCGCCGACTGCGGATCTGGCGCCGCAGATGGCCGAACTGGCCCGCCATATCCGCGACGAGGATGGCCACCCCGTCCTGCTGACCGCGCCCGAGCGGCCTGCCGCCTTGCCTGGCGGGACGATCTGGCAGCCGCCGCCGGGGGAAAGTGCTGCGGGCGCGCGGCTGTTTCTGGATCACTGGCGTCCCGATGTGGTGTTGTTCTCGGGCGGAGAGTTGCGACCCTCGATCCTGCACGAGGCGGCGGAGCGCAGGATACCGATGGCCATGCTGGCTGCTCGGGCGCCACATCTGCCGCCGGGCCGCGATGGCTGGTATCCGGGTCTGGTGAAATCGGCGCTGGCTGATTTTACGCAGATCTGTGCGGTGGACGATGCGGCGGCCCGAAGTCTGCGCCGGTCGGTGGCCGCCAATCGCATCAGCGTCGCGGGTCGTCTGGAAGAACCCAGCCATGTGCTGCCCGGCAACGAGGCCGAACGCGAGGCGCTGGCGCATCTGTTTGCGGCGCGTCCGGTCTGGCTGGCGGCCTGTCTGCCGGAGGCCGAGGAAACCGCCGTGATCGAGGCGCACCGCGCCGCGCTGCGGCAGGCGCATCGTTTGCTGCTGATCCTTGTGCCTGAAGACCCGGCCCGTGCACCGCTGCTGGCACAACGCATGGAGGAGGCTGAGGGGTGGCAGGTCGCACAGCGCAGTGCGGATGAGGAACCCGAGCCGGATACCGAGGTCTTCCTTGCCGATACGTCAGAGATGGGGCTGTGGTATCGGCTGGCGCCGATCTGTTTTCTGGGTGGATCTCTGGCCGGAACCGGCTGCATCCGCAACCCGATGGAGGCGGCGGCGCTGGGTGCCTCGCTGATCCACGGGCCGCGCCCGGGGGCATGGGGGGGCGCGCTGGGGC
>NZ_LJSC01000019.1:0-3028 GCF_001303875.1 Gemmobacter sp. LW-1 | reverse complement strand
GGGCGGCTGGTGGCGGCGCAGGCGCTGCGGCGGCTCGGGGCGGCGGAGCATGTTGGCCGTTCCGACCGCGCGCCTGTCTGGCCGCCCGGTGTCGCCGGGTCGATCAGCCATGATGACCGGCGGGCAGTGGCGGTCGTCTCGCGCCAGTATCGCCAGTTGGGGGTGGATTGCGAACAGCCGATCCCCGAGGCCGAAGCGCCCGCGCTGGCCCGGCAGATCCTCGCCCCCGGCGATGCCGCCACACGGCCTGCGGGCCTTGGCTTCGCCGCCTTCCTGACCCTCGTCTTTTCCGCCAAGGAAGCCTTTTACAAGGCGGTGGCGGCCGAGGTCGGCCGGATGCTGGAATTTCACGAGGTCACGGTGGCGGGCATGGCCGCCGACCGGCTGCATCTGGCCTTCGGCGGCGATGTCAGCGATGTTCGGTGGCATCTGGGCCCTGCGGGCTGCACCACACTTTGCGCAAGGAACCCGGCATGAACCGCCTGCTCTCCACCCTGTTCCGCGCCGCGCCGGGCGGGGCCGCGCTTTCGGTGCTGGCAAGCCTTGCCAGCGGGGCCGGCGCCGCGATCATGGCCATCGTCATCAGCCGCGCGCTGGAGGCCGAAAGCCGCAGCCTTGCGCTTGCCGTCGCCTTCTTTACCGCCGCCGCCGTGCATTTCAGCCTGCGCGTGCTGTCCGAGGTCTGGCTGATCCGGCTGGCGCAGAAGGTGCTGCTGGACCTGCGGCTGACGCTGGCGCGGCGCCTGCTGGCCACCCCGCAGATCCGCTTGCAGGAAATCGGGCGGCAACCGCTGCTGACCATACTGACCCGCGACATGGACAGTTTCGTCGGCGCGGTGCAGCTTGTGCCGCTGCTGATCGGCAACCTGCTGCTGATCCTGGGCTGCTTCGGCTATCTCGCCTGGGTGGACTGGCAGATCTGCGCGGCGGTCTTTGCCTGCCTTCTGGTCGGGGCCAGCCTGTTCAAACTGGCCGAGCGCCGCCCGATCGCCCGCATCTTCCGCCTGCGGGAGGAAATCGACCAGCTCTACATCCGTCAGCGCGCGCTGATCGAGGGCGCGAAGGAGCTGCAACTGAACAGCCCGCGCGGCGCGCATTACATCGACCGGGTGATCGGCCCCGCCGCCGCCGGGGTGGCGCGCAGCTATGTGGGCGCGATGTCGGCCTATATCTGGGTGGTGAACATCGGCAACAGCCTGTTCTATCTGGTTATCGGGGTCGTGCTGTTCCTGATGCCGGGCCTGACCGGGCGCGACATGCTGCCTGCCGTGCTGCTGATGCTCTATCTCGTGCGGCCGGTCAGCGAGGTGATGATCAGCCTGCCCGCCCTGCGTCAATCCGCCGTGGCACTGGAACGCATCGAACAGCTTTCCGCCGATCTGGACCCGGCGGCGACGCTTCCGCCGCCGATGCCGGTGCAGGATCACATCGCGCTGCGCGGTGTGACCCACAGCTATGCGCGGGACTCCGAAGACGGGGTGTTCACCCTCGGGCCCATCGACCTGACACTGCGGCGGGGCGAGGTGGTGTTTCTGGTCGGCGGCAACGGCAGCGGCAAGACCACGCTGGCGATGCTGCTGTGCGGCCTTTACCACCCCGAGGGTGGCGGCATCGCGGTGGATGGCCAGCCGGTGACCGAGGCCACGCTTGCCAGCTACCGGCAGGCGTTTTCGGCGGTCTTTGCCGATTTCCACCTGTTCGAGCAATTGCCGGGCAGCGATGATCCGGGAATGGAGGCGAAGGCCCGCAGCCTGATCGCGGATCTGCGGATGGCGCACAAGGTGACGGTGCGGAACGGATGCCTCAGCACCACCGATCTTTCGACGGGGCAGCGCAAGCGGCTTGCGCTGGTCTCGGCCTATCTGGAGGACCGGCCGGTCTATCTGTTCGACGAATGGGCCGCCGATCAGGACCCGGTGTTCAAGGCGGTGTTCTATACCGAACTGCTGCCCGAGCTGAAGGCGCGCGGCAAGGCGGTGCTGGTCATCACCCATGACGACGCCTATTTCGGCTGCGCCGACCGGGTGGTGAAGCTGGCCGATGGCCGGATCGTAACCGATGCGGAGGGCGCGTGATGGCCTCGCCCTGGCTTCTGGAGATTGCCAAGCCGCAGGCGCGGCGCAGGCTTTACCTCTTTCCCTATCTGGGCGGCAATCCGGCGGCTTTCGTCGGCTGGTCGGCGGCGCTGGGGCCGGACATCGCGCTTTCCGTCGTCAACCTGCCGGGGCGCGGGCTGCGGCTGAAGGAGCCACCGCTGACCGAGATGCGCCCCGCCGCCATGCAGATCGCGGCCGCCATCGCCAGTGATGCGGGCGCGGCGGAGTTTGCCTTTTTCGGGCATTCCATGGGCGCGGTTCTGGCTTTCGAGGTCTTGCGCATCTGCACCATGATGCAGTTGCGCCGCCCCGGTCTGATGGTCGCCTCCGGCTGTCGCTGGCCCGGCGCGCTGGACCGCGACGACCTGCATCTGCTGGACGATGCGCAGTTCCGGGACCGGCTGGCCGGGCTGGGCGGCACCCCGCCCGAGGTGCTGGGCAATGCCGAGATGATGCGGCTGCTGACCCCGATGCTGCGCGCCGATTTCGCCATGCTGAACGGCTACAGCTACCGCGCCATGCCGCGCCTGCCGGTGCCGATCCATGCTTTCGCCGCGCCGGACGACCCGGAGGTGCCCGCCGAAACCGTGCCGCGCTGGCTGGAGGAAAGCACCGAGCCGGGTGCGGTGCACTGGTTTTCCGGCGGGCATTTCTTTCTGCATGATACCGATATGGCCGTTCCGGCCCGCCTGCGGGAGTTGTGGGGATGAACGGCGGCTTCGATCAACTGGCCACTTCGGCCCGCGCGGCAGGCGACCGGCTGCTGCATGCCCGGCACATGGTGGCGCGGCAGGCAGGGCTGGCGCATCTGGTGGCGCTGGTCACGCCCGCACCGCCGGAGGGCGAAGGCCCCGATGGCCCGCTGTTCGGTGTGCCGGTCACGGTCAAGGACAGCTATGAAACCGCCGGGCTGCGCACCACGGCCAGCCATC
>NZ_LJSC01000018.1:0-9580 GCF_001303875.1 Gemmobacter sp. LW-1 | reverse complement strand
CCGCCGCTCCGATCAGCACGGCCGCCAGCGCCACAATGGTCAGAATGCGGCCCGGTGCAGGCCAGCCCCCCCGGCCGGCCCCGCGATACAGCGCCGCTGCGCGCACATGTTCCACCTGCGCCAGTGGCCAGAGCGTGAACAGAAGCGCGGTGATCAGGCCATAGAAGGCCGCCTCGACCAAGGGGCCGGGATAGACGGCAAATTCCACCGGAAACGGCAGAGCACCTGCGATCAGCGGCCCGGCCAGCACCGGCACCAGCGCACCCAGCGCCAGCCCGATGACCACCCCCACCACCGCCAATACGCCTGCCTGCACCAGAAACAGCCGGAAGATCAGCCCGCTTTCAGCGCCCAGCGTCTTCAGCGTGGCGATGACCGGCACCTTTTCCTCGGCCCAGGCTCGCACAGCAGCGGAAACACCAACGCCGCCTACGGCCAGCCCGGCCAGCCCCACCAGCACGAGAAAGGCGCCGATGCGATCCACGAAACGCTCCACCCCCGGCGCGGCGCGCCGACTGTCCCGCCAGCGCAAGCCCTTGTCGGTGAACCGCGACTCGGCCGCCGCCTGCACAGCATCCAGATCGGTGCCCGGCGGCAGGTCCAGCCGGTATTTCGTTTCGAACAGCGCACCGGGCACCAGCAGGCCCGAATTCGCAAGATCGGCGCTGCGCACCAGCGTTGGCGGGCCAAGACCAAAGCCTCCCGTTGCGCTGTCGGGCTGGCGGATCAGGGCCGCCGCAACGCGAAAGGCCTGTGTACCCAGTTTGACGGTGGCGCCGGGTGCAAGGCCCAGCCGGTCCATCAGAACCGGGTCGATCACCGCGCCGGGCAAACCATCACGCGGGGTCAGCGCCTCTGCCAGCGGCATCGGCGGGTCCAGCAGAACCTCACCTTTCAGCGGGTAAAGATCGTCCACTGCCGTGATCTGCGTCAGCCCGCGCTCCTCGCCCGCGACCAGCATGGAACGGAAATCCACCACCTCGGACACCCGGTCGGCCGCCCCGGCCATGAAGGCACGTTCGTCTTCATCAGCGTAGCGATAGGTAAATTCCATCTGCGCATCGCCGCCCAGCAGAACCATGCCCTGCGCGTCCAGTCCGGCATGGATGGCGCCGCGCAACTCGCCCACTGCCGCGATGGCGGCGACACCCAGCGCGATACAGGCGAGGAAGATGCGGAAGCCCCGGATGCCGCCGCGCAACTCACGCCGCGCCAGCCGGATCGCCAGAGGCCAGCTCATGCCGCCACCTGCCCATCCGCGACTTTGCCATCCACCAGCCGCACCACCCGATCACAGCGCGCGGCCAGCTCCGGCGCATGGGTCACCAGAACCAGCGTGGCGCCATGGCGGTCGCGCAGGCCGAACAGCATGTCCATGATGGCGGCGCCATTCACCCCGTCCAGATTGCCGGTCGGCTCATCTGCCAGCAGGATCGCCGGGCGCGGTGCCGCAGCGCGCGCCAGCGCCACGCGCTGCTGCTCGCCCCCCGACATCTGGGCCGGGTAGTGATCCAGCCGGTGGCCAAGGCCCACGGCGCGCAACTCGGCCTCAGCCCGGTCAAAAGCGTCACGGGCGCCGGCAAGCTCCAGCGGCACGGCCACGTTTTCCAGCGCGGTCATGGTCGGGATCAGGTGAAAGCTCTGGAACACCACGCCCATGTTACCCCGGCGAAAGCGCGCCAGCGCGTCTTCGTCCATCGCGCCCAGATCCTGCCCCAGCGCGCTGACCTGCCCTTGCGTCGCGCGCTCCAGCCCCCCCATCAGCATCAGAAGCGAGGATTTTCCCGAGCCGGAGGGGCCGATCAGACCCAGCGTCTCACCCCGATCAACCGTCAGTGAGATGCCCTTGAGAATCTCGACCGCGCCCGCATTTCCGTTCAGGGTAAGCCCTGCCCCCTGCAACACCAGAATGGGATCGCCCATGCCGCTGACCGTCATCCGCTTCGCCTCTTGCCTGTCTGCCTCGGTTGGATATGGGACGGTGGCGCGTTTTTGCAAAGCCTTGCCGATAGTTGCGATGACGGTTCTGCCCGCAGGTGCCGAACCTGTGACCGTGGTTGCACTGGGGGACAGCCTGACCGCAGGCTATGGCCTGCCCGAGGGCGAGGGGCTGGTGCCACAGTTGCAGGGCTGGCTCAGGGCACAGGGCAGTGACGCGGTGGTGTTAAATGCGGGCGTGTCGGGTGATACAACGGCGGGTGGGCTGGCGCGGCTTGACTGGTCGCTGACGCCGGAAACCGATGCGCTGATCGTGACGCTGGGCGGCAATGACCTGTTGCGCGGGCTGGACCCGGCGACGACGCGGGCCAATCTGGATGCCATTCTGGCCAAGGCACAGATGCGCAACCTGCCCGTCCTGCTGATCGGCCTGCCGGGGCCTGCGAATTTCGGGCCGGAATGGAAGGCCGAATTCGATGCGATCTATCCTGATCTGGCAGCGAAATACGGCACGCTTCTGGTGCCGAATTTCATGGCTGGTCTGGGCAACGCAGACCCCGCAGCGTTGCGTGGGTTGATGCAGGGCGACGGCATCCACCCCAATGCCGAAGGGGTGGGCAAGATCGTCGCGGCGCTGGGGCCAGAGGTTCTGGCCCTGATTGCCCGCGCCAAACCCTAAAGCAGATCAGCAATCCCCGGCGCCCCGGTTTCCAGCGCGACCCGCAGCTTGCCATGGGCCGCTGCCTCGATCTGGCGCACACGTTCTTTCGACAGGCCAAGTTCCTGCCCCAGGCTTTCCAGTGTGCGCCCCGGTGCGCGCAATTGCCGTTCTGTCACGATCAGCCGCTCGCGCGGGGAAAGGCCATTCAGCGCATCCGACAGCCAGCCGCGCAGGATTTCAAGATCATGGGCCGCTTCAACGGTTTCAGCAGGACGGGGCGCATCATCTTCCAGCAGGTCCACCCATTCGCGGCCCTCGCCCTCGCCCGCCTGCACGGCATTCAGCGAGAAATCGCCCCCCGACAGGCGGGCCTCCATCATCTCCACATCGCCGAGCGAGACGCCAAGTTCTGCCGCCACCGCCGCACGCAGCGCGACGGGGCCGGGCTGCCCCAGCTCGCGGTCCAGCCGCGACCGCACGCGCGCAAGATTGAAGAACAGCGTCTTCTGCCCCGAGGTGGAGCCGGTGCGCACCAGCGACCAGTCGCGCATCACATGCTCCTGCAATTCCGCCTTTACCCACCACACGGCATAGGTCGAAAAGCGCACGCCGCGATCCGGGTCGAATTTGTCGGCCGCCTTCATCAGGCCCAGCGATGCCGTCTGGATCAGATCGTTCATCGGCGTACCATACCGACGGAACTTCGCCGCCATGGAAATCGCAAGCCTCATGTAAGCGTGGATGAGCCGGTTCAGCGCGGCCTGATCGCGTTCATCGCGCCAGGCCCGTGCCAGCTGCGATTCTGTCTCTGCGTCCAACAGCTCTGCCCGCATCGCTTGGCGGGACAAGCGTTGATGTGTATATCCGTCAAGCGCCATGACATTCCCCCGTCGGTGCCCGGTGTGATCGGTGTCGCCGGATACCAGGGATACGAGGCAAGCCGGTGATCGGATCACAAACAAAACAACTATCCCTGCCACAACTTTCGATCGTGCTGGGCGGTTCCCGTTCCGGCAAGTCACGATTTGCGGAGCGGCTGGTCCGGCAGACCGGCCTTCCCCGCACCTATATCGCCACGGCGCAGGCTTGGGATGACGAGATGCGCGACCGCATCGCCACGCACCGCCTTGACCGCGGCGCGGACTGGCACACCGTCGAGGCGCCGCATGATCTGCCCGAGGCGGTGGCGGCGGTGGCGGCAGGATCGGTCGTGCTCGTCGATTGCGCGACCCTCTGGCTGAGCAACCGCATGCTGGCGGAGGCTGATCTGGCGGCAGAGGCCGCACGGTTGCTGGCCGCACTGACCGCCTGCGCGGCGCCGGTCGTCGTTGTCAGCAACGAGGTCGGCTGGTCCATCGTGCCGGAAAACGCGCTGGCGCGGCGCTTTCGCGATGAACAGGGGCGCCTGAACCAGCGGCTCGCCGAGGCGGCCGGTCTGGCCGTTGCCGTCATCGCCGGGCTGCCGGTGGTGCTGAAGGGACAACTGCCATGAAGCGGCTTTGGTGGGTCCGGCACGGACCGACGCATGAGCGCGCCTTCTGCGGCTGGCGGGATGTGCCCGCCGATCTGTCGGATATCGCAGCCATTGCCCGGCTGGACGCCTATCTGCCAGCGGCGGCGCCGGTCGTGTCGTCAACCCTGCTGCGCGCCCGCGCCACGGCAGATGCGCTGGCGGGATCCCGCCCCCGCCTGCCTGCCCGCGACGACCTGCGCGAGCTGCATTTCGGCGAATGGGAGGGCTTGCGGTTTGATGAGGTTTCGGCCCGCGACCCGGACCTGTCCCGCGCCTATTGGGAAGATCCCGGCGATATCGCGCCCCCCGGCGGTGAAAGCTGGAACGCCGCAGCGCAGCGAATTGACGGCGCGGTGCAGGCCCTGATATCGGCGGCCATGCCCGATCTTGTCATCGTGGCGCATATGGGGGTCATCCTGACCCGGCTGGCACTGGCGCTGGATGAGGCGCCTTCCGAAGCATTGGGACACCGGATTGACCCTTTATCTGTGACCTGCCTCAGCTTCGACAACCGGCGCTGGCGGGCCGAGACGATCAATCACATTCCGTGATGTATCTCCCGACAGAGTTTCGTTTCCCCGCCTGACCTTCGCGCGCTAGGCTCAGGAAAACACGGAGCATTTCATGACCGCCCCCTATGATCTTGCCATTGGCGACCGCGCCTATTCCAGTTGGTCGCTCCGCGGCTGGCTGTTGTTCGAGGCGTTCGGCCTGCCCTGCAACCTGCACCGCGCCCGGCTTTATACCGATGAATTTCCGGCGCTTCTGGCGCAATTCGCCCCTGCCCGCACCGTGCCCGCCGTGCGCATGCCCGAGGGAGTGGTCGTGGCCGAAAGCCTTGCCATCGCCGAAGAACTCGCCAGCCGGCATCCCGAAGCCGGGCACTGGCCTGCGGATCCGCGCGCCCGCGCTGTAGCACGCGCGCTTGCAGCCGAGATGCACGCAGGTTTCACCGCCCTGCGCGGCCATTGTCCGATGAACCTGCGCATCTCCTACGAGACCTGCGAACCACCGCCCGAGGTTCTGGCCGATCTGGAGCGGCTGCAACAGATCTGGGCCTGGGCGCGGCGGGAAACCGGCGCAACAGGCGACTGGCTTTGCGGCAATTATTCGGCGGCGGACGTCTTCTTTGCACCTGTCGCCACCCGCATTGCCACCTATAACCTGCCGGTCGGCGCACAGGCGTCTGCCTATGTCGCCGCGCATCTGGCCCACCCCGCCTTCCGCCGCTGGCGCGCAATGGGTATGGTGGACGGAGCCGATCAGCCCTTCTACCGCCGCGACTGGCCACAACGCGCCTGGCCCGGCCCGGCTGTGTTGCCTGCCCGCGCGGTCGAGGGAGCCACCGCCGATAACACCACCTGCCCCTATTCCGGCAAGCCGGTGACCCATGCGCTTGAACTGGAGGGACGGCGTTTTGGCTTCTGCAATGTCTTCTGCCGCGACAAGACCGCAGCAGACCCGGAGGCCTGGCCCGCCTTCATGGCCATTTACCGTTCGTAAACCATTCGCCTCTACCCGTTAACGAAGCTGAACGGGGCAGAGCATGGTTGCGCGCACCTTTACCGTCGCCTTCGAAGGGATCGAGGCCCGCATGGTCGAGGTGCAATGCGCCGTGGCGGCGGGCTTGCCCTCGTTCTCTGTGGTCGGCCTGCCCGACAAGGCGGTTTCCGAGGCGAAGGAACGGGTGCGCGCGGCCCTTGCCACCATGTCCATCGCGCTGCCGTCCAAGCGGATCACCGTAAACCTGTCGCCTGCCGACCTGCCCAAGGAGGGTTCGCATTTCGACTTGCCCATCGCGGTCGCCCTGCTGGCCGCGCTGGAGATCCTGCCGCGTGACGAGGTGGAACAGGTGGTGTCGCTGGGGGAGCTTTCGCTCGACGGGCGGCTGGTGCCGGTCGTCGGCGCCCTGCCTGCCGCAATGGCCGCAGCCGAAGCCGACCGCAAGCTGATCTGCCCCCGCGCCTGCGGCGCCGAGGCCGCCTGGGTCGGCGCCACGCAGGTTCTGGGCGCAGGGGCGCTCGATCAGGTGGTACGGCATTTCACCGGGCAGAGCGCCATCACCCCCTCCGAGGCAGGCGAGGTTGCCCGCCCTGCGCAAACCCGTGACCTGCGCGATGTGAAGGGGCAGGAACGGGCGAAGCGGGCGCTGGAAATCGCCGCCGCCGGGCGGCATCACATGATGATGGTTGGCGCGCCGGGGTCCGGCAAATCCATGCTGGCCGCCCGGATGCCCGGCATCCTGCCACCGCTTTCCGCCGCCGAGGCGCTGGAAACCTCGATGATCCACTCGCTTGCGGGACTGCTGGGCGATGGCGGCATCTCGCGCGAACGCCCGTTCCGCGAGCCGCATCACACCGCCTCCATGGCAGCCATCGTCGGTGGCGGGCGCGGCGCCAAGCCCGGCGAAATCAGTCTCGCGCACAACGGCGTGCTGTTTCTGGACGAGTTGCCCGAATTTCCCCGCACCGTGCTGGAAACCCTGCGCCAGCCCATCGAAACCGGCGATGTGGTTGTGGCTCGCGCCAATGCGCATATCCGTTACCCCAGCCGTTTCCTGCTGGTCGCGGCCGCCAACCCCTGCAAATGCGGCTATCTCAGCGACCCGGCGCGCGCCTGTGCCCGTGTTCCCGGTTGCGGCGAGGATTATCTTGGCCGCATATCCGGCCCGTTGATGGACAGGTTCGACCTGCGGGTCGACGTGCCCCCTGTGGCTTTCACAGACCTCGACCTGCCGGCCTCGGGGGATGATTCGGCGACGGTAGCCGCGCGGGTGGCCGCGGCCCGCGCCCTACAAACGCGCCGCTTTGCCAGCCATCCGGGCCTGCGGGTGAATGCCGATGCAGAGGGCCGCCTGCTGGAGGAAATCGCCACGCCCGATGCCGAGGGTCGCGCGCTGCTGAACCGCGTCGCCGAGCGTTTCGGCCTGTCAGCGCGCGCCTATCACCGCATTCTGCGTGTGGCGCGCACCATTGCTGATCTGGCGGAAGAGCCGCAAGTCCGCAGCCCCCATGTGGCAGAGGCAGTCAGCTTCCGGCTCTCATTGGCCAACCGCACATCCGCCTGAGGCGCCTGCGGTTATGCCCCGCGTTTCGCTTCGATCACTTCCCAGATGTGGGCAGCGGTATTGGTGCCGTCAAACCGCTCCAGTTCCTGAATGCCGGTGGGCGAGGTCACGTTGATCTCTGTCAGCCAGTCGCCGATCACATCAATGCCCACGAAAACCTGCCCCTTTTCCTTCAGGACCGGGCCGATGGTGCGACAGATCTCCAGATCGCGTTCTGTCAGGCCCACCTTCTCGGGGCGACCGCCGACATGCATGTTGGACCGCGTCTCCCCGGCCTGCGGCACCCGGTTGATCGCGCCCACCGGCTCGCCATCGACCAGAATCACCCGCTTGTCGCCCCGGGAGACGGCAGGCAGGAATTTCTGCACGATCATCGGCTCGCGGCTCATCGAAGTGAACAGCTCGTGCAGCGAAGCAAGATTGCGGTCATTCGGGTCAAGCCGGAACACGCCCGCCCCTCCGTTGCCGTAAAGTGGCTTCAGGATGATGTCGCCATGCTTTTCCTTGAAGGCGCGGATCGTCCGCAGATCGCGCGCAATGGCGGTCGGCGGCGTCAATTCCGGGAAACGCAAAACCAAAAGCTTCTCGGGGCTGTTGCGCACCCAGAACGGATCATTCACCACTAGGGTTTTCGGATGGATCATCTCCAGCAGATGCGTGGTGGTGATATAGCCCATGTCGAACGGCGGATCTTGCCGTAACCAGACCACATCGAAATCAGCAAGATCAACCTCGGTTTCCGCGCCGTAGCTGACGTGATTGCCGAGTTCACGCCGCAATTCGATGGGGAAGCCGCGCGCCATCACCCGCCCCTCGACGAAGGCGAGATTGTCGGGCGTGTAGAAAAACAGCTCGTGTCCGCGAGCCTGCGCTTCCAGCGCAATACGGAACGAACTGTCCGCGTCGATGTTCACCGACCCGATGGGGTCCATCTGAAACGCGACCTTGAGACGCATGGGCAATCCTCCTGCTGACGCCCCTTCCTGCCGCAAGGTGCAGGCCGATGCAATCAGGCCGCGAAAGCGTTTTCCAGAATCTCGATACGCCCCGCCCCGTCGACCAGCGCGACATCGAAGCGCACCGGCGTCAACTGCCCCAGCGGTTCCTGCGCCAGATATTCAGAAGCGGCGGTACAGATGCGTGCCATCTGGCGGGGCCCGAGATGTTCGGCGGCCTGTGCATGGGTAGCGCTTTGCTTCACCTCGATGAAGATGATTTCAGCGCCATCACGCGCCACCAGATCAATCTCACCCCCCTGCCCGCGCCAGCGCCGTGCAACGATCTGACGGCCACCGCGTTCATACAGACGCTCGACCGAACCTTCTGCCGCCGCACCGGCCTGCCAGGCCCTTGCCCCGCGATCCGCGCGCTGTTTTTGCATCCTCACTCTCCGATCAATTGCAATGCCCGCTGGTAAACCTCTCGCCGGGGCAGCCCCAACGCCTCCGCCACCATCGCTGCGGCTTCCTTCACACGGTGATCGCGCAACGCCTGGCGCAACGCGGTTTCAAGATCTTCCGCACGGGCCGTTTCTGCCGGGGCACGGTCAATCAGCACAACGATTTCCCCCTTCGGATCCTGATCGCCGATCCGGTCGCGCAGTTCCTGTACCGTCCCGCGCAGCACCTCCTCGAATCGCTTGGTCAATTCCCGGCAGATAACGATCTGTCTTTCGCCTCCTGTATGTTCCGGCAATTCATCTAACAATTTCCTAACGCGTTTCGGGCTTTCATATAGGATCGCCGTCGCATCGCTGCGGGCGATGCCAGCCAGGAACTTGCGGCGCGCCTCGCCGGACTGAGGCGGGAACCCGACGAAAAGGAACCTGTCCGACGGCAGGCCTGACACGGTCAGCGCCGCAATGGCGGCCGAGGGGCCGGGGGCGGTATGCACCGCATATCCGGCGGCGATGGCGGCGCGGCCAAGCTGATAGCCCGGATCGGCCACCAGCGGGGTCCCGGCCTCGGAAGTATAGGCCACGCTGCGTCCTGCCGCCAGCGCCGCCAGCAGCCGGGGCCTCGCCTGTTCGCCGTTATGATCATGGTAAGCGACCAGTGGCCGGTCGCCCAGCGGGACGCCATGAATTTCCATCAGATGCCGCAGGGTACGGGTATCCTCGGCGGCCAAAACATCTGCGGTCGCCAGAAGATCCAGCGCACGCAGCGTGATGTCGCGGGCCGCGCCTATGGGGGTTGCCACGAAATACAGGCCCGGCGCGGGTTTCGGCGGCGGTCTGCCGGTGGCTGGGCGCGGATCGGTCATGGGCTGCGGCCTCCAAGTTTACTTCGGCGACGGTGGCGCGTATTCTCGCCCGCGACCGCTACGCCCTGACAGTGAGGAAGTCCGCATGTTCCCCGTTTTCCGTCTGGCCCGCAAGTCGCTGGCCCGAATGGTGCCCCTG